>NZ_CP046508.1:1765000-2079000 GCF_017161115.1 Variovorax sp. RKNM96 | reverse complement strand
TGATCGCGCCGCCGTCGGCATGCACTTCGCGCACGAGGTTCCCGCCCGCGTCCCACTCCTGGCCATTGACGTGGTCGTTGGCATCACGCACCGCGACCTGACGGCCCACGGCGTCGTAGTAGAGCCGGGTGACAGGCGCGTTCACGTTGCTGATGTCGCCGTTGCCATCGACACCTGCGTTGCCGTCCGCGTCGGTCTGGATCTGGGTGATCAGCTGGTTGTTGGCGTTGTAGCGGTAATGCGTGACCCAGCCGGTCGAGCGCGGATCGCTGATGCTCACCACGTTGCCCCAGCGATCGACGTTCTGGTTGACCACAGGGCGCGCGAGGGCGCCCGGATTGTCCTGGGGTGCGCGCTCGGCCGATGCCTGAACGATGACACGCCCGAGCAGGTCGTAGGTGGTGTCGGTGCGGCGTACGTCGGCCAGCTGATTGGCCTCTGTTGCGTTGTTCAGATTGCCGAGGTCGAGATTGCCGCGCGCTGAGCCAGCGCTGCGGATCTCGGCAGTCTGGCGGCCCAGTTGGTCGTACAGCGCGACCTTGTCCACGCCGTCACCGGCATTGGTGCGCCACAGGTGGCCGGCGTTGTCGTAGTCGAAGTACTCGCCGGCCTGGCCGTTGACGCTCTTGCTCACCACCTCGCCGAAGGCGTTGTACTCCATGGCTGTATCGACCTGGAAGCCCTCGTCGCCGACATGCAGTTGGGTTCCCGTAGCTTCGGCCGGCGTGCCGGCCCAGAGGGTGACCCACAGGCCATCGATCTGCTGCTGCACCCGGATTTTCTGGAGTTCGCCAATCGGCTCGTCGGGCACCAGCCTGCGGTTGCTGCCCACTTCCCCGGGCAGCATTTCCGCGGAGGTGTACGTCGCGCTGTGGCCGGCAATGGTTTGCGGCGGTCCGTCCTCGTCTCCAGGCACCTCCTGTGAAGGCGTGACATAGTCGAACTGTATGCGCACGCTCGTGCCGCGGCCCTCGAGCAGGTTCATCACGCCGATATCGACGTAGCCCCGGTTGATGCCATCGGGGTCCTGCGCAGTTGGTGCCTGCGGGGTGTAGGACCCCAGCGCCGTCGTGAGGGTCGGCGCCACGGTATAGAGACCGTCTGCCTCCGGCTTGCGAACGGTGCGGGTGATGCCACTGGCGTACTCGGCAGGGCCACCCCAGCGCTCCACCCAATTGCCTTGGGCATCCGCCTGGAACACGCGAATGCGGGTGACGCTGGCCAGGGGCCCCTTGGGTGCGAAAGGCGCCAGGATCGCCACCGGATTGTTCGCCGGCACGATGGCCTCGAGACTTTCCGGCCGGGACGGGACGATGACTTCGCGCGTCGTGACGTGGGTGGTTTCGTCGTAGGTCGTGTAGACGAACTCGGCGGTGATGTAGTCGACCACGATGCGCACCGCGCCGCCGGCCGGATCGATGACTGTGTTGGCAGCCACGACCACGGAGCCTCGGCTCTCGACGATCGGTTGGGTCGGAATCTGGAACCCGTCGGAATATCTTCCCGGCGTGATCACGGCCGCCGGACTCGGCTTGGTCGTGCTGCCGGTGAGGTCTGCACCGTCGGTGGCGGCACCGGGGGTGTAGACATGAGTCTGCCGTCCCAATGCGTCGTACTCATAGGCGCGCCGGAGCTTACGAGTAACGCCGTTGTTGTCGGTGACGTCTTGCCACTCCTCTGCCACCTGTCCCAGCTGGGTATAGGTGCTGTGGTGGTTGACGCGCATGGCGTCGGTGCTTTGCACCACATGGCCCAGCGCGTCGTACAACGCATAGCTGGTGCGATCGGTGTTGGCGATGAGCTCGGCGTCGCGCACCGGGTCCCAGTCGGTCTTGACGGTGCTTGGCAGGTAGATGTGGTTCTGAGCACCCACCAAACCAAGCAAGGGATCTGTGATCGCCAACTGCATGTGATGCAAGGACGTGTCCAGCGTCGCGGTGGGCGTGGCACTCACATAGCCCATCAGCTTTTTCTCTCCCCAACCGGTGGCTTCCAATGCCTGGATGGTCGCCGGATCGGAAACCAGCTGGGTGTAGGCCCAGGGTGGCGAGAATTGATGGAGCCGATAAAGCGGTACGGTGCCGGGCAGCTCCTCATCGGCCACGTAGCCGACGATGCCGCCGTCTTTCCAGGCGCCGGAGGCGATGTCGAAGGCGCGTTCGGACTCGTCGGTCGTGTAGGCGTTGACCCAGCTGTAGAACGTGCCCTGCAGCCTGTACAGAGGCTTGCTGCCGGGGAACTCGGTGGCAGACACATAGCCGATGTCGTTGATGTCGACATAGCCGGCGCCGCGCAGCGTAGCGAGCTCCGGGTTTTCGATCGCCATGTAGTCCGGCATGGGGTTGGGGCTCAGCGGGTTGCCGTTGCCATCCGCACCGTTGACGTATTCGGTCTTGCTCACCACGTTGCCGTATGCATCGCGGCGGAAGACGGTCAGCGGCGTGATGGGCGCACCGCTCGTCGTGCTGATGCGGGTGGGCTCGGCCACTGCCCTGACCCGGCCAAGCGCATCGTAGTAGCTGTAGGTGGAAGCACCTGCTGCGTCGGTGGTGCGCGTGAGATTGCCCACGGCGTCGTAGCCGTAGGTGGTGGTCAGGTCACCTCGCGTACTGATGCCGTTTGAAGCGGTGCTGTACTCGACGCGCATTCGCGTCTCGCTGATCTTGCGGTTGTTGCGGTCGTAGGCGGTGACAACGCGCCGGTCGTTGTCTGCGTCGACGGTGGTGGGTTCGGGCGGCGTGCCGCCGGCGCTGTCATCGGCCTTCCCTGTCCACCCTGTCAGGCTGGACGTACCAACCCAGCCCGCGAGCGACTTGGCGAACTCGGTGCGATCCACCACATTGCCGGTTGCATCGAAGACTTGGGTGGTGAGATAGCCCAGTGCGTCGACGCTCGCGATCTGTTGGCCGCGCCGGTCATAGAAGTTGCTGGTGAGCACCCAGCTATTGGCGGCCTGGTGCTGCGCAACCTGCACGAGGTCGCCGAAGCTGTCGTAGGTGTTGCGCGTGGCCTTGCCGCCGAAGGTGTACTGCGCCCCCGCAACGGCAGAGGCGTCGTACACCGCTGCGGAAGGTTCCTTGACTTCGATGGCCCGGCCCAGGCGGTCGTAGGTGGTGAGGATCGTGCGGTCCGCGTCGCTGAGCGGGAGTGCGAGTGCCACGTCTGCGGCAGACGGTACATCCAGTTCATCCCACCAGGGATTCTGGACACTTGCCGTGGTGACCTGTGCATAGCGCGTGAGCGTGATTGCCTCCCCGAAGGCATTGCGCTGGTAGCCGGTGACGTAGCCCAGGGCATCCACCTCGTGGACCAGGCGCCCTAGTACGTCGTAGGTCTTGTAGCTGTAGTTGCCTGCCACATCGAGGTTGGCGATGGCATTGCCGAAGGCGTCGTAGGTGGTTTCGGTGTGCAATCGCACCGGGCCTTCGGTTTGTGCAGTAGTTACCTCGGGATACTCGACGCGCAGTTGGCGTCCAAGCCGGTCGTACTCGCAGTACGTGGTTCGTTCCTCGGGCCGCCCCTGAGCTTCGGTGCGAGACGTCATGTTGCTGAAAACGTCGTACTGCATCACGGTGACGACCGAGCCCATGCCGCTGTTTTGGGCATCCAGCCCCAGGCGTTCGCGGTCCCCCGCCTTGACGGTCGTGAGATCGACCTGCGGCGATACCTCGCGAATCATGCGTGCCAGGCCGTCGTATTCGTAGGTCCAGACAGCGCCTTTCGCGTTGGTGTAGCTGGTCTTGTTGCCCAGCGCGTCGTAGGTCCACGACTCGGTGCTTCCCAAGGCATCGACGCTGAAGACCACATGCCCGAGCGCATCGAAATCGAAGCTCTTGCTGCGGTCGTCCGGGCTGGTGACTACCGCCAAGGCAACGGCCGCTGCAGTGTTGGCAGTGCCCGTCGAGATCGGCCGCGCGTACTGCGTGGTGCCGCGCACTTGTCCCAGACCGTCGTAGTCGGTCTTGCTCACGAAGCCCAGGGCATCCACACCGTAGATCGAGCGGCCGGCCGCATCGAAGACCTGGCGCGAGACGCGATCTGCACTCGGGTCGGACACCAAGAGACTGCGCAAATCATCGGGGCTGGCCGTGCCGTCAAGGCCCGCTGTGTCGATTGCATGCGCATAGCGGCGCGTCTCGATTACCTGGCCGATGCCGTCGTAGATCCTTTCGCTCAGCCCACCCAATGCGTCGATCGCCAGGACTTGGCGCTGCATCTGGTCGAAAGCAAAACGCGAAACCCTGTCCGCAACACTGTCGGTCACCACGGAGGCCTCCAATCCAGCCTCAGTCAGCCTTGTCTCGGAATCGGGCGCCTCGATGCGATTGGCATAGCTCACCTGCTCCGTCACGTTGCCGAAGGCGTCGTAGGCATTCCGGGTCACGCCGCCCATGGCATCGACCGTGAAGGTACGGCGCCCCGCAGCGTCGTAGGCCATCGCGGTCACGCGGTCTGCCGATGCGTCGTATTGCAACCAGCTTTCGATCTTTTGCGACGTCAGCCTGGCATAGAGGTGTTGACCGTTGGGTAGAGCGCGGCCTTCGGAAATCTCATTCGAGCGCGCGGCAAAAGACAGCTGCCTCCCGCTCAAGGTCCTGTCCCTTGGCAGGTCTTGGGGATCCTCCCACTCCCAGTACATGCGCGTCACGCCGCCTTCGACCGGCGTGGCGTACTGTTCGGTACGAACAAGTCGTCCCGCTCCGTCGTAGCTATTTCGCGTGACCGCATTCTCCGCATCGACGGTGTAGGTCAGGCGACCGGCTGCGTCATAAACGAAATAGTTGTGATGATCTTGCTTGTCGTATTCGTCGACCCAGCCCAGCGGATCCCAGTAGGACAACGGTGCATGCACCGTCTTGCGCAACAGGCGTCCCACACCGTCGTAGTCGAACGAGATCTCTTCGCGACTGTCGGTCGGAGGTCCATAGGGAGAGTCATTCGAATCACCGCGCCAGCGCGATTGGTACTCCAGCCGATTGGCCGCGTCATAGATGAAGCCGGTGAAACGGTCCATCTCGCTTATCTGCACGCTGTCGGGTGACGCACCGCTCGCAATGGCATTTTCATACTGCCTGCGGAGGATGAGATTGCCGTTGCTGTCGTACTCGTTCTTGGTGACCCCGCCTGCACCGTCCACGCTCCAAGTCAGACGGCCCGCCGCGTCGTAGACATTGCGGGTCCGTTGATCGCGCGTGGCGTCGAGTTGCGGTGATGGCGCGGCGTGCCCATCCCAGGCCGCCAGGGCCGTGGCACCGAGGGCATTGGCATACGCGCGCTTCTCCACGACATTGCTTGCGGCGTCGTACGTCACATGCACCACGCCGCCAGCGCCATCCACCTGCCAGGTGACCCTGTTCGCGGCATCGAACACAGCACGCAAGCGCTGGTCCCGGGCGTCGTCCGAAACGATGGCCGGAGCAGACAGGCCGTCCCACGCATTGAATGTTGCGCTGTCCAATGCGTTGGCATAGATGCGCGTCTCGACCGTGTTGCCGTTGGCATCGTAGAAGTAGCGCGCGGCACCACCGACGCCGTCCACTTGCCAGGTCTTGCGATTGAGCCCGTCGAAGACCGCGCGCACCCGCTCGTCGCGAGCCGCGTCTGGCACCACCGGGGGATCGACGTCAAGCGTCCAGGCCGCGCGATCGATGCGGTTGGCATAGGCGCGGGTCTCGATGAGATTGTTCGCCGTATCGTAGCGGTACTCCACCACCGCGCCCGTGCCATCGACCGTGAAGTGCAGGCGACCGTCCGCGTCATAGCGGCGGGATTGCACCAGATCACTGCTGGCATCTGGCTCCAGCATTTCATCGACATCGGCAATGCGCAGCGGCAGGCCCAGCTCGATGAACTCGTCGAGCACCTGCGTCGAGATCGCATGGACGTAGCTGACGGTCTCCACCACGCGACCTTCGCTGTCGTAGCGGGTTCGCGACACGTCGCCGAGTGGGTCCACCGTGAAGATCCGGCGATTGTTCGCGTCGTAGACGTAGCGCGTCGTATGACCATTGGCGTCAGTCGCCTGCAAGACGTTGCCTGCGCCGTCGTACACGTACTCGGTGATGAGGTTCATGTCGTACGGATCGAGCACCTCCCGAATGCGCCGTCCCAGGCCGTCGTAGGTGTACTCCGTGAGTACACCGTTCGGATCCACCACGCTGAGCACCGTGCCATTGGTGTCGTACGTGTAGCTGGTTTCCAGCGCCAGGCCGGCGGGATCGACCACTTGCCGCACGGTCCGGCCGGCCAGGTCGAACTCGGTCAGGGTTTCGATGCCGCGCGGGTCCGTCACGCTGATGCCCTGGCCCTTGGCGTCGTAGCCATAGGTCGTGACGAGGTTCAGACCATCGGGGTCCAGCGTACGCGTGAGCAGGCGGTTGGCCGCGTCGTAGGTGTAGTCGGTCCTCACGCCATTGGCGTCGGTGCTGCTGAGCTTTAGACCCGCGTTGTCGTAGGTGCTGTCTGTGGCAACGCCTTCTGGCGCTTCGGTGTGCAAGAGGTTGCCGCTCTTGTCGTAGCTATAGATCGTCGTGTTGCCACGTCCGTCGGTCAGGCTCTGTGTCTGACCCTGACGGTTGTGCACGGTGATCATGCTCACGCCTTCGGGCGTGGTGACGGTGGTGCTGCGGTTGGCCAGATCGTAGCTGTAGCTGGTGACGTGATTCAGCGTGTCGCGCTGCGTCAGCACACGATCGAAGGCGTCGTAGGTCGTGACACGTTGTGCGTCGAGCGCATCGGTGGTGACGACCGTGCGACCGAGCCGGTCGTAGGCAAACTGGCTGCGGTTGCCGTTGCCATCGAAGCTCTCGACCAGTCGGCCGAATGCGTCATAGGTCGCGGTCGTGACCACGATCCCGTTGCTCCGTGTGCTCTGTACAGACAGGCCGCGCCGATCGAAACTGGCCGTGTCGATGACGCGATAGCCGTCCTCTCGCACGTAGCCACTGATGATCGCTTCGCGGAAAGCGTTGTACGAGTAGGTCGTGGTATGGCCCAGCGCATCGGTGCTGCTGGCCCGGGTGCCCGTGGCGTTGTAGCTGTTCAGGACGTGGCTGTCCTGGATGCTGGGCACGCCGGCGAGCAGATCGGTCAGGGTGGCGGTGTTCAAGCCACCGGGGGTCGTGGCCCCCAAGGTAGCGACATCGACCCAGCTGCCATAGATGACTTGCTCGACGAGCTGCCCCTGCGCGCTGTAGCGGCTCCCGGTGACCTCGCCTATGGCGTTGACGGTGTAGGCGAGACGTCCGATGGCGTCGTAGAAGAACAGCGTGCGGTGGCCGTTGGCGTCGGTGGTGCTGGTGCGACGGCCGGCGGCATCGTAGCTGTGGGTCAGGCCGTTGTCGGCCCAGGCGCTCAGTGGATCGTTCTGCGCGACGGCATCGCTGCCGCGACCATCCAGTTCGCCGATCAGGCGCCCCTGGATGTCGTAGCGCAGGCGGTTGGTGCGCTCGTCGGCGGTGCCCTCTGCAGTGACCGTCTGCACGAGCTGGCCCACGCTGTCGTACGTGAACCGGGTGACCGTGCCCTCTGCATTGGTGCGACTCAGAAGCTGGTTGGCGGCGCTCCAGGTCTGGACCGTCCGCTGGTCCTGCGCGCTGTCGGCGGCTGGGCGAATGCTCTGCAGCGTGGAGGTGCTGCTGATCGCCGCGGCCTTGTTTGCGTACCGGATGGTCTGCGTGATGTTGCCGCGCGCGTCGTAGACGTTCTCGCTCAGATAGCCTTCGCCATCGACCTGGCCGACCAGACGGCCGCGGGCATCGTAGAAGTTGTAGCTGTGGATGTCGTCGGCATCGACGGCTGGACGCAGCCCCGTGAGGCTGTGGCTCGCGCGGGCGATCGCAAGGGCTGCTGCGCGCTCCGCCGGGGTAGCAACGTTCGCTGCGCGTTCGGCGTAGCGGATGGTCTCCACGAGTTCGCCTGCGGCGTTGTACTTGTACTCGGTCAGGTAGCCTTCGGCATCGAGCACTGCTTGCAGCCGGCCGTCGCGGTCGTACAGGCGGCTGGCCGTCCGGTCCTCGGCCGCATCGGGGTCTACGTACAGCGTGGTGCCGGTTGTGCCTTCCACCACTTGCGTGAAGCTCAATTCGCCGTCGGCCGTATTCGCATTGCCCGAATAGACAGCGGTGAACTGCTGAACGCCTGGCGGCAAACTGACACCGGTCAAGGTCGCCACACCATCGATCACCGAAGCCGTTCCGAGGAGGTGCGACCCCTGGTAGAAGCTCATCACGCCGCCGACATTCGCACCGTCTACGCGGTCCACGCGCACGCTCAAGGCACCGTCTTGCGCGATGGACGCGGCGCTGAGGTTGCTGAGATCGGCGCGTGCCTTGGCAACCAAGACCACGGAAGTGGTCTCCGAGGGCGCATTGTTGGCATCACCCGAGTACACCGCCCTGAGCGTGTGACTGCCGAAGTTCAAACCGTTCAACGAGAAACTGGCCAATCCATTGGCCACCACGGCAGTGCCCAGGAGGGTGCTTCCATCGTAGAAGCTCATCGTCCCACCGTCAGGTACACCACGCCCCCAAGCCTGCGCAAGAAGGGTCAGCGGCTCGCCATCACGCGGGCTCTGGGATAGCGTGAGACCCACGGAACTCTGCTGTGGCCCCTCGGCGATCTCCTGCCTGATCGCTGTCCACTCAGACGTATGCGGCTCGTAGTTGGCATCACCAGAGTAGCGAACGGTGAAGTAGTAGTAACCGGGCGGCAGATTGCTGACGGTGAGGGTTGCAACCCCGTTGACCAGGGATACCGTGCCAAGTGTCTGGCCTCCGTCGAAGATCTCGACCGTTCCCGTGATGGGAGGCCCGTCGAAGCTGCCGTTGCTCGCATTCCGGATCCCGACGGTGAAGGTCAGCGGCTGCCCCGTCACCGAAACTGGACGGGAAGAAGTGACTTGCCCCAGGGCGACGGTGCCCTTGGAAATGTACATCTGCTGTGCTGCCACGGCCGCTGGCGCACCCGTCCCATCCGTATAGATCAATGTCAGATCGGGCCATCCAGCCTGCAGACCCTTGATCTGGATGCGCCCAGGCGATGCGGGGTCTACCTGATAGCTTCCAATCAGCGTTTGGCCATTGAAAACCGTGTAAGTGCCACCGCTGACCGCACCAGCGCCGCTGATGACCATATCGAGGGAAAGCGCTTGCCCTATCGTTCCAGACGGCGACGCGGTAAGAAACATGGTTCGCATGACTGGCGGCGGCACGCTCTGGGAGCCCGCAACGACCTGAACCACCGGTCCCTGCGACGACACACTGGCAGCGTAGAAATCATTCCCGCCATAGCTCGCACTGAGGACGAGGTCCGACCCGACCGGCAGATAGCTGGTTACGAGGGTGGCCTGACCGCCCATCGCCTCGGCCGTACCCAGGAACTGCGCGCCCGCGAAGAAACTTACCACCCCGTTCGCAGGCAATGCGCCGCCCTGAACCTGCGCAGTCAACGTCACCGATTGCCCTTGCGTCACACTCCCCGTCGAGGTGCTCAGACCGATGGCAACGGGAACCTTCGCAACCGAAAGCTCGAACAGTGTTTCGCTGGTTGCATAGGCTGTGTCGCCGCTGTAGATAGCGCGCACGCCATGTACCCCTGCGGCGAGTCCTTCAACAACCGATAGAACTGCCTGACCGTCCACAACTGTGCCGACGCCTAGCAGACGAGTGCCTTCGTAGAAGCGAACGATGCCCGTGAGCGGTGTGCCCGAACCGTCCTCCGATTCGACAAGAGCGGTCAAACTGAAGGCCTGCCCCGGGGTGAGCGGCACGGATGAAACAGACAACTCGGTGTAGCTATATGCCGCCTGCGCAGACGCTACCACCCGCTGCACCAGCGGATTCGACGTGTACCCTTCCGGAAGGGACGACGTTGCATAGTTATCGTCCCCCGAATAGCTTGCAGTGATGATGTACGTGCCGAGCGGGGCATCGTTCCACGCCAGGACGGCGATCTCATTGACCAGACCTGCCGTGCCGATGGCAACGCCGTTGGCGTAGAAGGTGACTGTGCCTGTTGGCGGGGGACTTCCGCCCCCTGCGACACGCACCATGAAGCTCAGTGGTGCGCCGCGCACGGCAGTTCGCGGCCCGGTACCGTATGGACTGGGTACGGAAGATTCAAGGGCTACATCGGTTTGCCCCTTTTCCACAACCACCTGCACCTTTCCTACCGTGGTAGGGGTCTCTCCGTCATACACCAGCGTCAGGTCATGAACGCCGACCGACAAGCCGGGCAGCACGATCCAATCGCCATTTCTGTACTGGCCCCTCCCTACCAGCGTCTTGCCGTCGAAAACCAGGAAATCATTCGCGGACGGGCTGAAGGGAATTGCAACCTTGACGCTGATCGGCTCTCCGAACTCCGCATACCCAACCTCACTGATCACAAAGGATCCCGTCGTCGGCGGTGAGACTGGCTGCGATGCGGCGGTGACGTCAATACGCGGCCCTTGGGCGACGGTGGCTTCGCCGCCCCAGTAATCCAGGTAGCTCGCACTGAAAACGATGTTTGAACCGACAGGAAGATAGCTGGTGACCAGCGTGGCCCAACCTTCGACGATTTCGGAGGTACCAAGGTACTGGTCATCGGCAAAAAAACTGACCCGCCCGCTATAGTCGATCACGCGCATGCGCAGCGTGACCGGATCGCCTTGTACCGCGCTGGTTGCCGACGCCTCGAGTGTCGCGGCAGGACCGGCAGAGCCCTCGCTGTCGTAGTGGTGCACATCGCCTGTGTATTCGACCGCGTAGTACGCCAGGTCGCCTGTCGGCAGGGCGACGTCAAGCACGGCCACGCCATTGACCACCGATGCCTGCCCCAGCACGGTATCGCCGTAGCGAAAAATGACGACACCCTGCAACGGTTGCGGGAACACGCTGCTGCTCACGACCGAGGCACTCAAACGCAAAGAGGCACCATGGCTGGCAACCTGGAGCGTCGTCTCCGTGTCAGCCCTTCTGACCATCACCTGCGTTTCGGCGGAAACCCCTTCGTGTGTCGGATCGCCGCCATACACCGCAAGTATCCGAACGTCGCCGACTGAAAAAATGGGGGCCATGAGCATCGCCAGGCCATCGATGACAGTGGCACTGCCGAGCAAAGCGCCGTTGCCATAGAACCGGACTTCGCCCGTCGCCGTGGCGAGGTTCGCAGGCAGCGCCGTGCTCAGGTCCATCGACAGCACGATGGCGTCCCCACTCGAGAGATCGGACGACGAGACGGTCAGTTCCGCGCTGGTTTGCGCGGGCGTGACGATGATCTGTACCGCCGGCGAAATGCTGGCGAGTTGTTGCGCGCCATTCGCATAAGAGGCGCGAACGTTGTTGACGCCGCCGGGCAGCTTGTCGGTCACGAGCGTTGCCATGCCGTCGATCACTGGCGCGCTGCCGAGGACCGTGTTGCCGCTGAAGAAAGTAACCATGCCGCCAGCGCTCGCGCCGGCGATATTGGCCATCAGCGTCACCGAAGCGCCGATGGGGAGGGTGTGGTTGTCGACACCCAGTGTCACAGCGATATCGCTGAGGTTACCGATGCCCAGGCGGGGGAGGATGTTGGTCCTGGTGATGCTGAGCGAGGCTGTCTGCACAGCAACGCTGGCCACGTTGCTGCCGTCACCCGCATAGGCGGCCCGGATGACATGCGAGCCCAGGCCCAACGTGTTTACCTGCAGCGTGGCCACTCCGTTCACCGCCTGCGCCGTGCCCAGAACGGTCGTGCCGTCGTAGAACGTCACCAGCCCCGAGGGCTGATTCACGCCATTGATCTGCATGCTCAGCGTCACGGTCTCGCCCTCGGCCGCACTGGCCACCGAACTGGTGACCGTGGTCGTCGAGCGAACGGATATCCCCTCCCCCGTGCGAAGCCGCAGCGGGCCGTTGTTCGCATCGCCCGCATAGTCGGCCTCGATTGCCCAGCCTCCCGTCAGCAGCACCGCCGAAGAGAACGTTGCCCGACCGTTGATCACCGCCACCGTTCCCAACACCTGCGCCGCAGCCGTATTGCCCCACACAGGCACCGCACGGAAGGTCACGCTGCCCGTGAGCGCAGAACCGCCCTGGGACAGCAGATCGACACTCAGATCGAACGGCACCGCCGCATACAGCACGCCAGGAGCGTTCAGTTGTCCACTGGTCGCCACGGCCTGCGGCGCCCAGACCTCGACCGACGTGCCCCCGGCTTGCTCCACGGCATAGTTCGCACCGCTGCCATTGCTGGCCTCGAAGCTGACGGTGAATTCGCTCATGCCTGCGGGCAGCCCACTCACGGCCAGGGAGGCCACGCCTTCGATCAGCTGTGCCGTGCCGATGGCAACCCCATTGCGATAGAAGGTGGCAACACCCGTCAGTGCCGCCAGCCCATCGAGGGAGCTTGGCGCCACGGCCAGCCGCAGCGCCAGCAATGAATCGGTTCTGACGGGGAGGTTTGCGTCCGCACCCAGCACGCTCAACACCGGCCAGGCCGACACGGGCACAACATTGATCTCGATGGAGGTCGTCGCGCTGGCGTTGTAGTCGTCGCCCGAATACACCACCGTGATGTTGCGCACGCCGACAGCCTTGGGTACAGGAATGGAGGACCACTCGCCCCCGGCCTGAGCCGTGCCCAGCAGTGTCTGTCCGTCAAAGAAACTGTAGCTGCCCTTCAGTGGATGGCTGCCATCGGCGATCTGGCCATACAGCTGAACCTCCGCCACACCTCCGAGCTGAGTGCTGGCGTGCAACGCCTCCACATGAAGTTGCACCGCAGACGTGCCCACAGGATTCAGTGGCGTGCCCGATGCGGAGCCGGTGGTGATGCTGAGCGAGGCTGTCTGCACAGCAACGCTGGCCACGTTGCTGCCGTCACCCGCATAGGCGGCCCGGATGACATGCGAGCCCAGGCCCAACGTGTTTACCTGCAGCGTGGCCACTCCGTTCACCGCCTGCGCCGTGCCCAGAACGGTCGTACCGTCGTAGAACGTCACCAGCCCCGAGGGCTGATTCACGCCATTGATCTGCATGCTCAGCGTCACGGTCTCGCCCTCGGCCGCACTGGCCACCGAACTGGTGACCGTGGTCGTCGAGCGAACGGATATCCCCTCCCCCGTGCGAAGCCGCAGCGGGCCGTTGTTCGCATCGCCCGCATAGTCGGCCTCGATTGCCCAGCCTCCCGTCAGCAGCACCGCCGAAGAGAACGTTGCCCGACCGTTGATCACCGCCACCGTTCCCAACACCTGCGCCGCAGCCGTATTGCCCCACACAGGCACCGCACGGAAGGTCACGCTGCCCGTGAGCGCAGAACCGCCCTGGGACAGCAGATCGACACTCAGATCGAACGGCACCGCCGCATACAGCACGCCAGGAGCGTTCAGTTGTCCACTGGTCGCCACGGCCTGCGGCGCCCAGACCTCGACCGACGTGCCCCCGGCTTGCTCCACGGCATAGTTCGCACCGCTGCCATTGCTGGCCTCGAAGCTGACGGTGAATTCGCTCATGCCTGCGGGCAGCCCACTCACGGCCAGGGAGGCCACGCCTTCGATCAGCTGTGCCGTGCCGATGGCAACCCCATTGCGATAGAAGGTGGCAACACCCGTCAGTGCCGCCAGCCCATCGAGGGAGCTTGGCGCCACGGCCAGCCGCAGCGCCAGCAATGAATCGGTTCTGACGGGGAGGTTTGCGTCCGCACCCAGCACGCTCAACACCGGCCAGGCCGACACGGGCACAACATTGATCTCGATGGAGGTCGTCGCGCTGGCGTTGTAGTCGTCGCCCGAATACACCACCGTGATGTTGCGCACGCCGACAGCCTTGGGTACAGGAATGGAGGACCACTCGCCCCCGGCCTGAGCCGTGCCCAGCAGTGTCTGTCCGTCAAAGAAACTGTAGCTGCCCTTCAGTGGATGGCTGCCATCGGCGATCTGGCCATACAGCTGAACCTCCGCCACACCTCCGAGCTGAGTGCTGGCGTGCAACGCCTCCACATGAAGTTGCACCGCAGACGTGCCCACAGGATTCAGTGGCGTGCCCGATGCGGAGCCGGTGGTGATGCTGAGCGAGGCTGTCTGCACAGCAACGCTGGCCACGTTGCTGCCGTCACCCGCATAGGCGGCCCGGATGACATGCGAGCCCAGGCCCAACGTGTTTACCTGCAGCGTGGCCACTCCGTTCACCGCCTGCGCCGTGCCCAGAACGGTCGTGCCGTCGTAGAACGTCACCAGCCCCGAGGGCTGATTCACGCCATTGATCTGCATGCTCAGCGTCACGGTCTCGCCCTCGGCCGCACTGGCCACCGAACTGGTGACCGTGGTCGTCGAGCGAACGGATATCCCCTCCCCCGTGCGAAGCCGCAGCGGGCCGTTGTTCGCATCGCCCGCATAGTCGGCCTCGATTGCCCAGCCTCCCGTCAGCAGCACCGCCGAAGAGAACGTTGCCCGACCGTTGATCACCGCCACCGTTCCCAACACCTGCGCCGCAGCCGTATTGCCCCACACAGGCACCGCACGGAAGGTCACGCTGCCCGTGAGCGCAGAACCGCCCTGGGACAGCAGATCGACACTCAGATCGAACGGCACCGCCGCATACAGCACGCCAGGAGCGTTCAGTTGTCCACTGGTCGCCACGGCCTGCGGCGCCCAGACCTCGACCGACGTGCCCCCGGCTTGCTCCACGGCATAGTTCGCACCGCTGCCATTGCTGGCCTCGAAGCTGACGGTGAATTCGCTCATGCCTGCGGGCAGCCCACTCACGGCCAGGGAGGCCACGCCTTCGATCAGCTGTGCCGTGCCGATGGCAACCCCATTGCGATAGAAGGTGGCAACACCCGTCAGTGCCGCCAGCCCATCGAGGGAGCTTGGCGCCACGGCCAGCCGCAGCGCCAGCAATGAATCGGTTCTGACGGGGAGGTTTGCGTCCGCACCCAGCACGCTCAACACCGGCCAGGCCGACACGGGCACAACATTGATCTCGATGGAGGTCGTCGCGCTGGCGTTGTAGTCGTCGCCCGAATACACCACCGTGATGTTGCGCACGCCGACAGCCTTGGGTACAGGAATGGAGGACCACTCGCCCCCGGCCTGAGCCGTGCCCAGCAGTGTCTGTCCGTCAAAGAAACTGTAGCTGCCCTTCAGTGGATGGCTGCCATCGGCGATCTGGCCATACAGCTGAACCTCCGCCACACCTCCGAGCTGAGTGCTGGCGTGCAACGCCTCCACATGAAGTTGCACCGCAGACGTGCCCGTCGCCGGCGGCAGCGGAGGCCCACCAACGCCCGCCCCCTCCTGCGGCTCCAGCAACCGCACATCCACCGGATTGGCCAGCCTGGTCGTCGACAGCACGCGCGACGCCCCGTCATACACCGTCTGCGTCACATACCCCAGCCCATCAACCTGGAAGGCCAGCCGGTTTGCATCGTCGTAGAAGTTCCAGACCTTCTGGTCCTGCGGCGCAGAGGCCGGGCGCAGCGCCTCCAGGCTCGTGACCGTATTGGTCGCAGACCAAGCCGTCGTCGGCAAGCCGGCGCCATCCAGCAGCAGCGCCGTATCGATGCGGTTCGTATATGCAATCGTCTGCCGCAGTTGCCCATTGGCGTTGTACGCATACGCGGTCACCGCGCCCGTGGCATCGATGTCCGCAATCTTGCGATCCGCTTCGTCGTACAGCATCCACTTGCGCACGCCCGTGGGGTCCTGCGTCATCAGCAGGTTGCCGTCCTTGTCGTAGACATACGAGGTGGTGCCCAGCACCCCGGTGCCCGCACTCTGCTGGGTCACGCTGACCAGGCGCCCCGCCAGGTCGTAGGCGGACGTGGTGACCAGGCCGCTGGCGATGGTGACCGTGACCTTGCCGTTCGCGTCGTCGTAGCTGGTGATCGTGGTGTTCGCCGTGGCACCACCGTCCAGCGACGGCCCGCTGGCACTGAGCACACGGCCCAGGCCGTCGTAGGTGTAGGTGGTGACCGCGACTGCATCGCCCGGCTCGATCTTCTGCACGAGCAGGCCGCGCGGGTCGTAGATGTATTGGGTCGTCGCTGCGCCGGCGGCCAGGCCCTGCCCATCGGCACCGATCTCGGTGTAGACGGTGCTGCTGCTCAATGCGCCGCGCCCGTCGTAGACGTAGTCGGTGCGCCGGGTCTGGGCGAGGTTCTGCGTCTGCTGCCAGGCGACCAGTTGCGCCTCGCTGGGCACAGAGTCCGGTGCCAGGCCGGCCGTGTCGTAGGCCGCACCGCTGTATTCGACGGCGGCGGTGCGCTGGCCATGGGCGTCGTAGCGGTACTCGGTGACGCTGCCTTGCGCACTGATGGCAAAACGCAGCTGGCGCGGATTGCCCTGAGCGTACACGTACCGTGTGGTCTCGGGCAAGGCTGCGGCCTGGGTGCTCGTTGCTGCATCGGCATAGACCGTGTCGGTCAGCAACTGGTTCTGCGGGCCGTAGGTGCGCACGCGGGTGTCCCCGGCGGAGTCGACTTCCTTGAGCAGGTTGCCGCGCTCGTCGTAGGAGAAGTCGACCTTGCGGCCTTCGCCGTCGGTCACGCGCGTCACGTTGCCGGCGGCGTCGTAGGCGTAGCTGACCTGGCTCACGCCACCCGTGTGATTGGCGGTGACACCCTGGCGCAGTTGCAGCAACTGGCCCTGAGCGTCGTAGCTGTAGACGCTCTGGGCGCCCAGGGGATCGGTGACGGTGGTGGTGCGCAGGCCGGCGTCGTAGTTGAAGCGGGTGACGGCGCCCAGCGCATCGGTGACGCTGGCGACCTTGTAGGCGGCACCGGACTGCACATAGGTGAAGGCAAGCGAGGTGCCGTCGCTTTGCGCAACGCTGGCGATGCGGTTGCTCGCGCCGTCGTAGGCGTAGGTGGTGACGTAGGTCCGGCCGTCGGCGATGCTGTCGTCCTCCGGGCTGAGATCGACGGTGACGGTGGACAGGCGCCCGCTCGCGTCGTAGCCGTAGCGCACGTGTGTCAGGCTGGCGCCGCCGGCGTCGACGCTGCGGATCTGGGTGAGCTGGTTGCCGTCGTAGTCGTAGTAGGTGATTTCGCCGTTGGCATCGGTCAGCGACTGGACGGTGCCGTTGGCGTTGGCGTTGTAGGCGTAGCTGACGGTGTTGCCGTCGGCATCGGTGACGGAGACGAGGCGGCCCTGACCGGTGGCCTGGTAGCGCTCGGTCAGGCCGCTGTCGCCATCGGTCCAGACGAACTGGTCCGCACCGGCATCGTGGGCGATGGTGTCGAAGGCGCCCGCACCGGCGCTGCTGACGTAGCGGCTCGTGGCCGCATCCCAGGTGTAGACGGCCTGGGCGCCATCGCGGTCGGTGCGCGTGAGGGTGCTGCCCACGGTGGCCACGGAGCCCGTGAGCACCACCTTCTGGCCGAAGGCGCCCACACGCCAGTTGTCCGCGTTGTCGTCGTCCAGCAGGCCCTGGCTGTTGTAGGTGCGTGCGCTCAGGACATCGGGGCCACGGCCCAGCAGAAGCTCGTCCCTGTTCTGCAGCACGAGGTTGCCGGTGGCGGCGTTGACGTACGCCAGCTCCCCGTTTCGGCCTTGCCCTGCCGACCCCACCAAGCCACGCTGGCCCAGGGTGGTCAACGAACTCAAGCTCAGACCCAGACTGTTCCCACTGACGATTGCAACCATGGCGGCCTCGACGGATTGTTCTGAGAACCGCCATATGGCAACCATGTCGGGAACACCCTCCACGGCCAGGCTCGACGCAATGCCGGCCTACGGTTCAGGACAACTCATCCACGCAAGTCACGTTTTGTTTAGGAGTTCACGAAAACCCACTTTTTTCGTCGGACATCGCGGGGACATCCTTCCGGTCGGTACACCCGTCTTCAAGTCCGAAACCCCGACACCAGTGCCTCCACCGCCGCATCGCGCGCTTGGATCAACTGCGCAGGCGAGTGCCGTCTCGCAATGGCGCCGGCCGCCGCCCCCAGGGATTCGTCGTGCAAAAGCCTTTGGACGCTTGCTGCAGCGGCACCCATCTGAGGCATCCAGATGATCCCGGCCCCCTGGCTTTCCACACGCCTCGCAAACATCAGCTTCTCTGCATCCATCGGCATCATCAGTTGCGCCTTGCCCGCCAGGACCGCAGAGCACAGCACGGAGGCGGAACCGTAGTTCACGACCAAGTCCGCCTGCTCAAGAGCAGCCGTCAGGTTCACGGGCGATCGATGCATCTGGATGCAGCTGTCGCTGTAGTGCCGAAGCGCCATCTCGGTCGCATCCGGCCACACGCAGCAAGTGGCATTTCCTGCAAGGCGCAGCGCCTCGAGGACAGGCCCTACCCTTCCCATGCTTCCGCGCAGATAGGCGTAGACACGCTTGGCGCTTCGCTCGCCCGATGACGTCCAGCCAGGCGCGGGCGCTGCGCTGCTCAGGGTGAAAGGGCCGGCATAGGAGAAACCGGAACGCTCTCCGTAGGGATCCGTCTCGGGAATCGCATCCGACAGCGTCGCCGGCCACGCAAGAAACTGCGCCAGCCCCAACTCGACACCGAAATCCTGACCCACACGACGGATCGTTTCCGAAAGTCGTTCGATGCCGTGGCTCCTTGCGGCGTCATCGCCCGGCGAACCTCGTGCATGGTCATCGAAAGCCGGGAACTCCACAGGCGGCGCGTCAAATCCGTTCGTCAATTGCGTGGCCGGCACGTTTCCCAAGCACGCGGCCAGTTGAGCCACGGGTGCGTAGTCGCACAAGATAGCGACAGGCCTGATGGACTCGAACAGCTTCAACCACTGATTCACGGCCACCGTGACCGCCTGCGGGTCCGTGAATCCCTGTTCCAAGAGAATGTCGGCGAAGGAATTCGCCCGTGCAAAAGCCGGTGAGCCTGCGACAGCGAACGTCTTGCGAGGCTGGAGAACAGGCGCTGGATGAAGGGGGCTGCTTCCAGTCGCCCCCGGCAACGGATGCGCAAGCTGGGCATGAGGAACAACCCAGGTCGACTCCGCGTGCCGTGCCTTGATCAATGCGTCCATCTCGGCCAGCCGCGCCACGTGACCCAGATGGCGCCCCTGCTCCCAGGCCAGCAGAACGCGGCGCCGGCTCACGACAGGGAAGCACCGTCTTCGGACACAAAGCGCTGCGTTGCTCCGTTCAGGACTCCATAGATTCGCTGATACGAATACCGCCGTCCTTGCACGATGGGCCTCACCTCATGCGGGAAGTTCTTGTTCGAAGGAAAGACGAGCAGCATTCCTGCACGCGGCCTGATCTCGACACCCTGCTTCGGAAAGTGGAGCTCGCCGCCTTCGAACTCGGCGTTCAAGTAGAGGATGGCCGTGATGCCCCGATGCACATCCCGCGTCAGAACGCTCCCATCCGTCTTCAGCACATGGTCGTCGGCATGCATCTTCAAACCGACTCCCGGCGTGTACGCGAAGAATTCGTGCTGCGCCAGGACAAGACTGTCCGATGGCCGCGCCAGAAAGTGCCGCTCGAAGTACTGCTGGGCCGCCTCGTAGATGAAGAACGCCAGCTCCTCGTCGTGACGCGGAACGATGGCCTTGCTGTCGCGGTATCTGGTGTCGACGATCGATTCCCCGTCGCGCCCGTAGACCTCGTGCACGCGAAAGTCGCTGGCATCCAGTCGACTCTCGATGTGGGAGATGCAGCGGTCCACGGGCAACGCGCAGATCTCTTGATGAATGACCGCGTCGGGCTTCTGAATGAACTCGGCGTAGGTGATCACAGATCGAACCTCCAGGTGGTTTGCAAGAGGCTTCTTGCACCCGACTGGATCGCGGTGACGCCATGCTTGTACTTGAAGTGCCCCGGAAAGGTCACCAGCTTTCCTGCGACGGCGTCGACATACAGGTCTGCATTGGGAAAATGCAGCTTTCCACCCTCGAAATCGCGCCCCTCCGTCGAAAGATAGAGCAACGCCACCAGCTGGTTCGCCCAGTTGAACATCACGGTGCCGAGACCGTAGTCCTGATCGGCGGCGTCCTGGTCGTCGCAGTGCACGGGGCAGCCCTCGCCCTCGAAGTAGAGCAGTATCTGGCTCGATGCAAGGCTGATGTTCCTGCCCGCATAGTTGTACTCGGTGGCCAGTGACTCCACCTGCTTCCGGACCATTTCGACAAGCGCCTCCTTGCCTGGCATCTCGACGTCGAAGCTCATGCGTCCGCGCTCGCGGCCGTGATCGGTGTTGTAGGTCTTCGAAGGCTTGGGATTCTTCTTCCAGGCATCCAGAATGGCTTGCTGGCTGTCGGGGACATCGAGGTGCCTGATTCGGATGCCGTTGCGCCCGTCCGGCGTGGACACAGTGAAGCAGGGGTTAAGCAGCGGCCGTATCTTTGACATAGTAGTGTCTTGCGATGGCGATCCTCTTGCCCCTCGTCACTGGGGTCACCAGGTGAGGAAAAAGATGGTTCGACGGAAACGCTATCAGGGTTCCGGTAAGCGGCTTGACGGAGACGTCATGGGTCGGAAAAACCAGCTCTCCGCCTTCGAGGTCGTCGGTGCTGATGTACAGCAACCCCGCAAACTGGTTCAACAGATGCATGACGTACTTGTTGCGGCCGAATTGCCCGGGCGGCTTGAACTGGTCGTCGACGTGCAGGCCAGCGCCCGCGCCGTCACTGTAGATCATGAACTGCTGCCGGGACACGGAACCCGAGTACCCCTCGCCGCGAGCGTAGAGCGACTGGAGCACGAACTCATCCAGCAGCTGGTAGAGCGGCGCGAACCGCTCCGACTGGCGATCCTTCAGCTCCTTGGACCGGCGCAGTCTCTTGTCCTCTTCGCCCACGTTGGCGTAGATGTCGAGGGACAACTCGAGCTCCTCGGTCTCGAAGGCCGAGAAGCAGCGCTTGATCAGCTCAGGAGGGATGGCGGTCTTCGAAACCTCGATCCCGCCGCTGACCATGTGAACCGGGTTCGGGAACAATCAATCCCCGCCACCGGCGCCGATGGAGCCCGTGGCGCCGGCGCCATTGCAGGCCGTCATGCCATTCTGAAGCGCCATGAAATGTGCGCTCGTCATCGAATTGATGATGGCCGAGGTCAGCGCGGGTACGTTGATCCGCAACGGGCCCTCGGGGGTTCCGTCGCCGATGATGTAGATGCTGCCGACCACCACTGGCGCGTGAGGGGCCGCTGCAATTTCGCGAATGGGCGCGACGGCATCGCGCTTGAGCGGCAGCACGTTGCTCTCGTCGCCCGGCAATGAGGAAGCCAGATTGCTGGACATGTCCGCTGGTTGGATCTTTTGAAGTGTCTGCACGGCGAGCTCTCCTGAGTGTGCTTCGAACGGCGTCGAAGCGGGTGGGCAGGTCATGACGACCCGAAAGGTTTGCACGCGTCGGGCTGGGTTCCGAACAACGTCGCAAAGATGTGGGAATAGCCGGTGGGGGGAAGCGAAGGATTCGAATTGACTTCGAGCCACCAGGCGTTGCCGCTGTCGTCGAGAACGCCGTCCAGGGAGTAGAGGACGGGCGCGGAATAGAGCGCCTCGAGGTCACGCGCCAGCACGTCGGCGGCATGCCGCGCCTGTGCCAGCACACCCTCCGACAGCTTGTGCAGCGCGTTGTCCGCAGCTGCCGTCGTAGCGGGAGATTGGTAGTCGCGCCCATAGCGGAAATCGAGCCAGACCGAGACATTGGCGGGTAGGACGTCGGTCCTGGCAAACCCTTGGTAAGCCACTGCCGCGTCCACCGCTTCCTCATCCCCGGCGGGACGCGGCATGCGCGGCGATTGAGCCTCGACGAGCTGAGCGATCAACTGCGCGATGCTTTGAACGCCGTCGCCGACCACCGTCGGGTACGGATTGACATGTGCGTGGAAGACGGTCCGTCCCCATATCCACAACTTGAGGTTGGTGCCCCGGATGAACTGTTCGGCAAACCCGACGCCTCGCCCTTCGGCGAATCCGGCGAACGCCTCGCCGGCCCGAAACGGGCCTTCGATGTCCCGGCCGAACGATCCCATCGATCGCTTCAGGATGAAGTCATGGCCCAGTTGTGCGGGCGGAAAGCACCATGCGGGCACGCGCAGTCCACGGTCTGCACCAAATGCCTTGAAAAGAAGCTTGTCCGTCGAGAGCGGCCATTTCATCTGCTTGTAGGGCAGCCACCCGAGGAATCCGGTGGACTCGTCCGAGAGCTGGCCGACATTGACCAGTTGGCCATTGATGCGTGCACGAAACTGAGGATGCAGGGTGAAATACCGATTTCTTGCCTTGACTTCCATCTGAAAGGACTCGAGGTCGATGGATGCCTGCGCCGCCTGCTTCTCACCCCAGCTTTTGACTGCACGCAGGTGGTTCGTGAGCATGGTCATGTACATGGAAAGAGCTTTTTGCAATAGAGGGGTCGAAAAAGCACCCAGCCGCTTCTGGCCGGTCAGGCGAAGGGTTCAGCGCTACATATCCACACCGTTGGAAATCTTTTTAGGGTGTCCGACTGATTCGAGTGGTCATTCATGCCGTGCCGGACGCGCGCCATGATGTCGCTCGGACCGAGGATGAAGATGGACATCGCTGCTGGATTCGCTTTCGTCCCTCCGGTTGAACACCAAAGCGGCCTCAACATGGCTCAACGATGGCGCATCGGAGGATAGTGGACAGGGCGATGAACAGTCAGTGCCTTCGTGTCTTGTTTGCGCCCATGGTTCAGCCCGATCTTGTAGGCCGTGCGCATGCCGTTCAAGCGCAGCCGACCCAACCGACGATAACCACAGGCACGAGAACACCGTGTTATCGGTAGTTGGTTAAGTCTCACGCCCCAACTCGCGATAACGAAGGCACGAGAACGCTCCCATAGAGGACATGCGGCGCTCTCGAAAGGAGACCTTCAACCCTGACGTCTGTATCGCGCCTCAAACGGAAAATCGCACCGCCTGTATGTCTCCTCTGGGTCCATCCTGGGAAAAGTCGTTCGTGACGCGTCGGGAGCTTTCACGGCGGATTTTTCTCGGACGCCATCTGCCGGGCACTGTCGGGGCTGTAGCCTGCTCGGATCGCAGCCTGGGTGCCGTTCAGGTCAACTAAGTACTCGTCGACGAAGCGCTGCTGAAGGTCAGTGACTACGAGCGGCGCGGGTTGGGATGCTGGTGCTGGTCGAACTGGTCGTGCCGGCTTCTTCTTCGTCGCCTTGGCTGGTGGAGCCTTCTTGCGCGCAGGTGGGCCCGCGGCCTTCTTGGCGGCAGCGGGCTTGGTGGTGGTCTTCGGTGCGGGTGCCTGCTTCTTGGCCGGCTTTCGTATTGCCATGCGCGCGAGTTTTCCCGCGGCCTTGCCTAGCGTCGAACCCTACAGGGGTGCAGAATTCGGCTTAAAACTATTGGAGGAGAAGCCCATGCGAGCCCTAATTCCGCACCTCAGGCGGCGTTCGCTCTGTCTCTGTGCATCCGGAGTCGCGGCGCTGCTTGCTGCGGGCTGTACAGCCGGAATGGTTACTACGTCCCTGTACCAGGGCCCGAAGAGCGGATCGACATCGAACGTGCGATTCCATGTCGTTTCGTACCCGAAGGGGCCGTTCTTCAATGGCATGGGTATCTACGTCTTCGGCGATGAGCGATGTTCGGAATCGGAATTCGGCCGCTTCGTAGGCGAGGTGGGCAAGGACAAGATGCTCGTCAGCACGAAGGAGAACTCGATCGGCATGCCCAAACCGGCTGGCTATCAAGATTTCGCCTACGTGGAACGGCCTTTCCGGGCAGATCGCCCCGTGGTGTTTTCGATCCAAGCCCATACAGATGGGCCTGGCTCCATATGCCGTCAGAGCTATGTTTTTACTCCCACTGCGGGTGAAATGTTCGAGATTCGATTCGCGGTCATCGGGTACGAACGATGCGATGCTCGGATCCTCGCTGTGAGTCCTGCGACCGGTGCCCTGACACCTCTTCCACCGGGCGCACTGCGGCGACTTCCCAACTATTGCTCCTCCAACTCGCTACTGAACTGAGGCGGCGCGTGGCGGTCGAGGGTGGCTTGGGAGAGCAGGGATGTTCCTGCATGAGCAGCGTGGACCAGAAAGTCGAAAGCTATGACTGATGAATCGCCAGAGGATTTCGCCGAACGCGCGGTGTACAGCTCAGCGGATGCGGCCGAAGCAATCCTCAACACGATGGGAGACCTTCCCCCATTTGGGATCGCATTCTTCGCCGACGGGAAGCGCCAAATCGTTGCGCCGTTCGAGGATGCGGAAACCGCTGCCCAAACCACGCACGATTGGCTTCGAATGCAGGTTGCCAAGCAGCTTGAAGCCGTCGTTCGCCAGCGTGATGACGTTGTCGCTGTAACTACTATCCTGGCCGACGATGGGCCTGCGAAGGTCTATATCCAGCTGGAAACGCGCGTAGTGCTGGCGCCACCACTCGCTTTTCCCGTCGCATTGCGAGACGGACGGCACAACCTCGAGGACCCGCATGTCTTCGAACAGCGGATCGCCGCACCGATCTTTCCTCGATAAAAAGCCCGCTCGGGCGACCCGGCGGGCGAACGTGCGGCCGGGGCCGCGCGAGGAGATAACTGGAGTTGCGGGACTGATGTTCCAGCAGCCACGCGCGGCGGCGAAGCCCTACAGGGATACGAGCAGTCAGGGGGCGAGTTCCGGCCCCAAACTGGTGGCAACGATCGCGCGGTCAACAGGCATGGAGCGGAATGGATGGCGTAGCGCTCGACCAAGTGCTCGATGTCGGGCAAGTGTTGCAGGGAGGTGCTACTAGCGGGCTCATCCCGTCACATGGCGATCCAGACCTCCACGATCATGCCGTTCAGGTCCGAGGGGGCACCTCAAAACCTGCGCGGATACTTTGCCCAAAGGTCGTCCATCAGGCTGGTCGATGCAGACTCGAGCGTGTGGTTCGATTTGCCAACGCAGTACTTGTCAAGCCAAGCAGACAGCTGAATTTGATTCGGCAAGGCGATGACCGGTCTGTCAGCTCCAAGCTCGCCTGCCCGATTCATTCCGGAAAAGTGCCCCTGCACCCAAGAGAGCATGAAAAACTCGCTGACGCTTCCCCCACCATCTTGTTCCCGAGGTTTGGCCCGCTCTCTAGACCAATCGGTGCAAGTCTTGCCCGCTCCAACACCTATAGCGACATTGCCTACTTCCGCGAACGCAGGCACCACGCCGAGAAGTAGGACCATCCCCGCCACATAACGCTTCATGCAATCACCTTTTCCTAGATCCAATGCTGGACGCATTTCACCTCTCATAACACCTGACGGCTCCGGTTTATACGCCAACGACCACCGGGATGCGGACTAATAGGAAAGCGGGGCGTCGCTCGCAAGCGAATGCCGATCAAGCCCTCGGTCGGTTCGCCCTGCGCAGCTACCCAGCGTCATGTTTCTCGACCCGTGCTCAGATCACGGTTGAGCCCCTTCGGGGTGGTCATCTGGTTGCGGAGGGCGGAATCGAACCGCCGACCTCTGGGTTATGAGCCCTGTGCTCTACCAGAGCTGAGCCACACCGCGATCGAACTTTGCGCCGATAGCCGCCTGAATGCTCGCCCTACAGGGGTATGGCATGCTGCGGGCGCGAGGTGCGCTGTTGAAACTGATCGGAGACACGATGGCAGGCTACTTTGAGATGGAGGCAATAGAACGGAGCAGCGAAGCCTGTGACGCAATGTCCGTCGTCTTCCGGACTATCGTGAACTGCGTCGACAAGGCCGACGTGGCGGCGACCACGTTCGACAGGTTCCTAGGCAACGCTACAGCTGAAACTCTGGTCGTGCCTGATGCAGACCAATTTGACCTCCTTCGGGATGCACTTCGAGCACTCGACACAGATCATCTACGGCCTCTGGCAGAGCTCACGGCGGATGGGCCACCGCTTTTGCGGCTGATCTGCTACCGCAGCGGACGGGCAGATGAGCCCACGACAAGTGACGACGAGCTTGCCGTCGAATACTTCAATCCCCGTCCAGACAGCGATGGCTTAATCCATCACACCGACAGCGCAGTGCGACTAACTCACCGGCCAACCGGCACGACCACGGTCAGCGACGGGGCG
Organism: Variovorax sp. RKNM96; assembly: GCF_017161115.1. Classification (GTDB taxonomy): domain Bacteria; phylum Pseudomonadota; class Gammaproteobacteria; order Burkholderiales; family Burkholderiaceae_C; genus Variovorax. The sequence goes on along the minus strand of NZ_CP046508.1, from coordinate 2,053,059 downwards.
AGATCGCGACATCGCAATCTCGCCCAAGCGCGTGAAATGCTCAGCGCAAAGCTTGCGGACAATTTCACTCCCCTGCTTCTGAACGATCGGTCAATCAGAGCCTTCCAACAACGTGTCAATTCGAGGCCTGCGCGCTGACTGCGCGCTCGAACTACGCGCCATTTGCTGCTTGCCCGGTCTGCGGATATGAGGTGCCAAACAGCTGCGCTTGATTGGGTCGATGCGCGCCTTGAGCGCTGTCACTTGACGGCGCAGGCGCTTCCCCAGATCCGAAGGTACTTTTTACCGTTCACCAGCAGCTCAAATTCCGTCATTTCAGTCACGACAGCCAGGTAGTCGGGCGGTAGCGGCACCGCTGCTGCGGCTGTGAGTCCGTCAATCTCCGTGGCGGTTGCGGCAGGTTTGGCCCCATCGATCCGGAAGATGGGGTGCAAGTCTTTGGTGAGGCTGTGGACATCCATCGGTGGCGCCTACTGGCGAAGGTCTGGTTCTGGCCGACTGTAGCCGCTCACGTCGTCGTCGCGAAACGGCCCATTGCGGTTATCCGACTGATGTAGCGTGACCCTTCAGTTGCCGCTGCGAGAGCTGGTAGAAGGTTTTCCCACCGATGATGAAGCCACCCGAATCTCTAGCGGCGATGCGATCTTCAGCAATCGACATTGCTTGGTCCCTCTCTCCCTTGAGAACATGGTGAATCAAGCGCTCCTTCCAAAAGTTCCACGCCGTGCTCGGCACGCTTTTAAGGATGCTCAGATTGAAGGCTTCTCCGAGTTCCATGAACGCATCGTCGCTGCGCAGGTGGTTATTGGACTTAATGCAGGCTTCCGCTTCTACGAGGCATCCACGACTCGTGTTCAGCAGCCCTTCTTCGCTCCATTCGCAAGTCGCGATGAAGCCCTCATACAGCGGAACGCCGTACAACGTGTACGCACCGTCGGCGCGAAGGCCCAACGGCGCCTGCAAGTTCGCCGTCATGCCCAAGATTCGCCATAGCTCAGGGTCGAACGCCATTGGCTTGCAAGATAGCCTGCGATACAGCACGTTCTCCTTCGCACTGCCAGAAACCAAGAGCGAGAAAAACATCTCGCCTTCTACGCGGAACGCGCTGGAGCCTTTCGTCTTCCATCCGAGCGCCTTGCCTTCCTGCTTCAGGTAAGCGTTGATTTCTTTATCTAGTTCAGATTGCTTCATCGAGTCCCGCGATGGTTGCGGCGGAGAGTTTTCTTCTGGTCGATAGTACCCATCCGCGCGAGCGCGCCAAACGGCCAGGCATGCCCCGCAAACGGCTGCAGATTGCTTCATACCCCCTGCAACGCGATATCTCGAAGGCATATGCCTTCCTGCCTATGCCTCTTTGCTTGCGCGGCAATTGAAGCTCTCCGTCACGGGCGTCGGCGCCGAACCGGTAGTGAATAACGCGAGATCGACTTGGCCCCCCCAATCAGATCGATCAGGGCCTACGCGACTCCCCAGTGGAAACATGCGTCATTTCGATGCCACTCTGCGGCTTCAGGCGTTCCACCCCTGGATGCGCATGGTGCTGACATGAGGGCAACATCGCGCACTGTAGTGAAGCCCGGACCTCCTGCCGATAGCAGCGACTGCCCACACCAGAGCGACAGCTCATATGACTTTGGTCATTTCAGATTCGCGACCATCCACACTAAGATTCCCGGACCATGGCCACTGCCACATCACTGCCGCCGCATGCCGCGCCGTTGCGTAGCGAGGCCGGCATTGCGATACCGGCGCGGGGCATCCTGGTGGTCGACGACCACGAGTTGGTGCGCCTGGGCCTGAGGGCGCTGCTGCTGGCGGAGACCGGCAGCGTGCCGGTGCACGAGGCACGCTGCCTGGCCGACGCATTGCGCATGTACGAGTTCCATCTGACGTCGCATCTCCTGGTGCTGCTCGATCTCGATCTGCCCGACTCCCAGGGACTGGATACCCTGGTGCGCTTCAGGCGCGCCTTTCCTGCATCGCGTGTGGTCGTGCTCTCCGGCAAGGACAGCCACGCGCTGATGCAAGGGGCGATGGCGCTCGGGGCGCAGGCCTTTCTACCCAAGACCGGTCACCTGGGCGAGGTGTTGCGCTACGTGAGGGACAACGATCTGGTCGCTCTCCCGACTCAGCCGGGCACGGCGCCAGTCACCGTCCATACGAAAACGGCAACGACCGAATCGCAGCCGCAGCTCAATCCGCGCCAGGTCGAGATCCTCGACTGTCTGCTGGCCGGCAAGTCGAACAAAGAGATTGCACAGCTGTCGCACCTGACCGAGGGCACGGTCAAGAACCATGTGTCCACCCTGTTGCTGCTGTTCGGCGTGCGCTCGCGAGCCCAGCTCATCAGCAGCCTGAAGTGAACCCTCCGCGCCATGCGGCCTTCGACGTGGCGATGCCCCGCATGCCTGCGATGAACGACCTGCATCCGCCCGAACTGGCCGAGCGGGTGCTGCGCGAACAGGTGGCTGCGGTCCATGCCAACGCGCCGGCAGCCTATCTCGCGGACCTCCTCACGGCACAGGCGCTGGGCATCGGCCTGTTCGTGGCCACGCGGCGCTGGCAAGTCCTGCTGTGGATGGCGCTGCACCTGGCGTTGACATTGCGACGCGCGTATCGGCGCTATCAGCGCAGTCCCGATGCGGCCGCCCATCCCGAGTACTGGGCGCGCTTCAATGCGCGCAATGTGCTGCTGCGCTCCTGCGTCTGGGGCCTGGCGCCCTGGCTGTGCGTTCCAGCGGGGCGCCACCTCGGGCTTTGGGTCATGGTCATCGTCATGATGATGGGCGGCTGCGCCGGCGGTGCCCTGTCCCTCGCCGTTCTCAAGCGCAACATCCCCCGCTTCATCGTGCCCAGCATGGCGAGCCTGACATTGGCGCTGGCTTGGCGTGGAGACATCACGCACCTGTTCCTGGCCACCGGTTGCCTGCTGTACATGTGCGTCATGATCACGTTCGCGCTGCAGCACCACCGGCTGCTGACCGCTGCGCTGACCATGCGTTTCGAGAAAGAAGCGCTGGCCGAGCAACTGAGCCACCAGATTGCCGCCACCCAGCGCGCCAGCGAGGAGAAGACGCGCTTTCTTGCCGCAGCGAGCCACGACCTGCGCCAGCCTCTGCACGCCATCGCACTGTTCGGAGCCGTCATCGAGAAGAAGCTCAAGGGCAGCGAGGAATGGGATCACGCGGTGCGGTTGATGGATGCGGTCGGAACCCTCGGCGATTCGCTGGACATCCTGCTGGACATTTCGCGACTGGATGCCGGTGAGGTAGCGCCGCAGATTCGACCTGTGGAACTCACTCCGCTGTTCCTCGCGCTCAACAATGTGTTCGTGGCGCAGGCGGCCGGCCGCGATCTGCAGCTGCGGCTGCGCGCCACGCCTTGCTGGGTGCTGAGCGATCCGCAGCTGCTGCAGCGGCTGCTGTCCAATCTGGTGGACAACGCGCTCAAGTACACGACGCGCGGCGGCGTGGTGGTGGCCGCCCGTGCACGCGGGCCGCTGGTGTGGATCGACGTATGCGACACCGGCATCGGCATCGCGGACGAGCACCTCGGCCGCATCTTCGACGAGTTCTACCAGATCGGTAATCCGGGGCGCGATCGAGCACAGGGACTGGGCATCGGCCTTTCCATCGTGCAGCGGCTCTCACGCCTTCTGGCGCATCCACTGCAGGTGTACTCGCGCCTGCATCACGGCAGTCGCTTTCGCCTGGTGCTTCCGGCGGTGTCGGCCTCGGGTGTCGCGCCATCCGCCGCACGCTCGGACGCCGTCTTGCCATTGCCGCGGCGCGTGCTGCTCATCGACGATGAAGCGCCAATCCGCCAAGCCGTCACCGGGCTGCTGCAGGCGCATCGCGTGATCGTCGACGCAGTGCCCGGCGAAGCCGAAGCCGAGGTCGTGCTGACGCAAGCCGCACATGAACACACCCCCGTCGACGTGCTGTTGTGCGACTTGCGGCTGGCCGACGGTGCCGACGGATTGGCAGCGGCGCAGCGATTGCGTGCACGCTTCGGCCCCGGCTTGCAGGTGCTGCTGATCACCGGGGAAACCGCGCCGCAGCGGCAACAGCAGATGCGCGACTCCGGCCTGCAGGTGCTGCTCAAGCCGGTGGCTGCCGACAGGCTGCTGCACGCCCTTGCATCGCTGACACGACACGATACGACGCACGCCTGAGCATCTTTTTTTCTGCGCAAGTCGATGACCTTCGACACTGGATTGCAGGCATCGCCGTCCCTACCGTGGGGCCTTCTCATTCACTCCACTTGAAAGAAGGAAGGCCCATCATGAATACCACTCGTACCGTTTGCCGTGCATCGCGAGCACCTGTCGCGCTGCTGATCATGAATCTCGTGCTGGCGGCCTGCGGCGGCGGCGACGGAGGTGGCGGTTTCACCGGATTCGCTGTCGCTCCTCCGCCTGCGCCTCAGGGACAACCGACACCCACGCCGACGCCTGCGCAGGACAGCACCGCGCCCTCCATCACCACGCAGCCATCGGACACCACCGTTGGCCAGGGCGTGGCCGCCACGCTGAAGGTACAGGCTGCGCACGCCACGGCCTACCAGTGGCAGCGCAGCGTGGACGGTGGTGCCAACTGGGCCGATGTCTCCGGCGCCACCGGCGACAGCTTCACCACGGCGGCCAATCAACTGGCCGACACCGGCCAGCAGTTGCGCGTGCGTGCGACGGGCGCGCACGGCAGTGTGACCAGCCATGCCGCCACGCTGACGGTCAAGCCCTGGGTCGCCAACGTGCTGGCGACGACGGGTGTGAGCTACAGCCATCCCTATCAACTCGCTCTGGATGCCAGCGGTGCGAACCTCTACGTGGCCATGGGGGGCAATGGTTCGGTCTACAGGATCGACACGGCCAGCGGCAGCGGCGCCGAGCTGACGCCCGGCACGACCATGAATACACCGTATGGCCTGGCACTTGCAGCCGACGGCACCTTGTACGTGAGCGACCAGCATCGCATCAACAAGATCGCTCCCAACGCGACGACCTACAGCACCTGGGTCGGCGGCGGCACCAGCGGCTATGCCGACAGCCCAGCCACCGCGATGTTCAACAACCCCGCCAGCATTGCGCTGGACAGCGCAGGCAACCTGTTCGTGGCAGACCTGGAAAACAAGCGCGTGCGCAAGGTCGCGGCCGATGGCACCACGAGCACGCTCGCGGGCGACGGCACGCAGGCCTACCTGGACGGGGTCGGCACGGCAGCCCAGTTTGCCCGCCCGCAGGGCCTGGCGATCAGCCGCGACGGCCGCACGCTGTACGACACGGACACCGATGGTCTGTGCCTCCGCAAGATCGATGTGGCCAGCGCCACAGTGAGCACGCTGCTGGGCGATTGCACCAACGCCATCGTCGGCCTGGTCGACGGAACGGCCGCCACACCGGCCAAGCTCGGCTACTCCTACGGCGTGACGGTGGATGCGAACGACAACGTGTTCCTGACTCACGCCTGGGATGGCGTGGCGCGCGTGGTCACGCTGGCGGGGGAGATCAGCACACTGCGGGACAGCACCGGCGCGGCGCTGAGATTCAATTTCCCGATCGGCGTGGCGGTGGCCAGCGACGGGAGCATCTACGTGGGCGCATCGAACGGCAACCAGATCTTCAAGCTCACGCTGGCGCCCTGAGCGGGACCGGGGATCTTCGGCTCGCTCGCACCGCGCGAGCCGTCGAGCGAGAGAAGGAGGCGGCGCGAGTCCGCGCCGCGCCGCATGCCTCTTCGCGCGAACAGAAGAGCGCCTCTATCTCGTATGACTTCGACCAAGACGTGCTTCTGTCGCTACCAGAGCCTCTTTGAAGTACTCCTGTAGCTTCGACGCAATGACGGGAAGCCTTCGCCCGCTTTGCTCAATGAGCAACAAGCGTTCAGTGATCTTGTCGGCCAGCGGCCGAAAGACCAATTCGTTTCTTGCAATCTCGCGCTCGACACCCAATCCGCTCTTGAAGGTGATTCCCGACCCGTCACGAACGAGCGCCTTCAATGCTTCGATGTTGTTGCAGACGATGAATGGCTCAACGTTGATGTTCTTTTGAGAGAGAACCTCGTTGACAACGGACGCTACCGAAATGGAGGTTGTGGCAAAGCAGAATCGATGACGCGCGCAATCCACGATGCGGACAGACTTCTTCGTCGCCAGCGGATGGTCGGGCCGCATCACCACACCGATGTCAAGCTCGACGGAAGCAACGCGTCGCACTCCCCGCATGACGGGCGAGTTGAACGAAATCCCGATATGCGCTTCTCCCGAGGCGACGAGTGTCGGCACGACCGCAGAGGGAGCCACGGTCACATTGAAGGTGATGTTCGGATAGGTCTTGCCAAAGTCAGCGAGGACGGTGGACAACAGGTCGACCGCCACGCCCTCGATGACCGCAAGGGAGACTCGTCCGCGCCGCAATCCCCGCAAGTCTTCGATTTCGGATCTGGCGCGCTCCATGTCCTGCAACGTGCGTCGAATGTGATGGATGAGGATCTCTCCCGCAGCAGTCAACCGCAGACCGGATGAGTGACGCTCATAGATTGCGGTACCGAGTTGCTCCTCGAGAAGGAGTATTCGCCGGCTGATCGCAGACGGTGTGACGTGCAAGGCCGTCGCGGCCTTCCGTACGGATCCCGTCCGCGCGACTTCGTCAAGGTATTCGAGGGCTCGGCTATGCAGGTGCATGGTGACTTCCTTCGTGGTGACTGTAGCGCGCCATCACTGGTGGGTGTAGACAAAAACTCAACACGCGAGATCGAAAATTGCGCTTTACCTCGACGGTCCGTACGAACAACATTCGCACACCCAAGGGCTCACACACACCACGAAATTAGGACACCACGATGATGAAATCCGACATCTTGATCCTGCGGGGCGCGCACGTTATCGACCCCAGACAAGGGATCGACGGTGTGACCGACGTCGTCGTCGCGAACGGAAAGATCGACTTCGTTGGCGATGCGTCTCACGCGGACGGCGAGGTGCTCGATCTGACGGGCCACTACCTCTCGCCGGGCTGGATCGACATCCATGTCCATACGTATGGGACTCTTGGATTCTCCGATCCCGACGCGATCGGCATCTACCAGGGCGTGACCACGTTCGTGGATGCGGGCGGTGCGGGCATTGGCGTGCTTGACGAGTTCGAGGCGACCATGAGCGGCCTTCACACCAGCTTGTACGCCGGCCCCTTCGTGCGTCCGCTGGGGCTCATCGCCCTTAATTTTCTCGAAGGCGAAATTCGCAGCCTTGGCAACATTCCCTTGTCCGACTGGGTGGACTTCATCAAGCAGAAGCCAGGTCTGGTGCGCTACTTGAAGTGCAATGCGATGGGCAACTACGGCCCCGGCTCACTGAAGATCTCCAAGGGCCTTGCGCAGGTGCTGGGGGTTCCTCTGTATATGCACATCGGCGAGTTCCAGCAGCACGAGGTTACCGAGTCGCTCGCCATGGAGGCGTTCCGGATTGCCGAGCCGGGCGACATGATTACCCACATCTACCACGGGAATCTGGGCAAGGTGGTCGACGACGACGGCAAGGTCCTCGACATCGTCAGAAAGGCACAGGAGAGGGGTGTGCTCTTCGACGTTGGATTCGGCGGGTACAACTTCACCTGGAAGGTGGCAGAGCAAGCGACCCGCCAAGGCCTCTGGCCCGACACCATCAGCTCCGACCTGCAGCAGTTCAACGTCGTGACGCCGGTGAAGTCACTGGCGAACGTGATGACGGCGATGATGATTCTCGGGATGGGCTTGAACGACGTCATCTCGAGGGTGACGGATCGTGCGGCGAAGTCCATCTCGCTCCAGGATGAAGCCGGCACGCTGGCACCGGGCATGCCGGCAGACATCACGGTCTTCGACATGATCGACGAACCTTTGGTTGTCGCGGACTGCATCCTGCACAAGCGCACGGCGTCACAGTACCTGAAGCCTCTGATGGCCTTCAAGCGCGGAAAGCGCTTCGACAGCGATATGGATCGAGCGAAGGCGGAGAGCAACTGGCTGGTCCAATTCTCGGAAGAGAAAACACCGCAGCGAGCGAAGCTGCTGACGGGTCCGCAGAAGGTGTTTCTTCACGACCTGGCCCAGGCACTCGCCCAGGTGGCGTGGAGCATCACCCCCGAGGAAGAGTTCGACTACGACGAGGCACTTGAGCTGCAGCGAATCTTTCACGCGACGCGAGCACACCATGCGTTGCCGCTGAAGGCTTGCCTGGATGCCATCTACTTCAGCTTCACGGATCACCAGTTCCCCATCCAGGCGGGGCTGTTCATCATGTGCCAAGAGCGCGATTCCTTCTTCTCGCGCATCCGTGAAATCTGCGCCGATCAAGTCGCTGTGGAGGCCTTGTGAGCTGCAAGCAAGCCCCAGTTTCCAACAGCGAAGGCGTCTGGACCGCCGCCTCGTCCCTGCCGGTGAGTGACCTGAAATTCCCGCTTCGCGCAAAGGTAGGCACCGAAACGATCGTCATCCATCGGACCAAGCACGGTTTTCGCGCCATGGACAAGGGTTGCCCCCATCAGGGTGCCTCCTGGATGTTGGGCGACCTGATCATGGATGAATCCATGGTCAAGTGCCCGCTCCATGCATACACGTTCCGCCTCTCCGATGGCAAGGGTGTGAACTGCCCCGGTTTCCGAATGAAGGTCTTCGACGTGAAGGAGACCGAGGGGCGCCTTTACGTACGTGTTCCAGACCACGCCGTGGCTCAGGGCCAATAGATGCAGATATCCAAACACCATAAGGCTCGCCTCATGATCTCCTCGAAGCGCTTCGTTTTCCTGGCGGCCTCGCTCCTCGCGATCGCGGCCGCCCAATCCAGTCACGCCGAGGAGAAGCTGCGCATGACGCTCGACTGGACGTTCCAGGGTCCTCAGTCGATCTACACCTACGCTGCCGACAAAGGCTACTTCGCCGATGAAGGTATCAACATCACGATCGATCGAGGAAATGGGTCAGCCGATGCGATCACCCGGGTAGGCAGCGGCGCCTATGACATCGCCGTCGGAGACGTCAACTCGATGATGGAATACAACGTCAAGAACACCTCATTGCCGCCGTTGATCGCGGTGATGATGATCTACGACCGCGTTCCCCTTTGCGTCGTGACAACGGATCCAAGAATCCAGGCGCCCAAGGACCTCGAAGGCAAGCGAATCCTTACCAGCCCTGGCGCGGCCGACTTCCGGCTGTTCCCGCTGTTCGCGCGGGAGACCATGATCGACACGTCCAAGATCAGGTTCATCAACGTCCAGCCGACCATGCGCGAGTCGTTGCTGATGAGGGGCGAAGCCGACGGCTCGACCGGCTTCTACCACACGAGCCTCCTGACGTTGAAGAGCATGGGCGCAGATGTCAGCAAGCTCAAGGCCTTCATGTACTACGACTACGGCATCAAGATCTATGGCAATGCAATCATCGTGACAAAGGCGTTTGCAACATCCAAGCCCAACGTGGTCAAGGGCTTCAATCGGGCAGTGGCCCGGGCTCTTCGGGATGTGAGTGCGAATCCCGAGATCGCGATGGCGTCTCTAAAGAAGCGCGATGGAACCGTGAACACCGCAATCGAAGCGGAGCGTCTCAAGGTATTCCTGGATATGGCGGTGAAGACCCCCGACGTCCTGAAGAATGGTTTCGGTGACGTTGATCAAGCCCGGCTTTCGGAAGCCATCGATCAGACCCATGAAGCGCTCGCCCTGGCACGAAAGCCAACGTCGGCAGAGGTCTTTACGGCGCAGTACCTGCCGACGAAAGAACAGCGAATGCTTTCCAAGTGAGTCACTCGGGTGCATAGGGCCTCGAGCTCGCTGGCGTCGCAACCTTGCGCGCCGTCGAACAACGACTGACCTGGCGCTATTGGTCTCCTCTGCGCGCAGCGCTTCTCAACGGGCGCATTGCGGAAGATGGGCCGAACCGGGCACGCAGGCACCCCGAAGGAACCATCAACCTGCGGCGAAGCAGGCCGTGAATCCACGCGTCCTGTGACGTACCGACCAACGCGTCGTTCTACTCATTAGTCAAAAGGTCACCCGATGACAGCTCGAACTCGTCCCATGCGCGTGCAGGCGATCCGCCTTGAATCGGAGAGCGTGCAATCGTTCGAGCTGACGCCAGTTCAGGACGAGTGCCTGCCACCCGTCGAGGCCGGCGCGCACCTTGATCTTCATCTTCCCAACGGGTTGGTTCGCAGCTATTCCATCTGCAACGCCCCCGGTGAAACCCATCGGTATGTGGTGGCGGTCTCGCGCGACCCTGCCAGCCGAGGTGGGTCCGTCTATATGCACGACCAGGTCCGAATCGCACAGGTACTTCACGTTGGAGGCCCTCGCAACAACTTCCAGCTCGACCTGTCCGCGTCGCACTCGGTGCTGGTCGCCGGCGGCATTGGCGTCACTCCGATCTACGCGATGGCACAACGGCTCCAGGCGTTGGGAGCGAGCTGGGAGATGCACTATGCGGCTCGCTCACGCCAGGCCGCAGCGTTCGTGCCTGCGTTGCGCAGTTTGGTCGAAGACGGCCGGGTCAAATTTCATTTCGACGACGAGCACGAGGGCAAACCACTCGATCTCTCTCCGATCGTTGCAAGTGCGCTCGGCGGGTCCCATTTCTACTGCTGCGGACCTGGCGTGATGCTCTCCGCATTCGAGAATGCCACCGAGATGCTGCCCCGCGGCCAAGTACACATTGAGTACTTCAAGACGCCCGCCAGGTCAGTGACGGTGGATGCGGCGGTCCCGGAGTCCTTTGAAGTGAAGCTCGCCAGGAGCGGCGTGGTGCTCCAGGTGGAAAAGGACAAAAGCATCCTCGAGACCCTTCTCGATGCGGGTGTCGAAGTGCCCTACTCGTGCATGGAAGGGACGTGCGGATCGTGTGAAACGACCATCCTCGAAGGAGAAGCCGATCACCGAGACACCGTGCTCAATGACGCGCAGCGAAAGTCCGGCAAGACCATGATGATTTGTTGCTCGCGGGCGCGCTGCTCCCGGCTGGTGCTTGACGTTTAAGGCACTCGCGCACGCTTCCCCAATGTCTGCAGAAAGATCCTGTCCCTGCTGTCACCGGTAGCAGGCAGGCCTTTCTCGATCTTCCGCACAGACCGCTCCTCATTCTCCTTAAGTACCGTTCGCTCCCGAAAAACCTGACCCAGGAGACAAGCATGAAGAAGAGTCCATTTCTCGCGACGTCGAGGTCGTCGGCGCTACTGGCCACAAACTCGCCGTCCACCCTGGCCCAGGGAGCCCCTCCCATCGAACACCACGGTGACCGCGTGAGGGCTCTGAACTTCGTGGACTTCCAGGATGTCTGGCTGGCATACAACGAGGAACTCCTGCACCAGAATCACTTTGCCGTGGAGGCCATCGACCTGAAGGTGCGTCAGGGCGAGTTCATCGCGATCGTGGGCCCCTCCGGTTGCGGAAAGTCGACTTTCATGAAGCTCGCGACCGGGCTGAACATGCCGTCGAAGGGAAAGATCTTCATCGACGGCCAGCCGGTGACGGGGCCTTTGAAGATCTCGGGCATGGCTTTCCAGGCGTCCTCGCTCTTGCCCTGGCGCACGACGGTCGACAACGTTCTGCTGCCTCTGGAAATTGTCGAGCCGTACCGCTCCAGCTTCAGGCAACGACGAAAGGAGTACGAAGAGCGCGCTCGGCGGCTTTTGCAGAAAGTGGGCCTGGGCGGCTATGAGGACAAGTTTCCATGGCAACTTTCCGGTGGCATGCAGCAGCGCGCGAGCATCTGTCGCGCGCTGATCCATGAACCCAAGATGCTGCTGCTGGACGAACCCTTCGGCGCGCTCGATGCGTTCACCCGCGAGGAGCTGTGGTGCACGCTGCGCGACCTTTGGACCGAGCAGAAGTTCAACGTGATTCTGGTCACGCACGATCTCCGTGAGTCGGTCTTCCTGGCCGATATCGTGTATGTCATGAGCAAAAGCCCTGGCCGATTCGTGGTGCGCCGGGAGATTGAGCTCCCACGGCCGCGAAAACTGGAAGTCACCTACACAAAGGAATTCTCGGACATCGTGCACGAGCTGCGCGGTCACATCGGGGCAATGCGCAAGCAAGGCATGGGGGTGGCGCAATGATCGATCTTCGAAGCAGGCGACTCGAGAAGTGGTCCCCTTGGATCCTGCTGGCCGCAGTCGTCGTCCTTTGGCAGCTCGTCTGCTCCGTGCTGAACGTTTCGGAGTTCATCTTCCCGAGCCCTCTGCGGATCTGGAACCAATTGCTGGAGTTCCGCGACACGATCGCGATGCACGCTTGGCGGACCTTTTGGGTGACGATGGTGGGCTTCGGCCTGGCCATCGTGGTCGGCGTACTGCTCGGCTTCTTGATCGGGAGCTCGCGTCTTGCCTACACCGCCGTGTATCCGCTCATGACAGCTTTCAATGCGCTGCCGAAGGCGGCGTTCATCCCGGTCCTGGTCGTGTGGTTGGGCATTGGTGTGGGTCCTGCGATCCTTACCGCATTCCTCATCAGCTTCTTCCCGATCATGGTGAACATCGCGACGGGCCTGGCGACCTTGGAGCCCGAGTTGGAAGACGTGCTTCGAGTGCTTGGTGCCAGGCGATGGGACGTTCTCGTGAAGGTGGGACTTCCGAGATCGATGCCGTACTTCTACGGTTCGCTGAAGGTGGCGATCACGCTGGCATTCGTGGGCACCACAGTGTCGGAAATGACTGCGGCGAACGAAGGGATCGGCTACTTGCTGATCTCCGCTGGCTCAGCGATGCAGATGGGCCTGGCCTTTGCGGGGCTGGTGGTCGTGGGGGCGATGGCCATGGTGATGTACGAGCTTTTCAGCTACGTGGAGAAGCACTCGACTGCGTGGGCGCACCGCGGCTCCCAGGCGGGATAGCGTTATTGCGGGGTCAGAAAGACCCGCGCGGCAGCGCATTGGTCGGGGCTGAATGTGTTCTATTTTTTCGAGCGGTCACCTCGTAATTCTGATGCCACGACGAGCCGGCTCGCTGTTATCTTCGAAGGCGAAAGCGATGCGTTCTCGCTCCTTTGAACACACCGAAACAACCGAATCCCGCAGATGACCGATCGCGCCCAATTCATTCGTCAGATTCCAAAGGCTGAGCTGCACATGCATCTCGAGGGCAGCATCGAGCCTCAGATGATGCTGGGTCTCGCCGAACGAAACGGCATGAATCTGCGCTGGAAGACTGCGGATGAGCTCCGCGGCGCGTACGAGTTCTCGAACCTGCAGGACTTCCTGAACCTGTACTTCGAAGGCTGCAAGGTGCTGGCACAGCAGCAGGATTTCTATGACATCACGCGCGCCTATCTGCGTCGGTGCGCCGCGGACAACGTGCTCCATGCCGAGATGTTCATCGGCCCGCAGAGCTTCACCGATCGAGGTGTGACGATCCGGGCCCTGATGGAAGGCGTGCTGGGTGCCATGGGCGATGCGCGCCGTGAAGATGGCGTGAGTTCGGGTCTCCTCATCAGCGCCCATCGTCACCGCACGGAAGCCGATGCCCTTGCACTCCTGGACAGCATCACGCCTTGGCACGACCGTGTGGCGGGCATCGGCATGGGCGGCCCCGAAGTGGGGAATCCGCCTTCGAAGTTCGTGAACTTCTTCGCCGAGTGCAAGCGCCGTGGGTTCAAGACCTCCATTCACGCTGGAGAAGAAGGCCCTGCTGCATACGTCCGCGAGGCAGTTGAACTGCTGAATGTCGACCGGATCGATCATGGCAACTCTGCCCTGGACGACCCTTCACTGGTCGAACTGCTCAGAGCACGCGCCATCCCTCTGACCGTGTGCCCATTGTCCAATCTCCGTTTGAAAGGCGTGAGTTCGCTTGCGCAGCATCCGCTGCGCGAGATGCTCCGGAAGGGCTTGTTCGCGACAGTGAATTCGGACGATCCGCCCTACTTCGGCGGCTACGTCAACGAGAACCTGATCGAGATCCAGCGCAGCCTGGACCTTACGCGCGACGACATCATCACCCTGGCGAAAAACAGCTTCCGTGCTGCGTTCATCGACGAGGCCGACAAGACTCGCTATCTGTCTCGCATCGACGACTACGTGAAAGAGAACGCGCACTTCTGAACGCCGCGCACTGCACAGCAGTGCGTCCGACCTCGCCGAACTTCCTGCATCGCCCGCTCGGTGGGCGCATCGCATTCCTATGCACAGCTTTTCTGATCCGGGCACTGCGTCTGCCCGGTTTCAGCGGCGCGTTGCCGTTGCGCGCGCACTCACACTGATCTGTTTCGGGCTGATCGCTGCCCGGCTTTTCTACCTGCAGGTCCAGGAGCATTCGTCTCTCAACGCCAGGGCCGAGCGCAACAGCACGGCCATCGTGCCCATCGCTCCGGAGCGTGGCCTGATCTTCGACCGTCAAGGTGTGGTGCTGGCGGCGAACAAGCCGGTGTTCTCGCTCGAGATCACGCCGGCAAAGACGCGGGGCGATCTCGATGCGCTCTTGAGCGATCTCGCCGAGGTGGTCCGTATCGAAGCACGCGACATCGGTCGCTTTCGATCGCTGCTGGCGGAATCGAAGGGGCTGAATCCGATCCCGCTGCGCGCCATGCTCAGCGAGGAGGAGATCGCGACCGTCTCCGCCCAACGCTTCCGCTTTCCTGGCGTGGAGGTCAACGCAAGAAGTCTTCGAACCTATCCTTTCGGACCGCTTGCAAGTCATGCGCTGGGCTACATAGGCCGCATCAACGATTCGGACCGCCGCGCACTGGAAGACTCCGAATCAACACGCCAGAACTACCTCGGTTCGGACCACATCGGAAAGCTGGGCATCGAGCAGCGCTATGAAGCACAACTGCACGGGACCGCGGGGTTCGAAAGAATGGAGACCGCGGCCTCCGGCCAGGCGATGCGCAGCCTGTCGGTCCAGGCTGCCCGCGCAGGCCAGGGCGTGCAGCTGGCGCTCGACCTTCGATTGCAGCGGCTCGTCGAACTTCTGCTTGGCAACCGCCGCGGCGCGGCCGTGGTCCTGGATCCGCGCAACGGCGACGTGCTGTCCTTTGCAAGCACTCCCACGTTCGACCCCAACATCTTCGTCACCGGAGTCGACCGGGACACATGGAAGGCCTTGAACGAATCGCCCGACCGCCCGCTGCTCAACCGGGCATCCCGCGGCACCTATCCGCCCGGGTCGACCTACAAGCCCTTCATGGCCATGGCCTCGCTCCAGCTGGGAAAGCGCGCTCCCAGCGTCCTCATCAACGATCCTGGCTACTGGGACTTTGGGAACCATCGATTCCGCAGCCACGAAGGCGGTCTCGGTCCGATGAACCTCTTCACCAGCCTGGTCTATTCAAGCAACGTGTACTACTACACGCTGGCCAACGAGATGGGCGTCGAAACCATTCACGACTTCATGTCGCCCTTCGGCTTCGGACAGCTGACGGGAATCGACCTGGACGGTGAGGTTCGTGGGGTGCTGCCCAATCAGGCGTGGAAGCGAAAGGCCTATCGCACTGCGGCGCAGCAGAAATGGCAGGCCGGCGAGACGATCTCCTTGGGAATCGGCCAGGGGTACAACAACTTCACCATCCTCCAGCTCGCGACCGCCACGGCCGCCCTGGCGAACAACGGCCTCCTCCATCCGCCCAGAATGGTGACTGGACTGGAGGACCCCGACACGCACGCGATCCATCCCCTCGCACCGCCGGCGCCCCGCGACCTGAAGCTGCGGCCCGAGAACCTGGCGCTCGTTCGCGACGCGCTCATCGGCGTGACGGTCCAGGGCACCGCAAGAAAGGCATTCCTCGGAGCCAAGTACGTCAGCGCAGGAAAGACCGGAACCGCGCAGGCGGTGACGATCAAGCAAGGCCACCGCTACAACGCCGCGAGGATGCAGGAACAGGAGCGCGATCACGGGCTCTACATGGGCTTTGCGCCCGCCGACGCACCACGCGTGGCAGTCGCGGTGATCGTCGAGAACGCAGGCGGTGGTGGCCAGGTCTCCGCGCCCATCGCGCGGCGCATCTTCGACTACCTGCTCGAAGGCGAATATCCCAGCGAGGAAGACATCGAAGCCGTACAGCAGGGCATCGGCACCACGCCCCGTGGAAAGCCTGTGCGCGTGGAAGATGTCAGTTGGCCCGACGGGATGGCGCTTCACCCAGACGACATGCCGGCCCAGGACCTTGCGTCATCCCGAGGACACTGAGCACGGATGGCCCGGGCGACAACCCGGAACTTCGGAGCTCACCACCCCTTGCATGCCGTTGCCGCTGCAATGATCTCCTGCCGATCGAATCGGTTGGCGCTCTCGATCAGCATCGGGCTCGCCGCAATGAAGGTTTCGCGCGGCAACTGCTTCGTGATCTGCTTTTCATTGAACATGAATTCCTGGAATCGCCCATACGCGGCCGGGTCCATCGCGCCGATCAGTTTGCCGCCGTTCATTTGAAAGGCATCCCTCAGGGTGTCGAGTTGCGCCTTGAGAAGCGCCAGGTCCCATCTGGCCAATGTGGCCTCGTCCGCGCCGGTGGGCCTGGATCCCGGAAAGGACTTCCATTGAACCTTGCGTGCGCAGTCGGGGTTGGTTTCTGCAAACAATTGCCCCTTGGCTGCGCCCCGGACGATGGCTTCCACCATCTTCGGATCCGACTCGACGAGCTTCTGCATGGCCGTCAGCGTGAAGTCCGGCATGCTCCGCCATTGGGGCGATCGAAACACCTTCAGCTTCGCCCCGCTGTTCTCGAAGCCGGTCAACGCCGATTGCCAGAACATCAACGCCTGGACGCGATTGTTCTTCAGTGCGTCCAGCGCCGGTGCACCGGCGCCCACTGCGATCAGCTGAATGTCGACGTCCGGATCGAGGCCGTTGCTCCTGAGCAATCCCTTCAGGAGTGACGTGCCGCCCGTGGCCAGACTGACGATGCCGATCTTCTTCGACTTGAGGTCCTTGACGTCGGCGATCGCGCCACCGTCGATGACCGCCAGACCCCAGTCGATGACACCGTTCCCCATCACGCCGCGAACCTTCGCATTGCCATCCGTGTTTGCCTGGATCAGGTTCGTGGCATTCAGCTCGGCAAACTCGATGCCGCCGGATGCGAGTTGCTGCAAGGCCTGGGCCGATCCGGAGACGCCGATGACGTTGACGTCGTAGCCCTCCTGCTTCCAGTAGCCCAGTGCCAGCGGCATCATCAGCCACGGATAGCTGATGTTGAGAACCTGGCTTCCCACAGCAATGGTGACCTTCTTCAGCGGGCGGTCCTGCGCCTGGGCCGTGGGCACCACGGTGGCGAAACACAGGGCCCACACGGCGAGTGCACATCTACGGAGCAAGCACCGGCAGAGACGAACGGATGAATGGCGCGGCATGAAGTCTCCTTGTTCAACTTGATGCGCAGTGGAGCACGTTCGCCCGCAGACCTGAAGCATGAAATTCAGCTCGGTGCGTTCGAATATCCGGCACGCTCAAACCCACATGCGAGCGCCGCGATCGGAGAAGCGTCGAATCAGTCGTCCGCGGTGGCGCGCCGAACGGCCTCTTGCAGATGCTCGAGAAAGATGCGGACTGCAACCGGAAGATTGCGGTCCGTGTGCACGCAGATGTTGAGCGGCCATTTCTCGACGCCCTTGCCTCGCAGGGGCACATACTTCAGGCCGCGTGGGGGCGTTGGACCACCGAAGTATTTGTTGACGATGGCGACGCACAGACCCGTGGCGGCCGATGCGCGCATCAACTCGAAAGAGTTCGTCACCATGACGCCGCGCGGCTTGATCTTCGCCTTTGCGAACATCCTTACATAGCTGCCGCGGATGGTCAGTGTTTCATCCGGCAGCGCCATCTCCTCATCGCCGCACTCGCTGATGTCCACGAAATCGCGTTTGGCGAAAGGATGGCTCCCGGAGACGAGAAGGCATGGCTTGATGAACCTCTGCTCGACGACCGTGACGTCGAACGTGTCGGGGCTGATGTACGACAGCGAAATGTCGAGCTCATCCTTCGACAACTGTTCCACCAGCCTGGATCCTCCGGCCACCACGACCTCGAAATTGATGCCCGGGTACTGCTGGTGAAACGTCTGCAGGAATTGCGGAAGAAACTCTCTTGTGAACGACTCCGATATGCCCAGCCGCACCGTGCCGCGCTGCATCGTCTGAATGGACCGGATGTCCGTTCTGACCTGGTCGAGTCCGTTCTCCACGCTGCGTGCGTAGACCAGCACCACCTCGCCTGCCGGCGTGAGCTTCATCACCTTCTGCCCACGATGCCGCTCGAAGAGCGGGCTGCCCAGGTCTTCTTCCAGCAGGTGGATCTGGCGCGATATGGCGGATGCTGCAACGTGCAGTTCCTCCGCCGCGCGCCGAATGGATCCGACCCGCGCGACGCCTGCGAAGTAGCGCAATCCAATGCTGTTGATCAATGAAGGACCTCCGGCGATGGCCACGGTCTTCCGCAGCCTGCGAATCTTATACAGGACACGGAGCAAACCTTGTGCCATCTGCCAAAGATCGCAACGCTGCGCGAGCCGTCGATCCACCGCCCCCTGGCATGCGCCCAGAGGCAGCGTCTACTGAAACGTTCAGGCGCGATAGCCGAGACCGTCGGCAGCTTCCAGCCGCCGTTTGAAGGCGTTCCATTCCCGAGCGTGCGGATCGGCTTGGGAAGCGTTGGCTCCGCCTTTCTCGAACTGCAGTGCGGTCTTCTCGGACACCTCCGCAGACAACGGCCTGACGGCCTGGCCACTGGATTGGATGGCGAGTTGCACCCGGCACGCTCGCTCCAGATTGAACATGAGGATGAATGCTTCCGCGACGGACCGTCCCACCGTCAACAGTCCGTGATTGCGCAGGATCAGCGCCTTGGCCTTGTCTCCAAGGCTTGCCACCAACCTCGCTCGCTCATCCAGATCGAGCGCCAGCCCTTCGAACTCGTGATAGGCCACCCGGTTGTAGAACTGCAGGGCCCACTGATTCGTCGTCCGGAGTCCATCGCGCAGCGACGCCACCGCCATGCCGCCCACCGTGTGCGTATGCATCACGCAGGCGGCATCGTGCCGCGCCGCGTGAACCGCGCTGTGGATCGTGAAGCCTGCGGCGTTGACCTCGCTGTCGCTGTCGTCCACCTTGTTTCCATCCAGATCGATCTTGACCAGCGCAGACGCCGTCACTTCGCTGAACAGCAGGCCGAAGGGGTTGATCAGAAAATGATCATGCCGGCCGGGCACACGCACCGAGAGATGGGTGTAGATGGCGTCGTCCATTCCGAACAACGCGAACAGACGGTAGGCGGCGGCCAGGTCTTCTCGCACCTCCTGCTCGCTTCGCTCGTTCTTTTCGCCTGGAACAGCATCGTGCTGCCTTGTGCTCATGACTGCGTCCTCGGTGTTCATGAATCACGCCCTCAGGCCTGCGCGAAGCGGCTCGCGGCCTTCTTCTCGACGGCGATCTTCGGCGCGATGGCCCGTGCATGCGTTCCCTTGCCGATGATCCCCGCACCATCTTCGGCCCACACCTCGAAGAGGAACAGGGGGCCCTTCTTCTCCAGGAAGCGCGCGTGCGCGGTGATCTTCTGGCCGACCGGCGTGGGCGCGAGATGCTCCAGCTCCACCTTCGCGCCGACAGAAAGTTGCCCTTCCGCAAGAATCGGCCGGAGAACCTTTGCCGCGGCGCGCTCGAACTGCGCGAGCAGCCACGGCGTCGAGAAGACCTCCGGGAAGGACTCGCCGGGCTCGGAAGAGAGCGCGGCCGCCAGATGAGCGCCTGTGACCGTGACGTCGACCGATGCGTGTGCGTTTTCTTGAAGTTGTTCCATTGCTTGGGGTCCTGTGTAGAGAGAGAGGGGACGAAGCCCCTCGGGGTTCAGCGCGCGCCGGCTTCAAGCGCTGACGATTTTTTCGGCTTCATGGTTGACCCAGAAGACCACCTTGCGCTTGATGAGGTCGACGGCGCCGTGCAGCAGGATCCCCATCACGGAAAGGATGATGAGAATGGCGAACACCCCCGCGGTGTCCATCGAGAAGTTGCGCTGCAGGATCAAATAACCCAGGCCGGCTTGCGAGCCCACGAATTCGCCCACGATGGCGCCGATCACGGCCAGAACGATGCCGACGTCGAGGCCGACGAAGATGTACGGAAGGGCGTTGGGTACCTTCACATACTTGAACGTCTGCCAGCGCGAGCCGGTGAAGGCCGTGATCAGGTCGATCTGCTCGCGGGGCGAGGAGCGCAGACCGACGATCGTGTTCGCCAGCACCGGGAAGAACACGATCGTTGCGGTAATGACGATCTTGGACGTGACGCCGAAACCGAACCAGATCACGAACAAGGGTGCGATCGCGACTTTGGGAATGGTCTGGAAAGCCACCACGTACGGATAGAGCGTTCGCTCCACCAGAGTGAACTGTCCGATCAAGGCCCCCAGGACCAATCCGAACAACGCGCCGGCAAAAAATCCCACCAGCGTTTCGTACAGGGTCACGCCGGTGTGCCACACGAAGGTGTTGTCGGCCAAGCCGTTCCACAAGGAAATCACCGTTGCGGTCGGCGAAGGAACCACGAGGGACGAGACTTCAAGAAGCCTGACCGCGAGTTCCCACCCGCCAATGATGACGATGAACAGGAGGATGGAGAGCGGACGCTCGGGCTTGCTGCCAAGAAGCCCCGGGCCGCCCTGCTTGGGCGTGCTGTTGGTGGTCATGCGTCGAGTGCTCCTTGCGAACTGAAATACTTGCGGATGTGAGAGACGACTTCCCCGAACGGCGCCGAGTTGATCATCTCCAGCTTGCGTTCCGCCGGGAGATTGACGTTGAGGATCTCGGTGATCCGCCCCGGACGCGGCGACATCACGATGACCCGGTCCGCCAGGAAGACCGCCTCGGGGATGCTGTGCGTCACGAGCAACACGGTCTTCTTGCTGGCGGCGCGAATGCGCAGCAGGTCCAGGTTCATGTTTTCGCGCGTCATGGCATCCAGCGCACCGAAGGGTTCGTCCATGAGCAGGAGCGCCGGATCGTGGGCCAATGCCCGGGCGATACCCACGCGTTGCTGCATGCCGCCCGACAGTTCGTTGGGGTACTTGTCCTCGAACCCGGCAAGCCCGACCATGGCCAGGTACTTCCTGGCGTCCGCGCGGTTCGCATCCGTGATCGCACCGTGCAGTTGGCTCGGCAACAGGATGTTCTCGAACACGGTGCGCCATGGCAGGAGCACCGGCGCCTGGAACACCACGCCGATCTGGCGATTGGGACCGTCGATCTGGCGTCCGTCGATCTCGACCGAGCCGGAAGTGCGACGCAGGATGCCCGCAAGAATCTTCAGCAACGTCGATTTGCCGCACCCACTGGGGCCCACCACCGTGATGAACTCTCCGTCGGCAACCGAGAAATTGACGTCGGACAGCGCGTGGATCTCGTTCCCCTCGCGTGTCGCATACATCTTGTTCAGGCCTGAAACATGAATCATCGGGTCTCCTCAAACGGCGTTGGTGCGACTGCTGTCGCCGGATTGGGAAACGGACCCGGATGAAGCGAAGCGCTCATCCCGCCACTTGAATGCGGCCTTCATGCCGTCCCGGCTCATGCGTTCGAAGAATTCCCTGGCTTCGTCCGACTCCGACATCAGGACCTGGGTGAAGATCTCCGCGCCGTACTCGATCGCCGGCTGGAACCCGCGCATTTCATAGGAGCGATTGAGTCCGAGCTTGTTGAGCTCGACCGCCGGCGGAGGCAACTTGGCAAGACGCAGGGCGGTGTTCATCGCCTCGGCGCGAAGCCGATCGGCAGGAACCACGCGATTCGCAATGCCAAGGCGCACGGCGTCCTGGGCCGACACCCGGTCGCCGAAGAGCAGAAACTCCTTGGCGCTTTTCATTCCCATGATCCAGGGCGTGATGTTGAAGGGCGGCGCGGACTGGAACTGGATCTCCGGCTCGCCAAACACCGCGGTCTCCGATGCCAGGGTGTAGTCGCAGACCATGGACAGGTCGCATCCCCCGCCAAGCGCAAAGCCGTTCACGGCCGCGATCACCGGCAGGCGCGATTTCCAGATCCGCCACCAGGTGTCGTTCCCGAGCTTCACGTGACCGCGCCAGTCCTGCACGCTCGTGAACGGCTTGGCACGCGGCGCGAGATCGAAGCCCGCGCAGAAGGCTCGCCCCTGCCCCGTGATGATCAGCACCCGCACGCCGGTGTCGTTCTCGAGCGTGTCCAAGGCGTGCTGCATGTCGATCAGGATCTGATCGTTCAGCGAGTTCATCTTGTCCGGTCTTGCGAGTTCGAGCGTCGCCACCGTGTTCTCGATACTCAATTCGATGCATTCATATTTCATTTTTGCTTGTCTCCTGGTTCTTCGATGCAGGCACCTTCGACGCGGCTATTGCCGCGCCTTGGCAATCACCAACGCGTCCAGCACCACCGCGCCCTGGCCTTGCGCAAGGACTGCAACGGGATTCAGATCGATGGCTTCGATTTCATTGGCGTAGACCACCGCGATGTCGGACAGCCGCTCCAGCGTCCTTGCCAGCGCGTCGCGATCCGCCACGACGCCGCCTCGGTAACCGCCCAGCAACTTGCCCAGCCGCGTCTGATCGATCAGCGCGGCGGCGGTCTTCAGATCCACCGGCGCGAGTTCGAACGTGGCGTCTTGCAGGATCTCGACAAGTACGCCGCCGGAGCCGACCACGACACCTGGCGCAAAAGGCCGATGCGTCACGACACCCAGGATCGCCTCGACACCACCGCGGACCATCTGCTGCACCAGCACCCCGGCCACCCGCGCCCCGGGTGCCTTGCGCGCAACGCTTTCGAGAATCCGGCGATAGGCCGCTCTCACGGCGACTGCATCGGGCAGATCGACGACGACACCACCCACTTCGCTCTTGTGGGGAAGGTCCGCGGATTCGATCTTCAGCACCACGGGATATCCGATGGCATCGGCGTGTGCAACGGCGTCGTCCTCGCTCGATGCCAGGCGCTCGGCGGTCACGCGGATTCCGTGCGCCTCCAGGAACGACTTGCTTTCCCGCTCGGTCAGCGGCTCCACGGATTCGAAACGTCGAGCCCATTTCTCTTGACGGTCGACACCCATCGTCTTGGGAACAACCTCGGTGGTGATGAATGCCGCATGGTCCACCAGATGCTTGATGGCGCGCAGGGCATTGCGCATTCCGCAGAGCGTGGGTACTTCGCTCAATGGCGCGAGCACGTCCGGATGGATCCTGGCGGACAGGTTGTTGAAGAACACGACGGGCTTATGCGCTCGCGCGCTGCGTTCGGCCACGGTGATCGCGAGCTTCTCGTAGATCGCGGCCTGGTCCTCTCCCATGGACGCCGGGCAATCCTGCGACACAGCGACGATATGAATCGAAGGATCGTTCAGCAGCGCATCCAGGCAATCCCCGTACATCCTGGTGTCGAACACCCCGACGCCCGTCGCATCGAGCGGATTGCGCGGCGCGCCGAACACGGGGAGCACGGTCTTGAGGTGCGCCACGGTCGACTCGCTCAACGCCGGCAGCACGAGTCCGCAGCGCTCGGCGATGTCGCAGGTCATCGACAATTCACCGCCACTCACATTGAGGACACCAAGCCCCGCACCCTTCGGCATCGAGCGGATCGTGGAGAACAGCGCGACGGTCTCGACCAACTCGTCGTAGTCTTCGACCAGGGTGACGCCGTGGCGCTTGAAGAAAGTCAGCAGCGCCGTATCGGAACTGGCGATCGCACCCGTGTGAGCGGCACTCGCTGCAGCGCCGGATACGGATCGGCCTACCTTCAATGCCACGATCGGCTTGCCTGCCTTTCGCATCTGCGCAGCAGCGCGTGCGAAGGTGGCAGGATCGCGCAGCGTCTCCACGAAGAGCGCGGCGACCTTGGTGCGCGGGTCTTGCGCCACATAGTCGAGGTACTCGGGAATATCGGTCACCGCCCCGTTGCCCAGAGAAACCAGGTGGCTGAACTTGAAACGATCGAGGCCGCTCAAGGCGATGCATGCCGAACCCGAATGGGAGATCAGCGCGATGTCCCCGGCCTCCAGCCCCTCTGGCACGGCAGCGCTGTACAACGCCACCCCGTTCTCGACACTGAAGATTCCCAGGCAGTTGGGCCCGCAAAGATTGATCTGGTTGTCGCGGCAGAAGGTGCCGATCTCCGTCTGAAGGGCCGCCCCTTGTTCCCCGGTCTCGGCAAACCCGCTCGCGTACAACACTGCGCTGCGCGCTCCGGCGGCATGCGCGCTCTTGAGGGCATCGAGGGCCTTGTCCGCGCTGAGCGCAATCACGACGCAATCCACCGATCCGGACAACGAAGTCAGATCGCGACGACATGGCAGACCCAGCACGGACTCGGCGCTGGGATGAATGGGATGGATGGCTCCGGCATACCCGACACGCAGGAGATTCTTGATCACGGTATTGCCCATCGCCTCAGGTCGCGGCGACGCTCCCAACACCGCGATGGATTTGGGATTCATGAGCGTGGACAGGTAATGCAAAGCGGGGCTCCTACGGGCTTGGGAGGCATCGCTCGATCGCCGCGTGAGATGCAGCGCCGATGCCGAGAACCGCGACTCTATGGAGCGCACATATGCAGGTCAATCACAGATTTTCGGCATCGACGTACTAATTTTTGAAACACGCCAAGACCGGTCGATCACTAGAATTTTGTTCACCGAGGAGCGCTGCAACGATCACGCTCGCCACTGCGCGAGTACCGATCTGTCAGGCTCGGAAGACTGCCGAACACCGGCATCCTTAACCGCGCTCACCGACAGAGTGCGGTGAGCCTCGGCATTCATCTCGCTCTGACGACAACCCATCACAAGGAGCAAGAGATGAGCGAAAGATTGACATCGATCCAGGCCGGCGATCACGTCGTGGCGGACATGGCGTTGGCCGGTTGGGGCCACAAGGAACTGCGCATCGCGGAGACGGAGATGCCGGGACTGATGGCCATCAGGAACGAGTTCCTCGAACAGCAGCCACTGAAGGGCGCACGCATCGCCGGGTCGCTGCACATGACCATCCAGACCGGCGTGCTCATCGAGACACTGCAAGCGCTGGGCGCTACCGTGCGCTGGGCGTCATGCAATATTTTCTCGACGCAGGACCATGCCGCGGCGGCTGTGGCTTCGAAAGGAACACCCGTCTTCGCCTACAAGGGTGAAACGATGGAGGAGTACTGGGACTACACCCACAGGATCTTCGAGTTCGGCGGGCCGCGAGGCGAACCCGAAGAGGGCCCCAACCTGATCCTCGATGACGGTGGCGACGCAACCACGCTGATGCATCTTGGAAGCCGCGCCGAGAAGGATCGCAGCGTGATCTCGAAGCCGACAAGTTCGGAAGAACGCATCCTCTTCGCGGCCATCGAGAAGAAGCTGGCCGCGGATCCCACCTGGTACAGCCGTCGTCTGCGCCACATCATCGGCGTGACGGAAGAAACGACGACCGGTGTCTTCAGGCTCAACGACATGAGCGCGAAGGGCGAGCTCGCCATCCGTGCCATTGCCGTGAATGACTCCGTGACCAAGAGCAAGTTCGACAACACGTACGGCTGCCGGGAATCGTTGGTCGACGCGATCAAGCGCGCGACCGATGTGATGATCGCGGGCAAGATCGCCGTGGTGGCCGGCTTCGGCGGCGTCGGCAAGGGTTCCGCGCAGGCGTTGCGCGCCCTCAGCGCCCAGGTCTGGGTGACGGAGATCGATCCCATCAATGCGCTGCAAGCGGCCATGGAGGGCTATCGCGTAGTGACCATGGACGAGGCGGTGAGCCATGCGGACATCTTCGTCACCGCAACCGGCAACCGCGACGTCATCACCTTCGAGCACATGAAACGCATGAAGGACCAGGCGATCGTCTGCAACATCGGGCACTTCGACAACGAGATCGATGTGGCGTCGCTCGAGGCCTGCCAATGGGACGAGATCAAGCCGCAGGTGGATCACGTGATCTTTCCCGACGGGAAGCGGATCATCCTGCTCGCCAAGGGCCGCCTGGTGAACCTGGGGTGTGCGACCGGCCATCCCAGCTTCGTCATGTCTGCCAGTCTTGCGAACCAGACATTGGGACAGATCGAGCTTTTTACCAAGCAGGACGCTTATGAAAAAGGCAAGGTGTACGTGCTTTCCAAGCTTCTGGACGAGAAGGTTGCAAAGCTCCATCTTGCGAAGCTCGGTGCGCAGTTGACGGAGCTCTCCGACGCGCAGGCGGCCTACATCGGCGTGAGCAAGACGGGCCCCTTCAAGCCCGAGGCCTACCGCTACTAGTGCGCGTGCGCACACCGCGCATCGGCCCAGCCTGGCGATGCGCGGCAGGCGAGATGGTTGCAACGCGTCAGCGATCTGCGGCGACTGAACGCACCGCCATGCGCAGGTGCTCCACGAAGATGCTTGCTGCGGCGGGCAGGTCGCGATCTGCATGGACGCTGACATTCAACGGCCAGCGATCCAGACCCTGCCCCCGCAGCGGCACATAGGCCATCCCCGCAGGGGCCTCGTGATCGCCGAAGTACCTGTCCACGACGGCAATCGTCAGCCCCGCGCGCGCCGATGCGCGCATCAGCTCGAACGAATTGGTGACCAGCAGTCCACGCGGCCGGATCCTGGCCTTCGCGAACATTCGAACGTAGCTCTCCCGAACGGTCAGGGACGCATCCGGCAACGCGATGTCCTCGCCGGCGCACTCCGCGACATCGACGAACGCCCGTTGTGCAAACGGGTGGCTGCGTGCCACCAGCAAGCAAGGCGTTGTGATTGCCTGTTCGACCACCGAGACATTGAAGGCGTCCGGCGTGATGTACGACAGGGACACGTCGATGTCGTGATTGGCAAGCATTGCAGTCAGCTTGCTGCCACCCGCGACGATGACCTCGAACACGATGCCCGGGTACGCGGCGTGGAAGCGCTGCAAAAACTGAGGAACGAACTCCCGCGTGAAGGATTCGGAAATGCCGAATCGGACCTTGCCGGTCCGGATGGTCTTGAGCGACTGGATATCGTCGCGAACCGCGTCCAGGCCAGCTTCGATGCGCTTCGCATAGCTCAGCACCACCGACCCTTCGGCCGTGAGCCTGAGGCCCTTGTGTCCCCGGTGCCGCTCAAGCAGTTCGGCGTCCAGCTCTTCCTCCAGCAACTGGATCAGCCGGGAGATCGCAGAGGCCGCCACATGCAGTTCCTCCGCGGCGCGGCGTATCGAACCCGACCTGGCAACGGCCATGAAGTACTTGAGCGCGTTGCTGCTCACCGGCCGCAGCTCCGCCTTTCGCCGGCCCTGTGGCCCGACGGCATCGAGCGATTTCGCGCCTGTGTTCATGAGCGTGCCACGTCCGAGAAAGATGCGTCGAACTCGCGCGCATCGCGCAGGAAGCAGCCCGGACCGCTCACCAGTTCGCGCACTTCTCGGCGGCCTGCCGGATCGCCGATGCGTCGAACTGATTGGCCCTTCGATAGAGATCGGCGTCGGCAATCATCAGTGCACTGGTCGGCACTGCGCGGCTGATCTGGCCCGACTTGAGCATGTACTGCTCCAACCGGGACACGGCGGCGGTGTCGACGTTGCCCCAGTACTTCCCGCCGCCGATCTTGTACCCGTCCCGGAAGGAATCGAGTTGCGCCTTGAGAAGGTTGGTATCCCACTGAGCCAGCACGGACGGGTCTGCCTGCCCCGTCGGTTTCGTGTTCGGCCAGGACTTCCACTGGATTCGGCGGACGCAGTCGGGGTTGGCGAATGCAAATTCAGAAGCCTTCGCCATGCCACGCACGATGGCTTCCACCATCTTGGGGTCCGATTCGATCGTCTTCGACATGGCTGCAATGCTGAAGTCGGGCAACGTACGCCAGTCCTCGCCGCGCAGGTAGCGCATCTTCAGGCCCGCATTCTCAAAGCCCGCCATGGCAGAGGCCCAGAACATGAGGCCTTGCACTCGCCCGCTCTTGAGCGCATCGATGGCCGGTGCGCCGGCTCCGGTGGCGATGAACTTGACGTCCTTGTCCGGATCGATGCCCTTCTCCTTGAGATAGGAACGCAAGATGGCAACGCCACCAGAACCCAGGCCGAACACCCCGATGGTCTTGCCCTTGAAATCCGTGATCGAGCGCAATGGTGAGTCTTCGAGCACCCCGATGCTCCAATCGATCACGCCGTTGTTCACGACAAGCTTGACCGGCTGGCCATTGAGCGACTGCGCCTGCACGGCAACGCTCGCATTGATCTGTGCGAAATCTGCCTGGCCGGCAATGAGCAGCGCGATCGTCTGTGCCGGCGGCGCCAGCGGCGTGATCTCGACGTCGTAACCCTCGTCACTCCAATAACCGAGCGCGAGAGGAAGGTTCAGTGTTGGATAGGAGATGTTGAGGACCTGCGTCCCCACCACGATCCGCACCTTCTTCTTCGGCGTCTGAGCCCCTGCCTGCGTGGCCAGGAGCATCGCGACGGCTCCCATCAAGAAGCCGATCCATCTGACTGCATTTTTGAGCATTTGCTTCACCTGTGAGGAAATTAGATCAACCAGAACTTGTCCAGGCCGGCAATCAGCTCTGCCTTGCGTTCCGCCGGAGCAAAGGAGCCTTGAAAGCCATTTCGAAGCAACGAATAGACATCGCCATCCGACAACCGAAGCGCGGAGGCCACGCCCACGAGGTTGTCGTTCATGTAGCCGTTGAAGTACGGCGGATCGTCGGTGTTCACGCTCACCCTGCACCCTGCGTCGAGAAGCGACTTCAGGTTGTGCTGTGCCAGAGAAGGGAAGACGTTGAGGCAGATATTGGAGAACGGGCACACGGTCATCGGAATCTGGTCGGTCGCCAGGCGCTCGATCAGCCGTGGGTCCTCCTGCGCCGTCACACCATGGTCGATGCGATCCGCGCCCAAGATGTCCAGTGCCTCCCAGATATAGCTGGGAGGTCCCTCTTCGCCGGCGTGGATGGTGATCGGCCAGCCCATGTCCTTGGCCTGGCGGAAGGCCCGCTCGAACTTTGAGGGCGGGTTGCCCTTTTCCACCCCGCCAAGGCCGACCGCGACAAACGACTCTCTGAACGGACGGGCGGCTTCCAACGCTTCGAAGGCCTGCGACTCGGTGCGATGACGCTGCAAACCGAAGATGAGCTTTGCCTCGATGCCAAAGTCGGCGCGAGCAGCTGCAATGGCCGCCTCTGTCCCTGCCAGCACGACTTCCAGTCCGATGCCGCGCTCGAGGTGGCTCTGTGGAGACATGTAGAACTCCACGTAGACCACCCTGTCCTCGGCCGACCGCTTGAGTTGCGCATAGGTGATGTCGTAGAAATCCTGTCGGGTGATCAGCACGCTCAACGCGGAGTAGTAGAGCTGCAGAAACCCCGAAAGGTCGGTGAACTTGTAGGCCGCTCGCACCTCATCTGCCGTGGTGTAGGGGACCTTCACCTGGTTTCGCGCGCTCAGCGCCAGCAGGGTCTCCGGGCCGATGGTGCCTTCGAGATGCACATGAAGCTCGGCCTTGGGCGCTCGAGCGATCTTGGCCGGCGACGGACCGGCATGCGTCGACGATTTCATCTGCATCGTCTCGCTGACCTGCTGCGGTTGGTTCATTGCGCGATCCTATGGATCATCGAGGTTGCCGGGGTTAGCATTTTTCGGTCCCCACGTTCTCAAAAGTCGCACACCCGCGGCGACCGACCCTCGACGCCGTGCGTTGCCAATTCAGGCACGGTGTGTCATGTTTTCTCTGCTTGTCGCTGAAAAACCGAATCGCATACTGATCGCACCTGCTCTCCTGCAAGACGGACATCGAGTCCGCCGCCAACCGGGCGGGTAAAGGAATGATCTCAATGCGCAACTTCAAAGCTGAAAAACTCAAGCTCGGCGGTTTGTTCCATCCGACAGGCAACCACGTCGCGTCATGGCTGCATCCGCATTCCCAACTGGACGCGGGGTCGAACTTCCAACACTACGTCGAGCTCGCCCAACTTGCCGAGCAAGGCAAGTTCGATCTGATGTTTCTGGCCGACGCCGCCGCAGTGCGCGGCGGCGATCTCGAGGCGCTCAGTCGTTGGCCTCAGTACATGGCCTACTTCGAGCCGACCACTCTCTTGTCGGCGCTGGCTGCGGTGACGAGCCGAATCGGACTCGTAGCGACGGCCACCACGACCTACAACGAGCCGTACAACATCGCCAGGCGGTTCGCATCGCTCGACCACATCAGCGCGGGCCGCGCGGGTTGGAACGTTGTGACCTCGTCGAACCTCGATGAGAGCAAGAACTTCGGGCGCGATGAGCACCTGGAACATGGCGACCGCTATGCGCGTGCAAAGGAGTTCGCCGCTGTAGTTCGTGGCCTTTGGGACAGTTGGGAAGACGACGCCTTCATGCGGGATCGGGAGCAGCAGCGCTACTTCGATCCAGCGAAGCTGCATGTACTGAACCACAAGGGTGAAAATTTCTCGGTCAAAGGCCCGCTGAACATTTCGCGTCCTCCTCAGGGCCATCCGGTCATCGCGCAGGCGGGCTCATCAGAGCCGGGAAAGGAGCTGGCGGCGGAAACTGCAGACATCGTGTTCACAGCCCAAGGCGACCTGGACGGGGCAAAGAAGTTCTACAACGACCTCAAGGGCCGCATGGCCAGGTACGGCCGCGAACCACAGTCCTTGAAGATCATGCCGGGCTTGAACCCGATCGTCGGAGATACGGAGGCCGAGGCCAGGGAAAAGCATGCCTACCTGCAGTCGCTGATCCACCCGTCGGTTGGCCTTGAACTGCTGTCGAATGCCATCGGAGGCGTCGACCTGAAAGGCATCGACATCGACCAACCGCTGCCCCTCGATCTTCTGGAGCGCGATACCAACACCAGCAAGAGCACGCTCGAAGGCGTGATGAAGATGGCGCAGCGCGAGAACCTGACCGTGCGCCAGCTCTACGAGCGCTTCGCGGGTGCGCGAGGCCAACGCACCCTGGTTGGAACGCCCGAGCAGATCGCCCGCGACATGACCCAGTGGTTCGAGGCCGGCGCCGTCGATGGTTTCCTCATTCAGCCCGCCGAGTTGCCGAACGGCCTGAAGGACTTTGTTTACGACGTTGTGCCGCTCCTTCAGCACATGGGCGTTTTCCGAACCGAGTATGAAGGTTCGACCCTGCGGGAACATCTCGACCTGCCAAGGCCTGCCAATCGGTTCGCTTCCACTGCGCCTGCGAGCGCCGGCCAGCGAGGGTGATCATGACCGACACTGAAACATTCAAGATTGCGATGCGTCGAATGGCCGGCGCGGTATGCATCGTGGCCACGGAAGTCGATGGCAAGCGAGCGGGCATGGCGGCCACCTCGGTCGTTTCCCTCTCGGCCGATCCGCCGTCGCTCCTGGTCTGCGTCAACAGATCGGCGTCCGTGCATCCCCTGCTCCACGCCTGCGGCATGTTCTCCGTGAGCGTCCTGTCGCGAGCGCAGCAGGACCTCTGCGCGGACTTCGGCGGCAAGTACGACCAGGAGGAGCGGTTCAACCGCAGTCGATGGCTTTCGGGCCCCTTTCAGCTGCCCCACTCACCCGGCGCGCAAGCCACCTTCTTCTGCAAGATTGCGACCTCCAGTTCGTTTGCAACGCACACCGTTTTCATCGCCGAAGTCTTCGAAAGCCGCTTCGTCGAGCAGGTCGATCCGCTCGTCTATCTGAACGGCCAGTGCCGCGCATTGGCATAGATTGACGCCGGCAAGTGCGCAGCCATAGCATCCATCACCACGACGCGAGTCCTCCATGAAGATGCTCTTGTCTCCCTTGATGCGGTACATCTGCCAGGTCGCAGAAGACGGGTCGATCCGCAAGGCGTCCGAGTATCTTCACATTTCGCCATCGGCCATCAACCGCCAGATCATCAACTTCGAAGAACTCATCGGCGCACCGATCTTCGAACGCCTGCCTCGAGGGATGAAGCTGACGGACGCCGGCCGCGTGATCTACGACATCATCAAGGACTTCGAGAAGGTCTCCGCTGCCGCGGTATCGGAAGTGAGCGCCATCAAGGGCAAGCAGAGAGGCCATGTTGCGATCGGCACCATCCAGACGCTGGCTGGCGATTTCTTCCCCGGCTTTCTGGCGCGCTCTCGCCAGGACAACCCCGACATCTCCTTCTCGATCTTCAGCGGCAACACCGAAGAGATCGTGCGCAAGGTCGTGGGCAACGAGCTGGACATCGGGATCTGTTGGGAGCCTCCCGAGCAAGTCCCCATCGAGAAACTGAAGATCCATTCGATGGATATCGGCGTCGCGATGCATCCGTCGCATCCGCTCGCACAGGAACCGGACCTGTCCCTGCAGCAGTGCCGCGACTTCCCGATCATCTTCCCCGCGGATGGAATGGAGATCAGGAAGCTCCTGGACCGGATCAACGTCGGTCGAAAAACGAGCATTTCGCCAGCCATCACGACCAACGCCATGTCGCTGATCCGGTCGCTTGCGCTGTCAGGCACGGGACTTTCCGTGACGACGCTCCTCTCTGTGGCAAACGAAGTCGCGAGCGGACAACTGGCCTTCAAGAATCTGCGCGACGTGGGCAGCCAGCACCTGCGGCTGGCGATTTTTCATCGTCAGACAGCGTCGTTGCCCGCAGCTGCGCGGATGGTGTGCGACTCGATCCTTCTTGCGCTCGACAGCTACCTGGCCCCGCCCCGGCTGGCCTCCTGAGCCGCGAAGGTCGCTTGAGGCGACCTTGCGGAGCCTCGGTCTCGCCGGTCTCTCGGCAGGCCAACTCACATGAACTTATGAGCGCCAAGGAAGGACGCGATTTCAGCGAGACCTGGTGCACGACCAAGCGGCCTCCCGGGTTTTCACTCAGAACTACTTGAATAATCAAACGTATAGTTCACAATATGCTTGATTTTTCAATCAAATAACCTCCGCGAGACCGTCATGCCGCAAGCTTTTCACCTCGACGTCAACGGCGCCACGCACAGCGTGCGTTGCGAACCCGACGCTCCGCTGCTCTACATCCTGCGCAACGACCTCGGGCTCAACAGCCCCAAGTTCGGCTGCGGTGCTGCACAGTGCGGCAGCTGCGCGGTGCTGCTCGACGGGCAGGAGTTGCGCTCGTGCGTGATGCCGGTCTCCGCCGTCGGCAAGGGCAAGCTCACGACGCTGGAAGGGCTCTCGGTGCCGGCCGTCAAAGGCAGCGCGAAGCCGCCGAAGCTGCATCCGCTGCAGCAGGCCTTTCTCGACGAGCAGGCGGCGCAGTGCGGCTACTGCACCAGCGGCATGATCATCGCCGCCAAGGCGCTGCTGGACCGCACGCCGAAGCCCGACGAGTCCGCCATCCGCACCGCGCTCGACGGCCACATCTGCCGATGCGGCACGCAGAACCGGATCGTCAAGGCCGTGCTGCGCGCGGCAGGCACCGCCCCGCAAGGACAAGTGCAATGACCGCCGACACCCTGCTGACGCGCCGCGCCGCCGGCAAGCTGATGGGCGGCATCCTCATCGCGTTCTCGATGGCGGACCGCTTTGCCCTCGCCCAGATCGCGACCGCATTGCCGGGAAGCCTGAAGGCCAACCCGCGGCTGGAATCGTGGATTCGCATCCAGCCGGACGGCACCGTGGCCGTCTTCAGCGGCAAGGCCGAACTGGGCCAGGGCATCTTCACCGCGCTGAGCCAGATCGTCGCGGAAGAACTGGACGTAGCGGTCAGCCGCATCCGCATCAGCGGCGCGAGCACCCTGACCGGCCCGGACGAGCGCTACACCTATGGCAGCCAGTCGGTCGAACTCAGCGGCGATGCGTTGCGCCGCGCGAGCGTGCAGGCGCGCAGCCTGCTGCTCGGCGCGGCGGCGCAATCGCTCGGCGTGCAGCCGGACCTGCTCACCGTGCGCGACGGAACCGTCGAAGGACCGGCCGGCCAACGCATCACCTACTGGCAGATCGCGCAGCGAGGCCCCGACGCGCTCAAGCAGACGCTGACCGGGACAGGCAAACCCAAGGACCCGGGCGCCTACACCGTCGTGGGCAAGCCGTTCGCACGCATCGACCTGCCCGGCAAGCTGTCGGGTGCGCCGGCCTTCGTGCAGGACCTGCGCCTGCCCGGCATGGTGTTCGGCCGCGTGGTCCTGCCGCCGCGCTCGGGCCTCACGCTCGAGGCATTCGACGAAGCGGCCGTGCGCCGCCTGCCGGGCGTGATCGCCGTGGTGCGCGAGGGTAGCTTTCTCGGTGTGGTGGCCGAGCGCGAGGAGCAGGCCGTGCGTGCAAGCGCCGCGCTGCATGCATCGGCCCGCTGGGGCGGTCAGCTGCCCGCGTTGCCCGACCCTCAGGCGTTGCCCGAAGCGCTGCGCCAGCTGCGGCGCGAGGACAGCGTCATCGCCAACGCGGGGCAGGACCGTCCGGCCCCGGAAGGCCGGCGCATCACCGCGTCGTACAGCCGGCCCTACATCTCGCACGGCAGCGTCGGCCCTTCCTGCGCGGTGGCGGTGCTGCACGGCGACCACATGCAGGTGTGGTCGCACACGCAGGGCGCCTACCCGCTGCGCGGCGATCTCGCGACCGTCCTGCAGATGCCCGAAGCGAAGGTCGACGTGGTCCACATGCCGGGCGCCGGATGCTACGGCCACAACGGTGCCGACGACGTGGCGCTCGATGCGGCATTGCTCGCCCGCGCGGTCGCGGGACGGCCGGTCAAGCTGCAATGGATGCGGGACGACGAGTTCGCGTCGGCGCCATTCGGCCCTGCCATGGCGATCACTGTCAGCGCGGCGCTCGGCCCCGACAACCGGATCGCCGACTGGAACTACGAGGTCTGGAGCAACTCGCACGCGATGCGCCCGGGGCAGCCTGGCGGCGTGAACCTGCTGTCGGCCTGGCACCTGCCCAAGCCCTATGCCCCGTCGGAGCCGCTGCGCATTCCGCAACCCTTCGGCGACGGCGACCGCAACGCGTTGCCCGAATACACCTTGCCCCGCCGCAAGATCGTCAATCACCTGCTGCTGGACGCCCCCTTGCGCAACAGCTCGGTGCGCACGCTGGGCGCACACGGCAATGTGTTCGCCATCGAGTCGTTCATGGACGAGCTGGCCCTGCTTGCGGGCGCCGACCCGGCGCAGTTCCGCCTCGATCACTTGGCCGACCCGCGCGCGCGGCACGTCGTTGAAGAAGTGATCAGGCGGTCCGCGTGGTCGGTTGCGGGGAGCCGGCGCGGCGACGACGGAAAGGGCGTGCTGCACGGACGCGGCTTTGCCTACTCGCGGTACAAGAACATGCAGACCTACGCGGCTGTGGTGGCGGACATCGAGGTCGACCGGGCCTCAGGCGCCGTCCGAGTCCCGCGCGTGGTGGTCGTCATCGACACCGGACGCATCGTGAACCCGGACGGCGTGGCGAACCAGATCGAGGGCGGCATCCTGCAAAGCATCAGCTGGACGGTGAAGGAGCAGGTTCGCTTCGACCGCGAACACGTGTTGACGCGGGCCTGGTCGGACTACCCGGTCATGGGCTTCAGCGAGGTGCCCGAGGTCGAACTGACGATGGTCGACCGTCCGCACGAGCCCTCGCTAGGCGCCGGCGAAGGCGCGCTCGGGCCGGCGGCCGCCGCGGTGGGGAACGCCTTCGCCAACGCCACGGGACGGCGCATTCGCGACCTTCCGATGATTCCGGAACGGGTAAAGGTCGCCCTGGCAGCGTGACTCCCCGAAATGGAGACTCAGGGCGCAGAGTTGCGGCTGCGGCGAATCCTCGCCAATGCCTGGCAGCGGAAGAGGTCGCAAAGACCTTGGCGCGTGAGCGCTCCAAGCGACTCAAAGTGGCCGCGCTGACTTTCTTCATTCTGGAAATGCTGCCGCGCGTTGCAAGCGGCGACCACCGGTTTGCCGGGAGAGAGTCAGGTGTCCGTCTCCGCCCTCGAAGACGGCCCCTCGATGGATGTGTACGCCGCACAATTGGCCAGTTGCCGATTCTCGGAGACCTTGTCCGGCAGCATCGAGCGCAAACGCGAAGGAGCCAGATTTGCAAGTCAAAAGGATCGTTGCCAATTTCGAGGCCGTCGACATCAGCCGGGCGCGAGCGTTCTATCAAGACGTTCTTGGTCTCGAGCTTTTAATGGACCATGGCTGGATTCAGACCTATGGCTCCCAAGCCGAGATGACTGTCCAGGTGAGTTTCGCCGTCGAGGGTGGCTCCGGGACGCCCGTGCCAGACCTGTCGATCGAGGTGGATGACGTGGACGCAGCGCTCGAAGGCATGCGGGCTGCCGGCTTCTCCATCGAATACGGGCCAGTCGACGAACCTTGGGGCGTCCGTCGTTTCTTCGTTCGTGACCCATTCGGGAAACTGGTCAACATCCTTGCGCACGTATGAGCGCCGATCGGGGCTCCATGCTCAGAACAAGCAATCGCCCCCCC
Organism: Variovorax sp. RKNM96; assembly: GCF_017161115.1. Classification (GTDB taxonomy): domain Bacteria; phylum Pseudomonadota; class Gammaproteobacteria; order Burkholderiales; family Burkholderiaceae_C; genus Variovorax. The sequence continues at coordinate 2,016,791 of NZ_CP046508.1, read as the reverse complement.
GGGGTCAGAGATCGGCGGAATCCCACACCGAGAAGCGCGAGAGCTTGATAAGCTGGCCCATCGGTGCCCAAGGAGCCGAAGCACAGCGATTCATCAAACGGGGACGCCAGCGGGTACGCGCCAAAAAATTCGCCCTAAAAAGTCAAAAACCGTTTGAATACAACAACTTAGCAAATTTCATGAAAATTGCGACCTGGAACGTCAACTCCCTCACGGCCCGCCTGCAGCATGTGCTCGACTGGCTGATCGCCAACCCGGTCGACGTGCTCTGCCTGCAGGAGCTCAAGATGACCGACGACAAGTTCCCGCTCGAGGTGCTCAAGTCGGCCGGCTACGAAGCGGCCGTGTTCGGGCAGAAGACCTACAACGGCGTCGCCATCCTGAGCCTCGCGCCGGTGCGCGACGTGGTGAAGAACATCGGCGGCTTCACCGACGACCAGTCGCGCGTGATCGCCGCCACCGTCGACACGCCGTCGGGCCCGCTGCGCGTGGTCAACTGCTACTTCGTGAACGGCCAGGCGCCGGGCTCCGACAAGTTCGAATACAAGATGAAGTGGCTGGACGCCCTGCGCGAATGGCTGCGCCAGGAACTCGTGGCGCATCCGAACCTGGTGCTGCTGGGCGACTTCAACATCGTGCTCGAGGACCGCGACAGCTTCGACCCGGTGGGCCTGAAGGAAACGATCCATCACACGACCGAGGAGCGCAACCATTTCAAGGCGCTGCTCGGCCTGGGCCTGACCGACAGCTTCCGCCTGTTCGAGCAGCCCGAGAAGAGCTATTCGTGGTGGGACTACCGCATGCTCGGCTACCAGAAGAACCGGGGCCTGCGCATCGACCACATCCTGGTGAGCGAGCCGCTGGTGTCGCGCGTGAAGGGCTGCGTCATCGATCGCGTGCCGCGCAAGTGGGAGAAGCCGAGCGACCACGCCCCCGTGGTGCTCGATCTGGACCCGAGCGCTTGAGCGCCAGCGCGATGACCAGGCACCTGCTTTCGCGGACCGGCCGCACCCTTGGGATCTTCGCCATCGCGCTGACGCTGGGCGCCTGCTCGATCCTCAAGCCCGCCGACGAGAAGAAAGAAGATGGCAAGAGCGCCACGTCGCCCGCGGACGAAGCGACGCCGCCGAGCAAGAGCGACGTGCCGACGGTGCGCCTGATCACCGCGCAGACGCCCGCCGTGCGCGCCTACCGCAAGACCGGCGCGCGCCAGATCTACAAGGCGTATGCGAACCGGATCTACAAGGGAAAGATTCCGCCGCTGGTCTACGCCGTGGTGGTGGTCGAGACGGACATCGATGCGGATGGCAAGGTCGTCAACGTGACCTTCAGTCGCGTGCCGAGCCATGCGCCGGAAGTGCCGCCGATGATTGCCGAGCTCATCAAGGCGGCGTCGCCGCTGCCCTCGCCGGGCAAGCTGGGCGGCCACACATATGTCGATACCTGGCTCTGGGACAAGAGCGGGAAGTTCCAGCTCGATTCGCTGACGCTCGGTCAACGAAGCAGATAACCCCCGAGGCGCAATGCCTCGGGTCCGCTTTCACTCGATACCGAGTTCCTGAATCTTCCGGGTGATGGTGTTGCGCCCGATGCCCAGCTTCTGAGCGGCTTCGATGCGGCGGCCACGGGTGTTGGCGAGCGCGGTGAGGATCAGGCGGGATTCGAAGCGGCGCGAGAGCGCATCCCAGACGTCGGTGCGGCCGGCGGCCAGCAGGGCCTGGGCTTCGAGCTCCAGGCCGCTTTCCCAACTGCTCACGCCGGCAGGGGTTTCCGCCGCTTCGGGTGCAGCAGCAGTCGTCGATGCGGATTCGCGTTCGACATTCACCGATGACGGCGCAACCTGCGCATGCACAGTCGCCGCTGGCGCCACCGCCTCGGCCACATGCCCTTCGGTAGCCACCGCCATCACTTCGGGCGGGAGGTCCTTGGCTTCGATCAGTTGCGCGGGCGCCATCACGGTCAGCCAGTGGCAGATGTTCTCGAGCTGGCGCACGTTGCCCGGAAAGCCGAAGGCCGCGAGCTTCGTCAGCGCAGCGTCGGAAATTCGCTTGGGCTCCACGCCGAGCTGCCGCGCGCTCACCTGCAGGAAGTGGCGTGTCAGCGCGGGCACGTCCTCGCCACGTTCGCGCAGTGCCGGCAGGCGCAGGCGGATCACATTGAGGCGGTGGAACAGGTCTTCGCGGAAGCCGCCGAGCTTGACGCGCTGCTCCAGATCCTGGTGGGTCGCCGCGATCACGCGCACGTTGGCCTTGACCGAGTTGTGGCCGCCCACGCGGTAGAAATGGCCGTCGCTCAGCACGCGCAGGAGACGCGTCTGCAGGTCGAACGGCATGTCGCCGATTTCGTCGAGAAAGAGCGTGCCGCCCTCGGCCTGCTCGAAGCGGCCACGCCGCATGGTCTGCGCGCCGGTGAAGGCGCCGCGCTCGTGGCCGAAGAGTTCGCTCTCCAGCAGGTCCTTCGGGATCGCCGCGGTGTTGATGGCCACGAAGGGACCGTTGGCGCGCGGCGAGTGCTTGTGCAGCGCACGCGCCACCAGCTCCTTGCCCGAACCCGATTCGCCGGTGATCAGCACCGTGACGTTGCTCTGCGAGAGCCGGCCGATGGCGCGGAACACGTCCTGCATCGCGGGCGCCTGGCCGAGCATTTCGGGCGCGGCGACCATGCGCTCTTCGGAGACTTCCTCGCGCTGGCTTTCGTCGACTGCGCGGCGGATGAGTTCGACCGCGCGCGGCAAGTCGAAGGGCTTGGGCAGGTATTCGAAGGCACCGCCCTGGAAGGCCGAGACGGCGCTGTCGAGGTCGGAGAACGCCGTCATGATGATGACGGGCAGGCCGGGGTGCTTGGCCTTGATCTTGTCGAGCAGGTCGAGCCCGGAGCCGCCGGGCATGCGGATGTCGCTCACCAGGACCTGAGGGCCCTGCTGCTCGTCGTCGTCGGCTTGCTCCAGGGCCGCGAGCACCTCGCGCGTGTTCGTGAAACTGCGCGTGGGCAAGTCTTCGCGCAGCAGAGCCTTCTCGAGCACGAAGCGGATCGATTGGTCGTCATCAACTATCCAGATCGGCTTCATGCATCTCCTTGTTGCCGTGCTGCGCTAGGGCAGCGGTATCAGTATCTTGAAATCGGTCCGGCCCGGGACGCTGTCGCACTCGATCACGCCGTGATGCTGTTGCACAAAAGTTTGCGCAAGGGTCAGCCCCAGGCCTGTTCCGCCTTCCCTGCCCGATACGAGCGGATAGAAGATGCGGTCCTTGATCGTGTCCGGCACACCCGGTCCATTGTCGATGACATGCAATTCCAATGCCAATCGATACCACTGCTTGTTGAATATCACCTGGCGGGCGATGCGGGTCCTGAAAGTGATCTGCGCATCGCCCGCCGCGCGGCGCTCCGCGAGGGCCTGCGCGGCGTTGTGCACGATGTTGAGGGTGGCCTGGATGAGCTGCTCGCGATCGCCGCGGAACTCGGGGATCGACACATCGAAATCGCGCTCGATGTGCAGGTCGCGCGGAAACTCCGCAAGGATCACCGAGCGCACACGCTCGCAGACTTCGTGGATGTTGACGTCGCCCACCACGTGCGGCCGGCGGTGCGGTGCCAGGAGGCGGTCGACCAGCGTCTGCAGCCGGTCGGCCTCGTGGATGATGACCTGCGTGTATTCGATGAGGTCGCGCGACTCGACCTCCATCTGCAGCAGCTGCGCCGCGCCGCGAATGCCGCCGAGCGGGTTCTTGATCTCGTGCGCGAGATTGCGGATGAGTTCCTTGTTCGCCTGCGCCTGGTCGATGAGCCGCTCCTCGCGGTCCTGCCGCACCTGCTGTTCGAGCGGCGACATCTCGATGATGAGCTCGCCCTTCTTGTCGCCATGCGCGAGCGTGACCTGCACCGGCATCAGCTCGTGATTGACGCGGCGCAGGAACGCTTCGTAGCGCAGCGTGGCGAAGTCGTTGCTGCTGGCGCCATCGATGGCGGTGCGCAGCACCTGAGGCTCGTGAAAGCAGGCGCCGAACTGCGAGCCTTCGAGCGTGCGCCGCGAGGTGCCCAGCGCGTCTTCGAGGCCTGCGTTGGCGAACAGCACGGAGCCGTCGCTGTTGACCACCGCGATCAGCGTGGACAGCAGGTCGAAGGTCTGAAAGCGCGTGTTGGCGCCAACCGCCTTCTTCCCGAATGCCATGCGATTACTGGGGTTTGTTGGTCGGCAGCCGGCCGATTTCCCGGCGGATGCCTGCGATGTCGCTCTCGTTGCGCGCGAGTTCAGCCTTCATTTCGGCCACGCGGTCGAGGTACTTCTGGTAGTTGCGGCCTTCGCTGCCCTGCTTTTCGGGCTCGCCGTTATTGAATTCCTTCTGCAGCTCGGCCTGGCGGGCCTCGGCCTTCTTGAGCTCGGACTCGAGCACCGAGCGGGCTTCGCCATCCCTGGCGCGCTGGTCGACGCCTTCGACGCGCGGGCTGCCGGCCGGCGCGCGCGCAGCGGAAGCGCCCGACGAGCCGCCCGACGACTTCGTCGTGCCACCGCCGCCCTGGACGACGGTGACATTGCCGCCCTCCATGACCTTGCAGCCCTTCTGCTGGGCGATGGTGGCGTTGTTGGTGTATTCATTGCCGCAGCGCCACACGCGCTCCTGCGCGGACGCCGGCAGGGCGGCCAACAATGAACCGGCCAGGAAAATGAGAGAAGCAGTCTTCATGTGAATCGGTGGGTGGCGCGACAAAGGCGCATTTTCATGCAATTCCGCGCCACCGGTGACAAGATGTTCCGCGTCAAGGAAAAAGGACGGCCGAGGCCGTCCTTTTGTCTTACTTCCCCGTGAGGGGATCGCTTTACAGCGAGTAGTACATGTCGAACTCGACCGGATGGGTCGCCATGCGGAAGCGCGTGACTTCCTGCATCTTCAGTTCGATGTACGCGTCGATGTACGCATCGGTGAACACGCCGCCCTTGGTCAGGAACGCACGATCCTTGTCCAGGTATTCCAGGGCCTGGTCGAGGCTGTGGCACACGGTCGGGATCAGCGCGTCTTCTTCCGGCGGCAGGTGGTACAGGTCCTTGCTGGCGGCTTCGCCCGGGTGGATCTTGTTTTCCACGCCGTCGAGACCGGCCATCAGCAGCGCAGCGAAACCGAGGTACGGGTTCATCAGCGGATCGGGGAAGCGCGCTTCGACGCGGCGGCCCTTGGGGTTGGCAACGAACGGGATGCGGATCGAGGCCGAGCGGTTCTTGGCCGAGTAGGCCAGCTTCACCGGGGCTTCGAAGCCGGGCACCAGGCGCTTGTAGCTGTTGGTGCCGGGGTTCGTGATGGCGTTCAGGGCACGGGCGTGCTTGATGATGCCGCCGATGTAGTGCAGCGCGAAGTCTGAGAGACCCGCATAGCCGTCGCCGGCGAACAGGTTCTTGCCGTCCTTCCAGACCGACTGGTGCACGTGCATGCCGGAACCGTTGTCGCCGACGATGGGCTTGGGCATGAAGGTGGCGGTCTTGCCGTAGGCGTGGGCCACGTTGTGGATCACGTACTTCTGCAGCTGGACCCAGTCGGCGCGCTGGACCAGCGTGCTGAACTTGGTGCCCAGTTCCATCTGGCCGGCGTTGGCCACTTCATGGTGATGCACTTCGACCGGGATGCCCAGGGCTTCGAGCACCAGGCACATTTCCGAGCGCATGTCCTGGAAGCTGTCGACCGGGGGAACCGGGAAGTAGCCGCCCTTGACCGCCGGACGGTGGCCGGTGTTGCCGTGCTCGTATTCCTTGTCGGTGTTCCACGAGGCTTCTTCGGAGTCGATCTTCACGAAGCAGCCCGACATGTCGTTCTTCCAGCGGACGCCGTCGAACACGAAGAATTCGGGTTCCGGGCCGAAGAAGGCGGTGTCGCCCAGGCCCGAAGCCTTCATGTACGCCTCGGCGCGCTTGGCGAGCGAACGCGGATCGCGCTCGTAGGCCTTGCCGTCTGCCGGGTCGATCACGTCGCAGGTCAGGATCAGCGTCGTTTCTTCGAAGAAGGGGTCGATGTTGGCGGTGTTGGGGTCGGGCATGAGCTGCATGTCCGAAGCTTCGATCCCCTTCCAGCCAGCGATGGACGAGCCGTCGAACGCATGGCCCGAGGTGAATTTGTCTTCATCGAAAGCCGAGACCGGCACGGTGACGTGCTGCTCTTTGCCACGGGTGTCGGTGAAGCGGAAGTCGATGAACTTGACCTCGTTTTCCTTGACGAGCTTGAGTACATCGGCGACGGTCTTTGCCATCAGTTTCTCCTGAGTTGGATGGTGGTTAGGAATACGGGAACGAAGGATGCAGTTTCTGTGCCATTGTCGCCTCACGGAATGAGGCTTTATGAACAGATGCACCGCTTAAATACGGGCGAGACATCACCAAATTGGTGCGACAACTTTTAACGCACCAATTCTGGGCCGAGCTTGGCATCGAAAGTGTGCAACCCTTCGATCAGCTGGTTATACGCCGCATCGAGCCGGCCCGGGTCTCCTTTGACGCCCAACTCGATGTGGCGGCCGTATTGGGGGTGATCGACGCTGGGCAGGCTGAACACCTTGATGCCAGCGTGGGTCTCCTCGATGGCCTGCATCAGGGGCGTGAGGGTGGCTTCCATCGCACCGAAAACGATCACGGACTTCTCGGCGATGGCGTTGCGGGTGAAAAGGTCGGCATAGCGGCTGTCGAGCACCGATTCGATCATCGGCCAGGCCATGACCGGGAAACCCGGCACGAAATGCACATGCTCGACGCTGAAGCCCGGAATCTTGTTGTACGGGTTGCGGATGATCGTCGCGCCCTGCGGAAACACGCCCATGTTCAGGCGGTGGATGTTGTCGGGCCGGTCGGGCTCGTAGACCACGCCCTGCTCCTTGGCCGTGTCCTGCATGCGCTCGCGGATCAGCACCTCGGCCTCCGGGTGCAGCGCGAGCGGCACGCGCAGGGCCTTGGCGGCGCACTGGCGGGTGTGGTCGTCGGGCGTGGCGCCGATGCCGCCGGTCGAGAACACGATGTCGCCCGAGGCGAAGGCGCGCATCAGCGCGGCGGTGATGCGCGTCGGCTCGTCGCCCACGTATTCCGCCCAGCCCAGCTGCAGGCCGCGCGCGGCGAGCAGCTCGATGACCTTGGGCATGTGCTTGTCGGCGCGCTTGCCGGAGAGGATCTCGTCGCCGACGACGATGAGACCGAATGCGCGTGTCATGGTGAACCCCATTGAGAAAGAGCGGCCTGGTTGGCTTCGGCCGCCTCGAGGGCGGGCGTGCCGCCTTCGGCCGAGGCCAGTGCCGCGGCGCGCTGCGTGCGCAGCTGGGCCAGGGCATCGAGGCAATAGTGCGCGAACCAGAGTGCCGAGAAGGCGAAGACCAGTGTGTAGATCCAGATGGCGATCGGCACCAGCACGAAGAAGGCGGCGGCGAACAGCAGGCCCGAGGCCCAGACGATACTCGGCGCGGCGCCCAGGTAGCCGCAGAGCACGCCGATGCACAGGAGCGGCAGCCGGTGTGTGCGCAGCAGCGTGGCGCGCTCCTCGGGGCTCGCATGCTCGGCCAGCGCATCGAAGCTCATGACGCGGTAGGTGAGCCAGCCCCAAATGAGCGGCGGAAGGATCAGCACCAGCGGCGGAATGAGCCAGAGCGGCATCGAGACCACCAGCGCCAGCAGCGCGAGAAGGGTCACGCCGAGCGAGCGGGCCACGCTGCCGAGGAAGGAGGCGCCCTTTTTCTGCTCCAGCGAGGGAAAGCGGCGTTCGCCCACCAGCTTGGTGAGGGCCGGAGACATCAGGCCCGCCACGATCAGCAGCGACACGACCACGATCAGCGGCGTGGCGGCGAACACCACCACCATCGACGCCAGCACGGAGGTGATGTCGCTGGAGAAAAGCCGCCCGATCCAGGCCCAGAAGCTGGAGAGCAGCGGCCAGGCGTCGAGCGCGCCGCGCGTCCAGGCCACGGCCGAATCCCAGTAGAAATAACCGAGGCCGGCACCCAGCAGCACCATCACACCCAGCGGCAGCAGCGACAGCACGATCACGCGCGGCAGCATGCAGTAGGCGACCGCGCGCCAGAAGGAGTCGAGGAGCAGGCGCATGAGGCAGCGAGGATAACGCCTGGGATCGGCCTGCGGTGATTCAGCCGCGGCCGACCATGCGCTTGAGGCCCAGCCACTGCTGTGCCCAGAAGCCTCGGCCGTAGTCGCGCGTGCGGCCGCCCTCGTCGGGCTCGACCTGGTCGCGGATGCCGGTCGGGTCGTAGCGGTCCTCGAAGTTCGCGGTGCGGAACAGCATGTCCCACCACGGCAGCAGCACGCCGAAGTTGTGGCCGCCCAGCGTGCTCCTGCCATTCGACTCGTGGCCGAGGCCGATGCTGTGGTGCAGCCGGTGGAAGCGCGGGCTGATCCACAGCCGCTCGCCGATGGCGCCGAACCCGAGCTTCAGGTTCGCATGCTGCAGGCTCTCGCTCAGCTGCGTGAAGGCGACGAAGGCGATGAACTGCCCCGGCGCCACGCCGATCAGCTGCGCCACGATGACGATGAGCGTGTCGTGGATCACGTCGTCGAGCAGGTGGTTGCGGTCGTCGCTCCACATCGTCATCTGGCGCTGCGAGTGGTGCAGCGAATGCAGGCCCCACCACCAGTTGAACTGGTGCTGGCCGCGGTGGATCCAGTAGCCAACGAAGTCGAGCACCACGAGATAGATGGCAAAGGCCACCACCGGCACGTCGGTCACGCCGGGCCAGACTTCGTCGAGGTGAAAGGTGCCCCACCCCGCCGTGCGCAGGCTCCCCAGCGCGTCGTCGAAGAAGGGCTGCAGCGTGAAGAACAGCGCGAGGCGGAACAGCCCCAGCCGGTGGATCAGCGTGTAGAGCACGTCGATGCGGATTGCGTGGCGGTCGACCACCGGCTCCACCGAGCGCCAGCGCTGCAGCGGCCCGATCACCGCGAGCAGCACGACGATCTGGATGAAGCCGACCAGCAGCCAGCCGGTCGCGTCGAAGGCGTCCTCCGTCCAGCCGCCCAGGCCGACGGCGTACACCAGCGGCTGCACCGCCGCCTCGAAGAACCAGCCCTGCAGGGCGGAGAAAAGGTCCGTCAACCAGTCGATCACGGCAGAGGTCTCAGGGGTGGGATGCGATCCAGGCGCGGTAGTCGGGGTGCTGGCGCAGGGTCTGGAAGCAGAAGCCCTTGGCCTTCAGGCCGACGATCAGCGGCTCGAGGTTGGCCGGCGCCCACGGGTCCTTGCGCGACCAGATGCCCAGGTGCGCGAGCAGGATGTCGCCGGGGCGGATGGTGTCCAGCGCCTGCGTCAGCAGCTTCTCGTTGCTGAACTTCTCGCTCGGCAGCTCGTCGCCGAGGAAGCCGGCGGGCGCCCAGCCCACGTGCTCGAAGCCGCAGGCCTTGGCCGCGGCCAGCAGCTTGGGCGAGGTCTTGCCGCCTGGCGCGCGGTACAGCGGCAGCGGCTTCTTGCCGGTGATGACTGCCAGGCGATCGGAGGCCTTGCTGATGTTGGCGCAGTACTCGGCCGCGGTCCAGGTGAACTCGCGGCCGGCGAATGCGCCCGCCGAGGGCTTCACGCGGAAGGTCGGTGTGGTGCCCTTCAGGTCGGCGCGCCAGTAGGTGTGGTCGTAGGTGTGCGAGGCGAACTCGTTGCCCTCGGCCGCCCTCGCCTTCCACCAAGGCGCCCAGTGGTTGTCGAGGCTGTCGCCGTCGGTGGTGGTGCGCTCGGCGGCGGCGAAGAAGGTGACGCGCACGTCCTGGCGCTTGAGCACCTCGGCCACCAGCGGGGCGATGCCCATGTGACCGGTGTCGAAGGTCAGGTAGACCGGCTTTTCGCAGGTGCCGCCCTGCGCCCAGGCTGCAGGCACGACGGCGACGGCCATCGCCAGTGCGACGGCCCGGCGAGCGCGGCTAGATGCGCTTGGCATGGTCGAGGGTCCAGACGCCGTGGGGCGAACGGCCGACGTTGACTTGCCGCACCACCTTCTGCGTGGCCAGGTCGATCACACTGAGCTTCTTGGCCCAGCGCGAGGTGACGTAGAGCGTCTTGCCGTCGGCCGACACGTCCATGCAGTCGGGCCCGCCGGGCACCGCGTACGTCGCGCTGACCTTCAGCGTCGCGATGTCGATGCGGCTGATGGTGTTGGCCACGCGGTTGCTCACGAACACGCTCTTGCCGTCGCCTGCCGAGCGGAAAGCGTGGGCGCCCTTGCCGGTGGGAATCTTGCCGACCAGCTTGGGCTCGGTGCCTGCCACGTCGAACACCTGCACGCCGTCGCTGCCGGTCAGGCCCACGAGCAGGGTCTTGTCGTTGTGGATGCCGTAGATGTCGGCGGGCATCGCGCCGGTGGCCACGCGCCAGCGGATGGTCTGCGTGGGCAGGTCGACGGCGATCATCTCGTCGCTGTCCTGCATCGTCACGTAGGCGATGGTGCTGGTGTTGTCGATCCAGATGTGGCTGGGCGTCTTGCCCGAGGCGATGCGCTTGGCGAGCTTCAGCTCCTTGCCGTCCCAGCGGTACACGTCCACGTGGTTCAGCCGATTGCCCGCGGTGACGAACCACTTCATGTCGCGCGAGAACTGCAGCTGGTACGGATCGATGATGCCGTAGACCACCCGCTGCACTTCCGCCGTCTTCGGGTTGAGGAAAGTGAGCGAATCGCCCGCCGAGTTGGCCACGATGACCGACTTTTCGTCGGGCGTCATGTAGATGTGGTGCGGCTCCTTGCCGGTGGGAATGCGCAGCTTCTCGGTCCAGTCGACCGGGTTGATCACGCTGACGTTGGCGTCCAGCGAGTTGAGAACGAAGATGGGAGGAGGTTCTGCCGGCGCGGCGGTGGCGGTATGGGCCACCAGGGCTGTCAAGCAGGAAAACAGGAAGGCCGCAACGCGGCCGTTCGGGCGGGCAGGAAGTCGCAAGGGAAGGTTCCGGGAAAGAGCTGAGGATCTTAACGGCCGGCGCTGAAGGCTGGCTGACCGGCCCGACGCGCTTTCTCCGCTCTCCCTGCCTCTACTTCGATGGTTTGGCAGGCTTGGCCGGCGCGCGCAGCGCCGCCACTTCCTCTGCCGTCAGCCAGCGCCACTGCCCCGGCGCCAGGTCCTCGGGCAGCGACAGGTCGCCGATGCGCGAACGGTGCAGCCCCTCGACCCGGTTGCCCACCGCCGCCAGCATGCGCTTGACCTGGTGGTACTTGCCCTCGGTGAGCGTGAGCCGCAGGTGCAGCGGGCTGTCGGATTCGCAGGCGGCCGCGCGCACCGGCTTCGGGTCGTCGTCGAGCACCACGCCGGCCAGCAGCTTGGCGATCTGCACCTCGTCCACCGGGTGCTTGGCCGTCACCTCATAGACCTTGGGCACGTGGTGCTTGGGCGAACCCATCTTGTGGATGAACTGGCCGTCGTCGGTCATGAGCAAGAGGCCCGTGGTGTCCTGGTCGAGCCGGCCGATGGCCTGCACGCCCTGCACCGCGCCCTTGTTGGGCCGCAGGCGAAGCGGCGACGGCAGCAGCGTGTAGATGCTCGGGTAGGTCGAGGGCTTCTGCGAGCACTCGGTGCCGGCCGGCTTGTGCAGCATCAGGTAGGCCTTCTCGTGGTAGGCCCACGGCGTGCCCTGCACGGTGTAACGCAGGCCTTCGGGGTCGAGGTCGGCGAAGGGGTCCGTCACGGCTTGGCCGTCGATGATCACGTGGCCTTGCTGGACCAGCCCCGCGCACACGCGTCGCGTGCCGAAGCCTTGGGTGTAGAGGATGTCTTGCAGGTGCATGGGAAATGAAAAAGGCGGCCGCGCCAGCGTGGCACGACCGCCCCTGAGTTTGCAGGATCAGTAACCGGCGGCCAAACCGGTGTTGCGGCGGGGGTCGTTCGCGCCGTAGAAGCGGTTGGCGCCCACTGGCTTGCCGCCCAGCGAAGGCGCGCCGACGATGATCGCGGCGAGGTGGTTCGCCGGCTGCGGCACCCCCAGGTTGTGGCCCATGTCGGTCAGGATCTTGCGGGTGTCGGGGCTGATCGCGAAGGTCTCGACGTTGGTGACGTCAGGCAGCCATTGCTGGTGGAAGCGCGGTGCATCGACGGCCTCCTGCACGTTCATGCCGTAGTCGACCACGTTCAGGATCGTGTGCAGCACCGCCGTGATGATGCGGCTGCCGCCGGGCGTGCCGACCACGAACACCGGCTTGCCGTCCTTGGAGACGATGGTCGGGCTCATCGAGCTCAGCGGACGCTTGCCCGGGGCGATGGCGTTGGCCTCGCCCTGCACCAGGCCGTACATGTTGGGCACGCCGATCTTGGAGGTGAAGTCGTCCATCTCGTTGTTCAGCAGCACGCCGGTCTTGTCGGCGGTGACCTTGGCGCCGAACCAGTCGTTCAGCGTGTAGGTGACCGAGACCGCATTGCCCCACTGGTCAGTGATCGAGTAGTGGGTGGTGTTGCTGCCTTCATGCGGCGCGACGCCGGGCTTGATGTCCTTGGAGACGCCGGCCTTCTTCGGGTCGATGGCGGCGCGGATCTTCTCGGCGTAGCCCTTGTCGAGCAGGCGGTCGAGCGGGTTCTTCACGAAATCGGGGTCGCCCAGGTAGCTGTTGCGGTCCACGTAGGCGTGGCGCATGGCCTCGATCTGGTAGTGCACCGATTGCGCCGAGCGGAAACCCAGGTCCTTGAGCGGGTAGCCCTCCAGGATGTTGAGCATCTCGCAGATGATCACGCCGCCCGAGCTCGGGGGCGGCGCCGACACCACGCGGTAGCCGCGGTAATCGCACTCGACCGGCGCGAGTTCGCGTGTCTTGTACTGGTCGAGGTCGGCCTGCGTGATGATGCCCTTGCCGGCCTGGCTCGATGCCACGATCGCCTTGCCGACCCAACCCTTGTAGAAGCCGTCGGTGCCCTTGGAACTGATTTCCTTCAGCGTCTTGGCCAGGTCTTTCTGCACCAGCTTCTGGCCGACCTGGAAGGGCTGGCCCTTGTTCAGGAAGATCGCGCCTGAGACCGGGTCCTTCTGGAAGTCGGCGGTGGAGGTCCACAGCATGTCGATGTCGCCCTGCTCCAGCGCAAAGCCTTTGTCGGCCAGCTGGATCGAGGGGGCGATGAGGTCGGCGCGCTTCATGGTGCCGTACTTCTCGCGCGCGTATTCCATGCCCGACACCGAGCCCGGCACGCCCACGGCGAGGTGGCCGTTGGTGCTCAGGCCCTTGATGACGTTGCCGTCCTTGTCCAGGTACATGTTGGCCGTGGCGGCCAGCGGCGCCTTCTCGCGGAAGTCAAGGAAGGTCTTGCGGCCGTCGGCCAGCTGCACGGTCATGAAGCCGCCGCCGCCGAGGTTGCCCGCCGCCGGGTACACCACCGCCAGCGCATAGCCCACGGCGACCGCCGCATCGACCGCATTGCCGCCGCGCTTGAGCACGTCGACGCCGACCTTGCTGGCCAGATGCTGCGCGCTCACGACCATGCCGTGCTCGGCCGCGACCGGCGCCTGCGAGGCCGCCTGCGACGCGCCCGCCGCAGTCAGCGCGAGCGCGGCCGCAACGGCGGCGCGCAGTGTCGGGGTCCAGTGGAATTGCTGCATGGGAAGTCTCCTCTTTGAGTTGGATGAAGAACGAGGGAATGGCATGGAAAAGGTCAGGCCGTGAGCAGCGCCTTGCGCCGCAGGTCCTTCAAGGCCAGCACCACCTGCTGCTGCGCGAACTCTTTCAGCACCTCAGGATCGGTCAGCGGCTTTTCGTCCTTGATGAAGCGCAGGCGGTCGGCGCGCACTTCGGCGACCAGGTGCTCGGCGAGCGCTTCGTGCGAATGCGTGCCATCGAGCAGCGGCAGCAGGCTGCGCTCGAGCAGCGTGAGGCCCACGGGCTCGTGCCACTGGTTGCAGGCCTGGGCGTTGGCTCCCGCCGTGAGCGCGAGGCCGCGCGCACCGCGAACGCTCGCCAGCGCCTGCGGCAGGCTGGAGACCTCCGTCGCCGCCGGCACCGGCGTGCGCCGGATCCGCATCGCGCCGAGGATCACCAGCTCCTCGAGCATCGCCAGCACGATGCGCCCGACCGCATCGCGCGGCTCGCCCGTGAGCCTTGCCGCGGCATCGATCAGCGCCTCGGCCGACACGGACGCCGGATAGCTCGCTTCGAGCACCTGCGCCACGGCCTTGTGCGCGGGCAGGCGCAGCGTGACCTTGAGGTTGCGGATCGCATTGCAGGGTTGCTCGCGCGCATCGAGCGTCAGCGCGCCGCCATCTTCGGTGGCGAACATGCCGGCGAACTCCAGGGCACGGATGCGCGCCGGATCGAGGCGGTAGCGGATGTCCCTGCCGCGCTCCTGCTTGACCAGCAGGGTCTGGCGGAAGGTGCGGTTGACCAGGAAATCGAGGTACTGCTCCATCATGATCTGGCTGCCGCCGCATTCGCGCAGCAGCGGATCGCGCACCTTCTCGCCGTAGTTCTGCACGAACATGGTCGAGGGCTCGGCATCGCACAGGTAGGCCAGGCCGCGGGCATCGGCGCGCGCGGCAAATTCCTTGAAGTAACAGGGCTCGTTGCAGGGCTCCAGGAATTCATGCAGCAGGTAGTAGCCGCTGGAGCCGCGCACGATCGGCATGGTTTCTTCGAGCGTTTTCTTGAGCACGCTGTCGGGGCGCGCTGACTGTTCGAGGAACTCGAGCATGCCGCGCGCGTAGGCCAGCTTCTCGTCGGGCGTGTCACGCGGCCCGCCGCGCAGGATCATCGCGTCGCGCACGATCTCGCGCGCCTTCCAGCCGGGGTACACGTTGTAGCTCACATAGGCCACGCCGTTCGGCGCGAGGTTCTCCGAGCAGATGCGCAGGATCGCGTCCTGCACCGGGCCCGGCACCCAGCTGTAGACGCCGTGGCAGACGATGTAGTCGAACTGGCCGAACGAGGCGTCGATGTCGGCGATGTTGAACGCCTTCAGCTCCACATTCGACAGGCCCGCATGGGCGATGGCCGCGACGCCCTGCGACACCTGCACAGTCGACAGGTCGACGCCGATGGCGCGCGCTTCGGGGTGGCGCGCCGCGAAGGGAATCAAATTGCCGCCGGCCGCGCAGCCAAGCTCGAGCACGCGGGCCGTGGCGGGAGCGGGCGCATCGAGTCCGAACAGGAATGCCAGCGCCTCCAAGTGCTCCATCGCGGACTGTGGGAACGGGTGCGAGTCGTAGGGCACCGTGTCGTAGTAGCTGGTCAGCGTGGAAGTCAATGAATCCGGCACGAGCGTCCTTCGGGATCTAGGAAGTCTTGGGGTAGCGATGCGACAGCGCTGGCCGACTATAGCCCCGCGATCAGGCAAAAAAAACCCAGCGATGAAGCTGGGCTCAAGCCTTTCTGCTGGCATGGCATCAAGGACCCCGCACAGGTGGCTGGCGGGGGACGGCTGACCCGTCAAGGAGAAATCGGGTGCTGCCTTGAAGGCAGCCGGTTGAGTGGAACGGCAGGCCCATGCGCCGAGGCTTCCGTGAGAGGACGAAGCCAGTCGTTGGCCGCCTCGTCGGGCGACATGGCCCGCAGCCGCGCATCGCGCCGAAGCGTGCGCGCGACGTCCTCCAGCTCGAGAGCGTCGACCGAATGCCAGCGCTGCCGCAGCCGATGCGCACAGGCAGCGATCCAGAGGGTGGCCGGAATGTTTTCCATGACGATATTTTACTGTATATTTGTACAGTCTTTTCATCAAGGATACCGCAATGTCTACGACCGAAGATATCGCCCCTGCTCCCAATCACGCCCTGACCGAGGCCCTGGCCTGGATCTCGAAGTTCGCGCACGCCTGGAAGGCCATCGAGCCCGCTCCCAGAAGCCTCAGCATCGATGGCTTCATCATCTGGGGACCCGTGCTCTACGAGAAGCACAAGGGCGAAGACCCGGTGAAGCTCGCACAGCAACTGTTCGGCAAGTCCGGCGCATATTTCAGGTATCTCTACCCCGGGCTCAAGCCCGGCACGGGCGGAGACCCGGCGTCTTAGAATGCCCCGATGAATTGGCGCACCACACTGCTTCCGCTTGCCTTGATCACCACCGTCATCACCGGTTGCACGGCCCCGAATGAGATCGTGCCGTTTCGCGAGGGCGTGCTGCGTGCGCCCAGCTACACGCTGGCAGCAGACTACTGCAGTGCGAAGAGCCTGACGCCGAAGTGGATCGGCAGGGCACCGGCGGAGTCCGGCGTGCTGTTCCAGTGCTACTGAGCTTCAGGGGCTGAAGTAAAAACGGCAGTCGTTGGTGACAACGACTGCCGTTCTGTTGAGTGGTGGAGCTGGGGGGATTTGAACCCCCGTCCGCAAGCCTTCATCGCGCAGTTCTACATGTTTAGTGATCTGATTTGAGTCTCGCTTCCGGAGTCGCGCAGTCACACGCTAAACCGGACGCCAGCACCCTATTTTCTCGCCCCGACCCAAGGTACCCGGATCGGAGCCAGCCCATGTAATTATCTTTGCAGCCGGGAGGATTCAGATTGCTCTGTCACCCCCTTGCCCAGCCCATCGGCCTGCTGTTGCAAAGCTCACTGGCAATTAAGCAGCGAGTGCGAAACGTTCGTCGTTTGCAGTTAGTTTGTTTGAATCTGTTTTACGAGCGCATTCAGCTCGACATGCCCCGCTGCGACTCCGAACCCACGTCGAAACCAGTGCAGCCCCAAGCGTCCTATTTTAGGCGCTATTGAGCAGTTGCAAGAGCTCCTTGGGCGAAGAGATTGAAGCATCGGCCTCCCAGAGCGCAGCATCGGCCTGCGAACCCATGTAGCCGTAGGTGGCGGCCACCGTCCGCATGCCGGCGGCGCGGCCCGCGATGATGTCGCGTTCGTCGTCGCCCACATAGATGCACGCCTCCGATGGAACGCCCAATCGCCGCGCCGCTTCGTGCAGCGGTTCCGGGTGAGGCTTTGCATGCGGCGTGGTGTCGCCGCTCACAATGGCGCCTGCACTGGCGAAGAGCGGCATCGCACGGGTCAACGGATCGGTGAATCGCATCGACTTGTTGGTGACCACACCCCAGACGAGGCCGCGCGCCTGAATGGCGTCGATCAGCGCCTGGACGCCCTCGAACACCCGTGTATTGAGCAGCATGCGGCGCTCGTAGGCGACGAAGAACTCTTCACGCAGCTCGGGGAATTCAGGGGCATCGGGCGTGATGCCGAATGCCACGCCGAGCATGCCTCGCGCACCTGAACCCGCATGCGGGCGATAGCGGTCGAGGGGATAGGACTCGAGGCCGCGATCGGTCCGCATCTTGTCGGCTGCGGCGCCAAGGTCGGGGGCGCTGTCGATCAGCGTGCCGTCCAGGTCGAACAGCACGGCTTGCGTGGACTGGCCTTTCATACCTGCGAGCCCGGCAGCGCAGGCCTCTGTGTCGCGAACATGTAGTTGACGCTGGTATCGCCGCTGAGCCAATAGCGGCGGGTCAGGGGGTTGTGCTCCATGCCGCGGGTGTGCCGCAGGTCGAGCCCCGCTGCGCGACAGTAGGCCGCGAGCTCGCTCGGGCGTATCAGCTTCGCGTACTCATGGGTGCCGCGCGGCAGCATCCCGAGGATGTATTCCGCGCCGACGATCGCCAGCGCAAAGGACTTCAGGTTGCGGTTGATGGTCGAAAAGAACACCCACCCACCAGGCTTGACCAGCGTGGCACAGGCCTGAATCACCGAGGCCGGCTTCGGCACATGCTCCAGCATTTCCATGCAGGTGACGACGTCGAAGCTGCCCGGCTGTTCGGCGGCGAGTGCTTCGGCGCTGATCTCGCGGTACTTGACGCCACGCGTGCCGGCTTCGAGCGCATGAAGCTGGGCGACCTTGAGCGCCTTGCCCGCCAAGTCGATGCCCAGCACGTCGGCGCCCTTTCGGGCCATCGAATCGGCCAGGATTCCGCCGCCACACCCGATATCGAGCACGCGGCGCTGCGAAATTGGCGCAATACCGTCAATCCATTCCAGGCGCAATGGATTGATTTCGTGCAGCGGGCGGAATTCGCTTTCCAAATCCCACCACCGATGCGCAAGTTCTGAAAACTTGGCGAGTTCCGCCGGGTCGGCATTCACATTTTCTGTCATATGGCAATTATGAAGCGGGCAATGGCCGGCATGCGCCGGGCGATCTTGTTGAATCCTGACCAACGAATTCGACAGGCATAAAAAAACCCCGCCGAGGCGGGGTTTTCATCATCGATGGAATCGACTGATTAGTTGGCGCGGGTGCCGACCACTTCGATTTCCACGCGACGGTTCTTGGCGCGGCCTTCCTTGGTGCGGTTGTCAGCCACTGGCTGCTTCTCGCCCTTGCCTTCGGTGTAGACGCGGTTGCGTTCGATGCCCTTCGAGACCAGGAAGGCCTTGACGGCTTCGGCGCGACGCACCGACAGACGCTGGTTGTAGGCGTCCGTACCGATCGAGTCGGTGTGGCCCACAGCGATGATCACTTCGAGGTTGACACCACGGATCTTCTCGACCAAGTCGGTCAGCTTGGCGCGACCTTCAGGCTTCAGAACCGACTTGTCGAAGTCGAAGAATGCGTCGGCAGCGAAGGTCACCTTCGAGGCAGCGACGGCCGGCGGCGTGCCAGCGGGAGGAGGCGTCACGCCAGGGGTGGGGGGAACAGCAACTGCGGGAACCAGAGCGCCGTCGCAACCGGCGGCGGCGGTAGCCGGCGTCCAGTTGGCATCGCGCCAGCACAGTTCGTTCGTACCGTTCTTCCAGACGAGTTCGCCGGTGCCGTTTTGCCAGTTGTCGATCGTAGGACCGCCGTCCGCAGCGGTGACACGGGTCTGCGCGCCGGCGGCAGTGGCGAGCGCAGCGACTGCAAACATCATCGCCACTTTATTCAGTTTCTTCATGGTTCTCCTCTTGGGGAAAAAGCCGCAGCCGCGCTGCGAATCAAGGACGCTTTAAGTGACCACCACCCAAAACGTTGAGACGATTGTGCCATAGGGTCTTTGGCAAACAGGCCGCCGGACGCCCCTGAAGCGTAGGACGGAGGCGGAATAGCCGGCTTGTGTTGCGGCGGAGCGACACCCCTCACAGCGTAAAATTTCGCCTTCCTGCCGCCAGCCTCTCGCTCAATGACATCCTTCGCCAAAGAAACCCTGCCCATCAGTCTCGAAGAGGAAATGCGCAGCAGCTATCTCGATTACGCCATGAGCGTGATCGTGGGCCGGGCGCTCCCCGATGCACGCGACGGCCTCAAGCCGGTGCATCGACGCGTGCTCTTCGCCATGCACGAGCTCAACAACGACTGGAACCGGCCGTACAAGAAGTCGGCCCGTATCGTCGGCGACGTGATCGGTAAATACCACCCGCACGGCGATCAATCGGTCTACGACACCATCGTGCGATTGGCGCAGGATTTCTCCATGCGCCACATGCTGGTCGACGGCCAGGGCAACTTCGGCTCCGTGGATGGAGACAACGCAGCCGCAATGCGTTATACGGAAATCCGGCTGGCCAAAATTGCGCATGAAATGCTGGCCGATATCGACAAGGAAACTGTCGACTTTCAGGACAATTACGACGGCTCCGAAAAAGAACCGAAAGTTTTGCCAAGCCAGCTACCGAATTTGCTGGTCAATGGCTCGGGCGGTATTGCGGTCGGCATGGCCACCAATATCCCACCGCACAACTTGAATGAGGTCGTCGACGCCTGCCTGCACCTGCTGCGCAACCCCGAGGCCAGCATCGACGAGCTGATGGAAATCGTGCCGGCGCCCGACTTCCCCACCGCCGGCATCATCTACGGCATCAACGGTGTGAAGGATGGCTACCGCACCGGCCGCGGCAAGGTCGTGATGCGCGCCAAGTGCCACTTCGAGGACATCGACCGCGGCCAGCGCCAGGCGATCATCGTCGACGAGCTCCCCTACCAGGTCAACAAGAAGACGCTGCAGGAGCGCATGGCCGAGCTGGTGCACGAGAAGAAGATCGAAGGCATCAGCCACATCCAGGACGAGTCCGACAAGTCGGGCATGCGCCTGGTGATCGAGCTCAAGCGCGGCGAAGTCCCCGAGGTCGTGCTGAACAACCTGTACAAGCAGACGCAGTTGCAGGACACCTTCGGCATCAACATGGTGGCGCTGGTCGACGGCCAGCCCAAGCTGTGCAACCTGAAGGACCTGATCCAGGTCTTCCTGCAGCACCGCCGCGAAGTGGTCACGCGCCGCACCGTCTTCACGCTGCGCAAGGCTCGCGAGCGCGGCCACGTGCTCGAGGGCCTGGCGGTGGCGCTGGCCAACATCGACGAGTTCATCCGGATCATCCGCGAATCGCCGACGCCGCCGGTCGCCAAGGCCGAGTTGATGACCCGCAGCTGGGACAGCAAGCTGGTGCGCGAGATGCTCACGCGGTCGCGCGCCGATGGCGGCGTGATCAACGCCGACGACTACCGTCCCGAAGGCCTCGAGCGCGAGTTCGGCATGGGTTCGGACGGCCTCTATCGCCTCTCGGACACGCAGGCGCAAGAAATCCTGCAGATGCGCCTGCAGCGCCTGACCGGCCTCGAGCAGGACAAGATCGTTGCCGAGTACAAGGACGTGATGGCCGAGATCGACGACCTGCTCGACATCCTGGCCAAGCCCGAACGCGTGTCGGTCATCATCGGCGACGAGCTGGGCACCATCAAGCAGGAGTTCGGCCAGAGCAAGCTCGGCGCACGCCGCAGCCTGGTCGAGCACAGCGCGTTCGATCTCTCCACCGAAGACCTGATCACCCCGACCGACATGGTGGTCACGCTCTCGCACAGCGGCTACATCAAGAGCCAGCCGCTGGGCGAATACCGCGCGCAAAAGCGCGGCGGCCGCGGCAAGCAGGCGACCGCAACGAAGGAAGACGACTGGATCGACCAGCTCTTCATCGCCAACACGCACGACTACATCCTGTGCTTCTCCAACCGCGGCCGGCTCTACTGGCTCAAGGTGTGGGAAGTGCCGGCGGGTTCGCGCGGTTCGCGCGGCCGGCCGATCGTCAACATGTTCCCGCTGCAGGAAGGCGAGAAGATCAACGTCGCGCTCGCGCTCACCGGCGAGAAGCGCAACTTCCCGGCCGACCAGTACGTGTTCATGGCGACCTCGATGGGCACCGTCAAGAAGACCGCGCTCGACGAATTCAACAACCCGCGCAAGGGCGGCATCATTGCCGTGAACCTCGACGAGGGCGACTACCTGATCGGCGCTGCGCTCACCGACGGCAAGCACGACGTGATGCTCTTCAGCGACGGCGGCAAGGCCGTGCGCTTCGCCGAAGATGACGTCCGACCGCTGGGCCGCAATGCGCGCGGCGTGCGCGGCATGTCGCTCGACCCGGGACAGGGCGTGATCGCCATGCTGGTGGCCGAGGACGAGCAGCAAAGCGTGCTCACCGCCACGGAAAATGGTTACGGAAAGCGAACAAGCATTACGGAATACACGCGCCATGGCCGCGGAACCAAAGGCATGATCGCGATTCAACAGAGTGAGCGCAACGGCAAGGTCGTTGCCGCCACCCTCGTGCATGCGGACGATGAGATCATGCTCATCACCGACAAGGGCGTGCTTGTGCGCACCCGGGTTGCCGAAATTCGTGAACTGGGTCGCGCGACGCAAGGCGTCACGCTGATCGGGCTTGACGAAGGCGCCAAACTCAGCGGGCTACAACGTATCGTCGAGAACGACGCGAACGGCGAAAGCGAGCCGGACGCAGACGATACTTCCACATCTTCAACGGAGAATCCTCAGTGAAAAAAATCAAACTCGCACTTCTGACGGTAGCTTTGGCCAGCAGCTCGATGGCCGCCATGGCCCAGGACAAGGCCACGCTGATCAAGCAGTTCATCGACATCCAGCGCCCCGGCATCGAATCGCTGGCGCGCGGCCTGGTCGAGCAGTCGAGCGCGCCAATCGCGCAAGCCGGCTCGCAGTACCTGCAGACGCAAGTGCCCGAAGCCAAGCGCGAATCGGCCGCCAAGGCTGCCGATGCCGAGCTGAAGAAATACTTCGACGATGCCTATCCCCTCGTGCGCGACAAGGCCGTGCAACTGGCACCGGGCGCCCTGACCCCGCTGCTCGAGCAGAACTTCAGCGAAGACGAGCTCAAGCAACTGCTGGCCTGGATCAACTCGCCGCTCAGCAAGAAGTACCAGGAGCTGAATCCGAAGATGCAGACCGCATTGACGGAAAAGCTGGTGGCCGAAACCCGCGCTTCCATCGAGCCCAAGATGCGCGCGCTCGACACCAACGTGGCGAAGGCCCTCGGCGCCCCGACCGACGCCCCGGCCCAAGGTTCCGCACCCGCCAAGGCGCCAGCCAAGGCACCCGCCAAGAAGTAAAGCAACGTGACCCAGCAGCAGACGCCGGCCGGCAAGCGCCCCTACAACTTCTCGGCCGGTCCGGCTGCCATGCCGGAGGCGGTGCTGCAGCGCGCCGCCGCCGAAATGCTCGACTGGCAGGGCAGCGGCATGAGCGTGATGGAAATGAGCCATCGCGGCAAGGAATTCGGCGCGATCTGCACACAGGCCGAAGCCGACATCCGCACGCTGCTGGCCGTGCCTTCCCATTTCCACATCCTGTTCATGCAGGGTGGCGGTCTCGGCGAAAACGCCATCGTGCCGATGAACCTGTCGCGCGGCAAGACCGCCGACTTCGTCATCACCGGCAGCTGGAGCATCAAGTCGCACAAGGAAGCGCAGCGCTATTGCACGGCGCGCGTGGCCGCGAGCAACGCCGACAACCAGCACACGAAGCTGCCCGCTCCCTCGACCTGGCAACTCACGAAGGACGCCTCGTACGTGCACCTGTGCACCAACGAGACGATCAATGGCATCGAGTTCCAGCAGTTGCCCGACCTCGCCGCGCTCGGCAGCGATGCACCGCTCGTCATCGATTTCTCGTCGCACGTGGCTTCGCGCAGCGTCGACTGGCGCCGCGTGGGTCTCGCCTTCGGCGGCGCGCAGAAGAACCTGGGCCCGGCAGGTCTCACGATCGTCGTCGTGCGCGACGACCTCCTGGGCCATGCCCTCGAGATCTGCCCGAGCGCCTTCAACTACAAGACCGTGGCCGACAACAACTCCATGTACAACACCCCGCCGACCTGGGGCATCTACATGGCGGGGCTGACGTTCCAGTGGCTGCTGCAGCAGACCGAAGGCTCGCTCACCGGCGTGGCCGCGATGGAGCAGCGCAACATCGAGAAAGCCAACTTGCTGTACGGCTTCATCGACGGCTCCGACTTCTACGCCAACCGCATCGATGCGAGCTGCCGCTCGCGCATGAACGTGCCGTTCTTCCTGGCCGACGAAGGCCGGAACGAGGCGTTCCTGGCCGGCGCACGCGAAGCCGGGCTGCTGCAGCTCAAGGGCCACAAATCGGTCGGCGGCATGCGCGCGAGCATCTACAACGCCATGCCGCTGGAAGGGGTGCAGGCACTTGTGGCCTACATGCGAGAATTCGAGCGATCGCATGCCTAGGCGCATGCCCTAGCTGCTCGCACCGATGACCGCCTCCGCACCCACACCGCCCTCCTCCAACTACAACTCCGAAAGCCTTGCCGATCTGCGCGTGCAGATCGACTCGCTCGACCAGCGCCTGCTGAGCCTGCTCAACGAGCGGGCCCACGTGGCCGAACTCGTCGGCGAGGTCAAGAAGCGCGAAGGCACGCCGTTCTTTCGTCCTGACCGCGTTGCCGCCGTCATCGACAAGATGCAGAAAAGCAATGGAGGCCCGCTCAAGGACCTCCATGTGGCCGCCATCTGGCGCGAGATCATGTCGGCGTGCCTCGCCCTCGAATCGCCGCAGCGCGTCGCCGTGCTGGGCCCCGAAGGCACCTTCTGCGAACAGGCCGCCATCGAATACTTCGGCGGCGCTGCCGACCTGATCTACTGCGCCAGCTTCGACGAAGTGTTCCACGCCACCGCCGCGGGCAGCGCCCAGTACGGCGTGGTCGGCGTCGAGAACTCGACCGAAGGCGTGGTCACCCGCTCGCTCGACCTGTTCCTGCATTCGCCCACCCATGTGGTCGGCGAAGTCAGCCTGCTGGTGCGTCACCACCTGCTGCGCAGCGAGAACTCGCTCGAAGGCATCGAGGCCGTGCTGGCTCACCCGCAGGCGCTCGCGCAGTGCCAGACCTGGCTGTCCAAGCACCTGCCCAATGCCGAGCGGCGTGCCGTCTCGAGCAACGCCGAAGGCGCACGCCTCGCGGCCACCAACCCGGCCTGGGCCGGGCTCGCCGGTGAACGCGCCGCCACCCGCTTCGGCCTGCACATCGTGGCGCACGCCATCCAGGACGATTCGTACAACCGCACCCGCTTCTCCGTGATCTGCCTGCCGCAGACGCTGGCCATGCCGCCGGCATCGGGCAAGGACTGCACGAGCCTGATCGTCTCAGTGCCGAACCAGCCCGGCGCGGTGCATGACCTGCTGGTGCCCCTCAAGACCAACAACGTGTCGATGACGCGCTTCGAATCGCGCCCCGCGCGCACCGGCCAGTGGGAGTACTACTTCTACATCGACCTGGACGGCCATCCCTCGCAGCCCAACGTGGCCGCGGCACTGGCCGAGCTGCGCGGCCTCTGCGCGTTCTACAAGGTGCTTGGCGCCTACCCCGTCAAAGCCTGAGCCGGACAGACACGATGTTCGAGCAACTGGGATTGATCGGCTGCGGCCTCATGGGCGGCTCCTTTGCGCTCGCGCTCAAGCGCGCGAAGCTGGTGAAACGCGTGGTCGGCTACAGCAAGTCGCCGTCCACCACCGAACGGGCACGCCAGCTCGGCGTGATCGACGTGGTGGCGCCATCGGCGCTGCTGGCGGTATCGGGCGCGGACATCGTGCTCCTCGCCGTGCCGGTGGCCGCATCGGAAGCCATGTTCAAGGCGATCCGCCACGGCATCTCGAACGAGACGCTCGTGATGGACGTCGGCTCGACCAAGGGCGATGTGATCGAGGCTGCGCGCAACGGCCTGCAAAAGCAGTTCGCGAACTTCGTGCCGGCCCATCCGATCGCCGGCAAGGAAGTCTCGGGCATCGAGCATGCCGAGGCCTCGCTCTTCACCGGCCGCCAGGTCGTGCTGACCCCCGTGAAGACCACGCTGCGCTCGAACGTGCAGCGCGCCTCGCAGGTGTGGAGCGGCATCGGCGCCAACGTGGTCACGATGACGCACGAAGCGCACGACGCCGCCTTCGCCGCCGTGAGCCACATGCCGCACCTGCTGGCCTTCGCCTACATCAACGCGCTCACCGCACAGCCCGAGGGCGACCGCTTCCTGGACCTCGCCGGACCAGGCTTTCGCGACTTCTCGCGCATCGCCGCGAGCGATCCGGTCATGTGGCGCGACGTGCTGCTGGCCAACCGCGAGCAGGTGCTCAAGCAATCCCAGGCCTTCCGCAAGGCACTCGACGATATCGAGTCGTTGATGACCGCAGGCGACCTGCAGGGGCTGGAGCAATCCATCGCCGCCGCCAGCAAGGCGCGCGCCGCCTGGAAGCCGAACGCGAGCACCGACGCCTCGGCCCAGCAGGACAGCTGACATGTTCTCGACCGCCTTCCTCGACCTTCCACCCCTCGTGGGCGCCGCCGGCACGGTCCGGCTGCCGGGCTCCAAGAGCATCTCCAACCGCGTGTTGCTGCTGGCCGCGCTGGCGAGCGGCACCACCACGATCCACGACCTGCTCGACTCCGACGACACGCGCGTGATGCTCGACGCCCTGCGCGCGCTCGGCTGCGGCATCCAGCCTGCAGGGAGCACGCTGCAGATCACTGGCCTCGGCGGCCAGCTGAAGTCCGGTGGGGCGCTGCTGCCTCTCTTCCTCGGCAACGCCGGCACCGCCATGCGCCCGCTGACGGCTGCGCTGTCGCTGCTCGGCGGTGACTTCGAATTGAGCGGCGTACCGCGCATGCACGAGCGGCCGATCGGCGACCTGGTCGATGCCCTGACCCAGCTCGGCTGCAACATCGACTACCTCGGCAATCCCGGCTACCCGCCATTGCGTATCCACCCGGTCGACCACGACGACCTGGTGCTCGACGCGCCGATCCGCGTGCGCGGCGATGTGTCGAGCCAGTTCCTCACGGCCCTGCTGCTGGCATTGCCTCTCGCGGCACGCAACGACATCGTGATCGAGGTGGTCGGCGAGCTGATCTCCAAACCCTACATCGAGATCACGCTGAACCTGCTGGCGCGCTTCGGCATCACGGTGCGGCGCGATGGCTGGGAGCGGTTCACCATTCCCGCCGGCAGCAGCTACAGCTCGCCGGGCGATATCCACGTCGAAGCGGATGCTTCCTCTGCCAGCTATTTCATAGCACTGGGCGCCATCGCCACGGGCGTGTCCGGGAAAAATGGCATCCGGATCGAAGGCGTGGGCGCCGATTCGATCCAGGGCGACATCCGCTTCATCGACGCGGCTCGGCAGATGGGCGCAGAGGTCGACAGCGGCCCGAACTGGCTCGAAGTGCGCCGCGGCGCCTGGCCGCTCAAGGCCATCGACCTCGATGCGAACCACATCCCCGATGCCGCGATGACGCTCGCCGTCATGGCGCTCTACGCCGATGGCCCGAGCACGCTGCGCAACATCGCGAGTTGGCGCGTCAAGGAAACCGATCGCATCGACGCGATGGCCAATGAGCTCCAGAAGCTCGGCGCCACAGTCGAGGCCGGCCCTGATTTCATCCGCGTCCATCCGCTCGCACCGGCCGGCTGGCAGGCGGCGAGCATCCGTACATACGACGACCACCGCGTGGCGATGTGCTTCTCGCTCGCCGCGTTCAACCCGGCAGGCGTGCCCGTGCGCATCCTCGAGCCGCACTGCGTCGCCAAGACCTTCCCCGATTACTTCGAAACCCTGTTCTCGGTCGCCGAGGCCGCCGAAGTGCCGGTGATCTGCATCGACGGCCCGACCGCCTCGGGCAAGGGCACGCTGGCAGCCGAAGTGGCGCGCCTCCTGGGCTACCACTACCTGGATTCGGGCTCGCTCTACCGCGTGACCGGCCTGGCCATGCGCCGCGCCGGCCTCAACGCCGATGCGCAGCACGAAGCGCAGATCGCCGCGCTGGCGGCCGCCCTTCCCCTTCAGTTCACCGAAGGCAAGGTGCTCCTGGCCGGAGAGGATGTGAGCGACGAGATCCGCACCGAAGCCGCCGGCATGGACGCCTCCCGCGTCTCGACGCTGCCCGCGGTACGCGAGGCGCTCCTGGCGCTGCAGCAGCGCTTTCGCCAGCTTCCGGGCCTGGTGGCCGACGGCCGCGACATGGGCACCGTGATCTTCCCGGACGCGCCCCTGAAGGTCTTCCTCACGGCCAGCGCCGCCCAGAGGGCGGAACGACGTCATAAGCAGTTGATTTCAAAGGGTATTTCAACTACACTCGACAGTCTTCGCTCCGACTTGGAAGCACGTGACGCCCGGGACTCCTCCCGTAGCGTCGCCCCTCTGAAGCCGGCGCAGGATGCCCGCCACCTCGACAACTCCCAGCTGTCCATCGAAAAATCGATCGACACGGTGTTGAACTGGTGGCAGCAAGTACAGCCTTTCAAGTCCGCTTGAAAGGCTCGCGCCAACCGGGTTGTCCGGATGGCGCATACCGCTCCAGCAGGCTCTTTTCGCGCGACAGCGCACCGGCCTTCTGGTTGTTCAACCAACCCGGGCACCAGCCCACAAAACCGCCGTCTCCAGATCCACAGCAGCCGCACGCAATTTCGCAAGAGCGCCTGCCAACCCTGCCTGACGGAAGGAACCATAAATGTCTGAATCTTTTGCCGACCTATTCGAAGAGTCCCTGAAGCGTTCCGAAATGCGCACCGGCGAGGTCATCACGGCCGAAGTCGTGCGCGTCGAACACAACCACGTCGTCGTCAACGCCGGTCTGAAGTCCGAAGCGTATGTGCCGATCGAGGAGTTCAAGAACGACAAGGGCGAACTCGAAGTCCAGGCCGGCGATTTCGTTTCCGTTGCCATCGGCAGCGTTGAAAACGGCTACGGCGACACCATCCTCTCGCGCGACACCGCCAAGCGCCTCGCTTCGTGGCTCGCCCTCGAGAAGGCCCTGGAATCGGGCGACTTCGTCACCGGCACCACCAGCGGCAAGGTCAAGGGCGGTCTCACCGTCCTGGTCAACGGCATCCGCGCATTCCTGCCGGGCTCGCTGATCGACACGCGTCCCATCAAGGACCTGACCCCGTACGAAAACAAGACCCTCGAATTCAAGGTCATCAAGCTCGACCGCAAGCGCAACAACGTCGTGCTGTCGCGCCGTGCCGTGGTCGAAGCCAGCATGGGCGAAGAACGCGCCAAGCTGATGGAAACCCTGAAGGAAGGCGCTGTTGTCCGCGGCGTGGTCAAGAACATCACCGAATACGGTGCGTTCGTGGACCTCGGCGGCATCGACGGCCTGCTGCACATCACCGACATGGCATGGCGCCGTGTTCGCCACCCGAGCGAAGTCGTTCAGGCCGGCCAGGAAATCACCGCCAAGATCCTCAAGTTCGACACCGAAAAGAACCGTGTCTCGCTGGGTCTGAAGCAAATGGGTGACGACCCGTGGATGGGCGTTTCGCGCCGCTACCCGCAATCGACCCGCCTGTTCGGCAAGGTCACGAACATTGCCGACTACGGCGCGTTCGTCGAACTCGAACCCGGCATCGAAGGCCTGGTGCACGTCTCCGAAATGGACTGGACCAACAAGAACATCGCTCCGAACAAGATCGTCTCGCTGGGCGACGAAGTCGAAGTCATGGTCCTTGAAATCGACGAAGACAAGCGCCGCATCAGCCTGGGCATGAAGCAGTGCAAGGCCAACCCGTGGCAAGAGTTCGCGCAGAACACCAAGCGCGGCGACCGCGTCAAGGGCCCGATCAAGTCGATCACCGACTTCGGCGTGTTCGTGGGTCTGGCTGCCGGCATCGACGGCCTGGTTCACCTCTCGGACCTCTCGTGGAACGAAGCCGGCGAAACCGCCGTTCGCAACTACAAGAAGGGCCAGGAAGTCGAAGCGATCGTGCTGGCTGTGGATGTCGACCGCGAGCGCATCTCGCTGGGCATCAAGCAACTCGACAGCGACCCGTTCACCACGTTCACCACCGTGAACGACAAGGGCCAGATCGTGACCGGCAAGGTCAAGACGGTTGACGCCCGCGGCGCTGAAATCGACCTCGGCGAAGACATCATCGGCTACCTGCGTGCTTCGGAAATCTCGCGCGACCGCGTCGAAGATGCCCGCAACGTGCTCAAGGAAGGCGACGAAGTCACCGCCATCGTCGTGAACGTGGATCGCAAGACCCGCAACATCCAGCTGTCCATCAAGCAGAAGGACATGGTCGACGAACAAGGCGCCATGGCCAACCTGAGCCAGCAGTCGGCACGCGAAAACGCGGGCACGACGAGCCTGGGCGCCCTGCTGCGCGCCAAGCTCGACAACAACGACAGCAAGTAAGCTGAGTCCGAAGACAGAGCAGGCCAAGCTTCTAGCTTGGCCGCTCTGTCTTTTTTTTCGTCCACGTTTTCTCTGCACTGGCCTCCAATGACCCGCTCTGACCTCGTCGAAGAACTCGCAGCGCGCTTTGCGCAACTCACGCACCGCGATGCCGAATACGCCGTCAAGACCATCCTGGACGCGATGAGCGACGCGCTGGTGCGCGGGCACCGCATCGAGATTCGCGGGTTCGGCAGCTTCTCGGTCAACCGGCGTCCGCCGCGCATCGGGCGCAATCCGCGCTCGGGCGAGAGCGTGCAGATCCCGGAAAAGCGGGTGCCGCACTTCAAGCCGGGCAAGGCCTTGCGCGAAGCGGTCGACGCAAAGACCGCCGAGCTCGACGCCAAGGAAGCCAAGGGCCGCAAGGCCTGATCCGCGTGGATGCAAACGTAGAATGCCTCCGGCAACGGGAATGGCTATGAAATACCTCCTGTGGCTGCTCAAGGCAGCCATTTTTTTTACGCTCTTCGCCTTCGCGCTGAACAACCAGCACGACGCGACCGTCTACTTCTTCTTCGGCACCCACTGGCGCGCACCGCTGGTGCTGGTCGTGCTCGCGGCCTTCGCGGGTGGACTCGTGGTGGGTGCGCTCGGCATGCTGCCGGGCTGGTGGAAACACCGCGCCGCCGCGGCGGCTCAGGGCCCCTCGGCGACCGAAGCCATCTCCACAACAACGGCACCGACGGCCGTGACCGCCCAGGCAGCGGCACCGTCCATCTCCGCCACCGACCTCCCCGCCGTACGTCAACATGGACTTTGATCCCAGCTGGCTGTTGATCGGCCTGCCCGTCGCCTTCGTGCTCGGGTGGCTCGCATCGCGCTTCGACATCCGCCAGCTCAAGCTCGAGAACCGGCAGGCGCCCAAGGCCTACTTCCGCGGGCTGAACTTCCTGCTCAACGAGCAGCAGGACCAGGCCATCGACGCCTTCATCGAGGCCGTGCAGAACGACCCCGACACGCAGGAGCTGCATTTCGCGCTCGGCAACCTGTTCCGCCGCCGCGGCGAATACCAGCGCGCCGTGCGCGTTCACGAACACCTGCTCGGCCGGGGCGACCTGAGCCGCGCCGACCGCGAGCGCGCGCAGCACGCACTGGCGCAGGACTTCCTGCGGGCCGGCCTGCTCGACCGCGCCGAGGCTGCGCTGCAGAAGCTCGAAGGCACCCGCTACGAAAACGAGGCGCGCCTCTCGCTGCTCGCCATCTACGAGCGTTCGCGCGAATGGGCCCAGGCGGCCGACGTGGCGCAAAAGCTGGACGAGTCCGACCAGGCCAGCTACGCCACGCGCCGCGCGCACCACCTGTGCGAGCAGGCGACCGAACGCGTGGCGGCCGGCGAACTGCCCGCAGCGGCGAAGCTGCTCGCGCAAGCCGTCGAGCTGGCCCCGCAGGCGCCGCGCCCCGCCATCGACACCGCCAACCTGCAACTGCGCAATGGCGATGCGGCCGCAGCCTTCGACACGCTCGTTGCACTGAGTGACACCGCGCCCCTCGCACTGCCCCTGTATGCCGCGGCACTGCAACAGGCCGCCGTGGCAGCGCACCGCGAAGCCGAGGCGCTCGCGCTGCTGCAGCGACGCTATGCTGAGTCGCCATCGATCGACGTGCTCGAGGCGTTGATCGCCCTGGGCGGCAGCCCATCGACGACGACCGCCACCGACGAGCAACAGCCCCCCGCCCCGCGCGACGGCTACATCGCCCACCTCGCGCACCAGCCCTCGCTGGTCGCGGCATCGCGCTGGCTGGCTGGCGAAAAGTTCGAGCACGAGCAGTTCCATCCGCAGGTGCAGCGCGCGCTCGACCAGGCCACCCGTCCGCTGATGCGCTACCGCTGCGCCGCCTGCGGCTTCGAGGCGCACCAGTACTTCTGGCACTGCCCCGGCTGCCAGGCCTGGGACAGCTATCCGCCGCGCCGCGTCGAAGAACTCTGAGCAAGGTTCCGACCACGTTTCGGAACAATGGTCACCGGGGCGGCGAGGTCGTCAACGCCCCTTTCCCTGGTCTCGTTGAACGCCAGCCGACGCATTTGTCGGCTGTCAGTCATACCTACAAATCAGGGAGTTTTTCAATCATGTTCAAGAAGATCCTGGCCCTCTCGCCCATGCTGTTCGCGGTCGCTTCGTTCGCTGCTGTCGACGTCAACAAGGGCACCGAAGCCGAACTCGACGGCCTCAATGGCGTCGGACCCGCCATGTCCAAGCGCATCATCGAGGCGCGCAAGCAAGGCGAGTTCAAGGACTGGCCCGATCTCATGCAACGGGTGAAAGGTGTGAAGGAGAAGAAGGCCCAGAAGCTCTCGGCCGAGGGCCTCACGGTGAACGGCCAGGCCTTCGGCGGTGCGGCCGCCACAGCACCGAAGGAGGCAAAGGCCCCCAAGGCTCCCAAGCCCTGACCGCGCACATACAGCCACAGCAAAAGCCGCCTCCGAGGCGGCTTTTTCATGCGCGCACGGTTTGCCGCACGCACGCAACATGGCAGGGAAATGCCTCAGGAAGTGGCCCGAAATTTGCACGTATGCTTCCTTTCGTTTTGCTTTCACTACATTCCGGAGCGCGTTCATGAATCACAAGTTCGGCATTGCCCTCGCGGGCCTCACCCTGGGCGCCGCAGCCTTCGCGCAGACCAAGTGGGACCTTCCCACCGCGTACCCCGCGACCAACTACCACACCGAAAACATCACGCAGTTCGCCAAGGATGTGGACGCGGCCACCGCCGGCAAGGTCAAGATCACGGTGCACGCCAACGCATCGCTGTTCAAGGCGCCCGAGATCAAGCGCGCCGTGCAGAGCGGCCAGGCGCAGGCCGGCGAGATCCTCCTGGCCAACTTCGCGAACGAGAACCCGATCTACGCGCTGGACGGCGTGCCCTTCCTGGCCACCACCTACCCGGAAGCGAAGAAGCTCTACGACGCCTCCAAGCCCGCCATGGAAAAGCTCCTGGCCGCCCAAGGCATCAAGGTGCTGTTCGTGGTGCCATGGGCACCGCAGGGCATCTACTCGAAGAAGGAGATCAGCTCGGTGGCGGACCTGCGCGGCATCAAATGGCGCGCCTACAGCCCGGCCACCGCCAAGATTGCCGAACTGATCGGCGCGCAGCCCGTGCAGATCCAGCAGGCCGAACTGAGCGCCGCCATGGCCACCGGCGTGATCGAGAGCTACATGAGCTCGGGCTCCACCGGCTACGACACCAAGACCTACGAGCACATCAAGAACTTCTACGACACGCAGGCCTGGATCCCGAAGAACGCGATCCTGGTGAACGCCAAGGCCTTCGACGCGCTCGACGCCACCACCAAGGCCGCCGTCATCAAGGCCGCAGCCGATGCCGAGACCCGCGGCTGGAAGATCGCGCAGGAGAAGAACGACGAATACAAGCGCCTCCTGGCCGAACGCGGCATGAAGGTGCACAAGCCCTCGCCCAAGCTGGACACCGACATGCGCCAGGTCGGCGGCATCATGCAGGCCGACTGGCTGAAAGCCGCCGGACCGGACGGCGCCGCCATCATCGACGCCTACAAGAAGAAGTAAGCCATGCGCCGGTTCCTCGATCGCCTGTACGACGGTGCGGGCGCGCTCGGCGCGTTCTGCGTGTTCCTGATCTTCGTGCTGATGATCCTGGCCGGCGTGGGCCGGCAGATGAACTGGCATGTGAGCGGGCTCAACGACATCGTCTCGTGGCTGTGCGCCGCCGCTGCGTTCTTCGCGATGGCGCATGCCTTCCGCCACGGCGACTTCGTGCGCGTGACGCTGCTGCTCGAAGCGGTGTCCCCCAAAGCGCGGCGCGCGCTCGACGTGACCTGCCTGCTGATCGCAGCCGTGTCCGTGTCCTACCTGACCTACTGGGCCACCAGCTTCACCTACGAGAGCTACGAATTTGCCGAGATGGCGACGGGCCTCGTGGTGATTCCGATCTGGATCCCGCAATCGACCTTCGTGATCGGCTGCTGGCTGCTCCTGATCGCCATGGTCGACGAGCTGGTGGGTGTGGTGCGCGGCGAGAAGCCGAGCTACCAGCGCGCCATCGAAGAGCGCCACGCCGCGGGCGACTTCTCCTCGGACGTCTGAACGTCAGAACGACGACCACCACCACAACACCAAGACAGACACTCCGATGTTCGAAAACCTCTGGATGGGCGCGCTGCTGCTCGGGATCATGCTGCTGCTCCTGGCGGGCGGCGTCTGGATCGCGATGACCCTGGCCATCGTCGGCTGGGTCGGCCAGGCCTTCTTCACCAACACGCTGCCGGGCAAGAACCTGTTCTCCGCCTTCTGGGAAAGCAACGCGAGCTGGGAGCTCGCGGCGCTGCCCCTGTTCATCTGGATGGGCGAGATCCTGTTCAGAACCAAGCTCAGCGAGGAGATGTTCGAGGGTCTGCGCCCCTGGCTCAACCGCGTGCCCGGCCGGCTGATGCACACCACCATCCTCGGCTGCGGCGTGTTCGGCTCGGTCTCGGGCTCCTCGGCGGCCACCTGCGCCACCATCGCCAAGGTGGCGCTGCCCGAGCTCAAGCGCCGCGGCTACAACGAGAAGCTGGCCATCGGCTCGCTGGCCACCGCGGGCACGCTGGGCATCCTCATCCCGCCGTCGATCACGATGGTGGTGTATGCCGTGGCGGCGGACGCCTCGATCATCCGCATCTTCCTGGCCGGCTTCCTGCCGGGCTTCCTGCTGATGCTGCTGTTCTCCGGCTACATCGGCTGGTGGAGCCTGCGCCACCCCGACCAGGTGCCGCCGGCCGATCCGCCGACCACCTTCATGCAGAAGATCCGGCTCTCGGGCAACCTGATTCCCTGCGCGCTGCTGATCGTCTTCATCGTCTGGGTGCTGGTGGCGGGCTGGGCCACGGCCACCGAGTGCGCGGCCTTCGGCGTGCTGGGCTCGCTGGCGATCGCGGCCTATGGCCGAAGCCTCACCTGGAAGAACTTCAAGGACGGGATCATGGGTGCCACGCGCACCAGCTGCATGATCATGTTCATCCTGGCGGGCGCCGCCTTCCTCACCAAGACCATGGCCTTCACCGGCATCCCGCGGGAGCTGGCCGAGTGGGTCGACAGCATGCACCTGTCGCCCTACGCGCTGATCGGCGCGCTGGTGGTGGTGTACCTGGTGCTGGGCACGGCGCTGGACGGCATCTCGATGATCGTGCTGACCAGCGCGGTGGTGCTGCCGATGATCCAGAAGGCGGGGTTCGACCTGATCTGGTTCGGCATCTTCATCGTGCTGCTGGTGGAGATCGCCGAGGTCACGCCGCCGGTGGGCTTCAACCTCTTCGTGCTGCAGAACATGACGGGCAAAGACAGCAATGTGATCGCCAAGGCGGCGATTCCGTTCTTCTTCTGCCTGGTGCTGTGCATCGTGCTGATCACGCTGTTCCCGAGCATCGTGACCATCCTGCCGGACGTGGTGATGGGCAAAGAGAAGTAGGCGGGCTGCGGATAATCGCCGCACCATGCTGCTGAACGCCTTCGTCATCTGTCTCGCCGCCTGCATCGGCGCCCTCATGCGCTGGGGCTTCGCCCTCTGGCTCAACCCCGGCAGCGTGATCCCCTGGGGCACGCTCGCCGTCAACCTCATCGGCGGGTATCTCATCGGCGTGGCCATCGGCTTCTTCAATGGCCTGCCCGACATCGACCCCGCGTGGCGGCTCATGGTCATCACCGGGTTCCTCGGCACGCTCACCACCTTCTCCAGCTTCTCGGCCGAAGTCGTCGGCATGCTCGTCGGCGGCCGGTTCGGCCTCGCGCTGGGCACGATCGCGCTGCACCTGGGCGGCTCGCTCTGCATGACCTGGCTCGGCCTGCGCACCGTGCAGGCCTTCTCGGGCTGAGCCCGCAGCCAAAACTGCCCTATGTCCCACGGTTATAGATAAGGGCCGCCAGGGGGTCGGTCGATAGAATTGACCACAATGCCCCTGGTCTTTCTCGTCGCACTCCCCTTCATTGCCAGCGTGCTGGCCGCGTTGATGCCGTCCAACGCGCGCAACAGGGAGTCGACCCTCGCGGGCCTCGTCGCACTGGGCTGCGCCATCCAGACTGCGTGGTTCTTTCCGCAGATCGCGCATGGCAACGTGCTGCGGCAGGAAATCCAATGGCTCCCCGCCCTCGGCCTGAACCTCGTGTTCCGCATGGACGGCTTCGCGTGGCTCTTCTGCATGCTGGTGCTGGGCATCGGCGCGCTGGTGGTGCTCTATGCGCGCTACTACATGTCGGCCTCCGACCCGGTGCCGCGCTTCTTCTCGTTCTTCCTCGCGTTCATGGGCGCGATGATGGGCGTGGTGCTCTCGGGCAACCTCATCCAGATGGTGCTGTTCTGGGAGCTCACCAGCCTCTTCTCATTCCTGCTGATCGGCTACTGGCACCACCGCCGCGACGCGCGGCGCGGCGCGCGCATGGCGCTCACCGTCACGGGCGCGGGGGGCCTGTGCCTCCTGGCCGGCGTGCTGGTGCTGGGCCGCATCACCGGCAGCTACGAGCTCGATGTGGTGCTGGCCTCGGGCGACGCGATCCGCGCCCA
Source organism: Variovorax sp. RKNM96 (assembly GCF_017161115.1). Lineage (GTDB taxonomy): Bacteria > Pseudomonadota > Gammaproteobacteria > Burkholderiales > Burkholderiaceae_C > Variovorax. The sequence goes on along the minus strand of NZ_CP046508.1, from coordinate 1,980,919 downwards.
CGCGCTCTACCCGGTGGCGCTGGTGCTGATCCTGCTCGGTGCCTTCACCAAGAGCGCGCAGTTCCCGTTCCACTTCTGGCTGCCGCGCGCCATGGCCGCGCCCACACCGGTGTCGGCCTACCTGCACTCGGCCACGATGGTGAAGCTGGGCGTGTTCCTCATGGCGCGCCTGTGGCCCGTGCTCTCGGGCACCGAGCAGTGGTTCTGGCTGGTAGGCGGCGCGGGTGCGATCACGCTGTTGCTCGGCGGCTTCATCGCGATGTTCCAGCGCGACCTGAAGGCGCTGCTGGCCTACTCGACCATCTCGCACCTCGGGCTCATCACGCTGCTGCTGGGCCTGAACAGCCCGCTCGCGGCGGTGGCGGCGGTGTTCCACGTCATGAACCACGCGACCTTCAAGGCCTCGCTCTTCATGGCCGCCGGCATCATCGACCACGAGACCGGCACGCGCGACATTCGCAAGCTGAGCGGCCTGATGCGGCTCATGCCCATCACCGGCACGCTGGCCATCATCGCCAGCGCCTCGATGGCCGGCGTGCCGCTGCTCAACGGCTTTCTCTCGAAGGAAATGTTCTTCGCCGAGACGGTGTTCATCCAGTCCACGCCCTGGGTCGATTTCAGCCTGCCGGTCATCGCGACCATCGCCGGCATCTTCAGCGTGGCGTATTCCGCGCGCTTCGTGTTCGACGTGTTCTTCGGCCCGCCCTGCGGCGACGAGGTGCCCAAGCACCCGCACGAGCCGCCGCACTGGATGCGCGTGCCGGTCGAGCTGCTGGTGCTGATCTGCCTGGTGGTGGGCGTGGCGCCGGCGTGGTCCGTGGGGCCGATGCTGGCGGCCGCCGCCACACCGGTGGTCGGCGGCACGCTCCCGGAGTACAGCCTGGCGGTGTGGCACGGCTTCAACCTGCCGCTCGTGATGAGCTTCGTGGCGCTCGCAGGCGGCGCCGCGCTCTACCTGCTGCAGCGCCGCCGCCGCGCGGGGGGCGGCCTCGAGCACACGCCGCTCCTGCATCGCTTCGACGGCCAGGTCATCTTCGAGCACCTGCTCGCGCTCTTGAGCGAAGCCGGCCGGCGCAGCCGCCGCCTCTTCGGCACGCGCCGCATGCAGACCCAGCTCCTGCTGCTCGTAGTCGTGGCGGTGGCCGGCGCCTTCGCCGCGCTGAAGCAGACGCCCGCGGGCACCGGCACGCGCGAGCTGCTGCCGTTCTCGCCGATGTTCGCCATGACCTGGCTGATCGGCGGCGTCTGCGCGATCGCCGCGGCCTGGCAGGCCAAGTTCCACCGCCTCGCCGCGCTGATGCTGGCCGCGGGCGCGGGCCTGGTCTCGTGCGTGACCTACATCTGGTTCTCGGCGCCCGACCTCGCGCTCACGCAACTGGTGGTCGAGGCGGTGACCACGGTGCTGATCCTCCTGGGCCTGCGCTGGCTGCCGATGCGCAGCAAGGACGCGGTGCAAACGGCGCGCGCCCGCCTTCGCCCCTGGGGCCGGCGCGGGCGCGACCTGCTGGTGGCCACCGTGGCCGGCTGCGGCATGGCGGCGCTGGCCTGGGCCATGATGACGCGCAGCTTCCCGCAGAGCATCTCGCCCTTCTTCCTGGAGCGCGCTCTCACCGAGGGCGGCGGCACCAACGTGGTCAACGTGATGCTGGTCGACTTCCGCGGCTTCGACACCTTCGGCGAGATCACCGTGCTCGGCGTGGTCGCGCTCACCGTGTACGCACTGCTGCGGCGCTTTCGCCCCGCCATCGAGTCGATGGCGCTGCCGCCGCAGCAGCGTGCGCAGTCCGACGACGGCAGCAGCGATCTGCTGAATCCGCGCCGCGCCAAGGACACCGCCGTGGGCTACCTGATGGTGCCGGCCGTGCTGGTGCGCCTCTTGCTGCCGCTGTCGGTGCTGGTGTCGGTCTACTTCTTCATGCGCGGCCACAACGCGCCGGGCGGCGGCTTCGTCGCGGGGCTGGTGATGTCGGTGGCGCTGGTGCTGCAGTTCATCGTCTCGGGCACCGAATGGGTCGAGGAGCACCTGCGCATCTACCCGCGCCGCTGGATCGCCATCGGGCTCCTGTTCGCGCTCGCCACCGGCAGCGGCGCGGTGTTCTTCGGCTACCCCTTCCTGACCACGCACACCGCCCACCTGCACCTGCCGGTGCTGGGCGCCATCCACGTGCCCAGCGCCCTCTTCTTCGACATCGGCGTGTTCGCGCTGGTGCTCGGCGCCACCATGCTGATCCTCACCGCGCTGGCCCACCAGTCCATCCGCAGCCACCGCTGGGCCGACGAGCAGGCCGAAAAAGAAGCGCAGGCCGAATCCGAAGCCGCGGAGGGAGCGCACTGATGGAAATCGTGCTCGCCCTCGCCATCGGCGTGCTCACCGGCTCGGGTGTCTACCTGCTGCTGCGCCCGCGCACCTTCCAGGTGATCATGGGCCTCACGCTCATCTCGTACGCGGTCAACCTCTTCATCTTCAGCATGGGCCGGCTCAAGGTCGACAGCGAACCGGTGCTGATTGCCGGCTTCGCGGCCACGCTGGCCAACACCGCCGACCCGATGCCGCAGGCGCTGGTGCTCACCGCCATCGTCATCGGCTTCGCGATGACCGCGCTGTTCCTCGTGGTGCTGCTGGCCTCCCGCGGGCTGACGGGCACCGACCACGTGGACGGTGAAGAGCGCCAGGAACAGGAAGAGGCCCGCGAATGAGCGAACTCTTCCGCCTGCTCGACCAGCTGCTCGAATTCAGCATGCCGCACCTGGTGGCGGTGCCGATCCTCGTGCCGATGCTCACCGCCGCGCTGATGCTGCTGCTGGGCGAGAACCGGCGCCGTGCCAAGTCGTTCCTGAGCGTGGTCTCGGGCCTGGTGGGCCTTCTGGCCGCGCTCGCGCTGCTGCGCTGGGTGAACGCGGCCGACACCGGCGGCGGGCCGGGCTCCATCGGCGTCTATTTGCCCGGCAACTGGCGCGCGCCCTTCGGCATCGTGCTGGTGGCGGACCGGCTCTCGACCATGATGGTGGCGCTCACCGGCGTGGTCGCCTTCGCCGCCTCGATCTACTCCACCTCGCGCTGGGACCGCGCGGGCGTGCACTTCCACCCGCTGCTGCAGTTGCAGCTCATGGGCCTGAACGGCGCCTTCCTCACCGGCGACCTGTTCAACCTCTTCGTGTTCTTCGAGGTGATGCTGGCCGCCTCCTACGGCCTGCTGCTGCACGGCTCCGGCCGGCTGCGGGTGCAGGCCGGGCTGCACTACATCGCGATCAACCTGGCGGCTTCGTCGCTGTTCCTGATCGGCGCGTCGATGCTCTACGGCGCCACCGGCACACTGAACATGGCCGACCTGGGGCTGCGCATCGCCCAGCTCGCGCCGGCCGACCGCGGCCTGGTGCACGCGGCCGCCGCCATCCTCTTCACTGCCTTCTTCGCCAAGGCCGGCGCGTGGCCGCTCAACTTCTGGCTGGTGCCGGCCTACAGCGCGGCGGTGTCGCCGGTGGGCGCGGTGTTCGCGCTGCTCACCAAGCTGGGCGTCTACACCGTGCTGCGCCTGTGGACGGTGCTCTTCGCGCCCGACACCGGTGACTCGGCGGCGTTCGGCCAGGTGGTGCTGATCGGCGCGGGCATCGCCACGCTGTTCGTCGCCGCCATCGGCATCGTCGGCACGCAGCGCCTGTCGAACCTCGCGGGCTTCAGCGTGCTGATCTCGGCTGGCACGCTGCTCGCGGCGGTGGGGCTGGGCCAGCCTGCCGTCTGGGCCGGCGCGCTGTTCTACCTCTTGAGTTCGACGCTCGCGGTGAGCGCCTTCTTCCTCCTCACCGACATGATCGAGCGCTGGCGCAACGCGGGCATGAGCGTGGCGCCGCACGAGGCCGCGGGCAACGCGCCCTTCCTCGCGGAAGACCTGCGCGCGCTCAGCGACGTGAACCTGGACGACGACGCACAGGCGCTCTACGGCCGCGCCATTCCGGCCGGCGTCGCCTTCCTGGGCCTGAGCTTCATGATCTGCACGCTGCTGCTCACCGGGCTGCCGCCGCTGTCGGGCTTCGTCGGCAAGTTCGCGATGCTCTCGGGTCTCCTGGGCGGGAGCGCCGCACCCACCGCCGCGGGCTGGACCTTCCTGGTGCTGCTGATCGCCTCGGGCTTCCTCGCGCTGATCGCGCTCACGCGCACCGGCATCCGCCACTTCTGGACCCAGCCGCATGCGAACCTGCCTTCGCTGCCCGCGCTCGAGGTGCTGCCCGTGGCGGGCCTGATCGCCGCCTGCATCGCCCTCACCGTCTGGGCCGAGCCGGTGATGCGCCATGCGATGGCCACCGCCGAGGGCCTGCGCATGCCCAGCGCCTACCGCGAGGCGGTGATGGGCGCGCGGCAGGTGCCGAATCCGTCGAAGGCCGAAGCGAAGGGCGCCGCGCCATGAAACGCCTGATCCCCTCGCCGCCGCTTTCGGTTGCGCTTTTCATCGTCTGGCTGCTGCTCAACCAGTCGGTCGAGGCCAGCACGCTGGTGTCCGGCGTGCTGCTCGCCATCGCGGTACCGCTGCTGACCAAGAGCCTCAGGCCGGCCACGGTGCGCATGCGCCGTCCGGGCGTGGCGCTGCGGCTCTGGCTGGTCGTGCTGTACGACATGTCGCATTCGGTGTTCGCGGTGACGCGCGCGCTGCTCAGCCGGCGCAGTGAGCACATCCAGTCGAAGTTCGTCTCCGTGCCGCTGGACATGCGCGACCCCAACGGCCTCGCGATGCTCGCCATGATCATGTGCCTCACGCCCGGCACCGCCTGGGGCGAGGTCGCCTTCGACCGCAGCGTGCTGCTGATCCACGTGTTCGACCTGGAGGACGAGGCGGCCTTCATCGCGCAGATCAAGACCCGCTACGAACGTCCGCTGATGGAGATCTTCGAATCATGACGCCCATCCTTTTCTGGTCGCTCAAGTTCGCGCTGTTCCTGCTGGCGGTGGCGATGCTGTGCGCCGTCGCGCGCCTCTTGATCGGCCCCTCCGCGCAAGACCGCGTGATGGCGCTGGACTGCCTCTACATCAACGGCATGCTGATGATGCTCGTGCTGGGCATCGTCTATGCGAGCGACGTGTACTTCGGTGCCGCCATGCTGATCGCGCTGTTCGGCTTCGTCGGCTCGACGGTGATGGCCAAGTTCCTGCTGCGCGGGGAGGTGATCGAATGACCGATGCCATCGTGGGTCCACTCCCTCTTTGGGCCGAGATCGTCACCGCCGTGTTCGTGGTGATGGGCGCAGCCTTCGCCGCCATCGGCTCCTTCGGCCTGGTGCGGCTGCCGACCTTCTTTCGCCGCATCCATGCGCCCACACTGGGCGCCACTGGCGGCGTGTGGTCGATGACGGTCGCCACCATCGTCTACTTCTCGGTGCAGAGCCAGGGCCTGTTCCTGCACGCGGCGCTGATCGTGCTCTTCGTGGCGCTCACCACGCCGGTCACCACCATCTTCCTGATGCGCGCGGCGCTGTTCCGCGAGCGGCAAAAGGGCGGCGACGTGCCCGCCGCCGCGCATTCGGACCAGGTGCCGATTCCCAAGCGGATGGCCGAGGAAGAGTAGGCAGCTCAGGCCGCCAGCCGCTCCTTGGCGCGTGCCACTTCCATCTCGCGCGGCAGCGGCACCGTGTTCTTCACCGCGAGGATCTCCGCCATCACGCTCACCGCGATCTCCGGCGGCGTCTTGCTGCCGATGTAGATGCCGATCGGGCCACGCAGCCGCGCGAGCGATTCGTCGGTCTGGTCGAAGTGCTCGATCATGCGGTCGCGCCGCGCCTCGGCGTTGCGGCGCGAGCCGATGGCGCCCACATAGAAGGCGTCGCTCTGCAAGGCTTCGAGCAGCGCGAGGTCGTCGAGCTTCGGGTCGTGCGTGAGCGCGACCACGCAGCTGCGGCGGTCGGGCCGGAAGGCCAGCACCGCGTCGTCGGGCATCTCGGTGGTGATCGTCACGCCCGGCAGCGACCATGCGGTGCGGTACTCGGCGCGCGGGTCGCACAGCGTGACCGCGAAGCCACTGAACTTGGCCATGGTCGCAAGGTATTCGGCGAGCTGGCCGGCGCCGATCAGCAGCATGCGGTACTCGGGGCCGAAGGTGTTGGTGAGTTCGGTGTCGTCCACCTTGAGCTCGTCGGGTGCGGTGGCTTCGGCGAGCTGTACCGCGCCGGTGGCTAGCGTCACCGTGCGCTGCATGAGATGGCCTTTTTCAAGCTCGGCCACGAGGGTGTCGAGCGAGGTGGCGTCGGGATCGTATTCGAGCAGCAGTTCGAGCGTGCCGCCGCAGGGCAGGCCAAAGCGGTGCGCCTCGTCGGCGGTGATGCCGTACTTCACGAGCGCGGGCGGCGTGCCCAGGGGCACGTCTTCGCCGTTGCCATGCGCGTGGCTGTAGCGCGCGATCAGGTCGTCCTCGATGCAGCCGCCCGAGACCGAACCGACCACCGCGCCGTCGTCCGCCAGCGCCATGATCGAGCCGACCGGCCGCGGCGACGAGCCCCAGGTGCGCACCACCGTGGTCAGCAGCGCGCGCTTGCCGGCCTGTCGCCAGTCGCGCAGCGTGCGCAGGACCATGACGTCGAGGTTTTCCATGGCGTCGTTGTCTTCAGTTCGCGCCGCCGCCCGGTGCGTCGGGGGTGTCCTTCTCGTCCTTCTTGCCGAGGCCAATCTTCTTCATGAGGCCGGACATGACGCCGGCCTTCTCGGCCGGTGCCTCGGCCGTTTCCGCGGCGGCGGCCGGCGGCGGGCCGTAGCGGCTCTGCATCTCGGCTTCGAAGCGCTTGAAGAAATCGTCGGCGGTGGACTTGGCGGCGCCGTCGATCAGGCGCTGGCCCAGCTGGGCGATCTTGCCGCCGACCTGCGCCTGCACGGTGTAGTCGAGTTCGCAGCCGGCCGAAGCCGGCGCGGCTTCGGCGGGTACGCCGTCAACGGGTGCGGCATCTGCGGCAACGGGCGCTTCGACTGCGCCGGCAACCGGCTTGAGCGTCACGCTGGAGGAGCCCTTGGCAAACCCCGCCACGCCGCCCTGCCCTTCGAAGGTGAGCTTGTAGCCATCGGGTGCCACGATGTCCGACAGCACCACCTTGCCGCTGAACTTGGCCGACACCGGACCGATCTTCAGTGCGAGCCCCACGCTGTACTGGTTGTCGCCGGTGAGCTCGAACTTGTCGCAGCCGGGAATGCACTTCTTGAGCGTCTCGGGGTCGTTGAGCGCTTCCCAGGCCTGTTGTTGGGTGACGCCGAGGCGGCGGTTTCCGAGCATTTCCATGGTGGTTCTTCCTTGTTTTATTCCGGGGCCCTAGCGGCCGGACCGCATCAGCGCGGCGAGGCTGGCGGCCAGTTGTTCGAGGGCACTGAGATTGTGAACCGCGAGCATCGCGTCGGCATGGCGGTGCAACACGGTGGCCCCACGCGCCAGAGGGGCGTAGCCCTCGAAGCGCAGCAGCGGGTTGAGCCACAGCAGCCGGCGCGAATGGCGCTTGAGCCAGAGCAATTCGTTCTCCAGCACGGCCGGCTCGCCGGTGTCCAGGCCGTCGCTGATCACCAGCACCAGCGTGCGGCGGCCCGTGAGGCGGCGCGCATGGAAGCGCCGGAGTTCGGCCAGCGAACTGCCCAAGCGCGTGCCGCCCGCGAAATCGTCGATAGCGACGCCGGCCGCGCCGAGCATGGCGTCGGTATCGGCCAGCCGGAAGGCCGGCGTCAGGTCAGTGAGCCGGGTGCCGAAGGCGAACACGTCGCGCCGCCCGGCCCGCCGGGTGGAGGCATGCAGGAACGCGAGGAGGAGACGCGCATAGCGCTCCATCGAGCCCGAGACGTCGACCAGCACCAGGAGCGGCAAGGGTTGCTCCCGCCGGGCGAGGCGCGGCAGGCGCAGGATCTCGCCGCCGGTGCGCGCCGCCTCGTGCAGCACGCCGGGCCAGTGCATGCGCGCATGCTGCTGGCCTGCATCGCCCGCCACGCGCAACCGGCGCGAGGGCAGCGAAGGAATCGGCAGCGTCACGTCGCGCGCGAGCCGTTCGACCAGCCGGTATTCGGAAGCGCCGAGCGCGTTGAAGTCCGCGTGCTGCAGGCGCTGGCGGTCGCTCGATGTCATGGCGGCATCGAATTCGATTTCCTTGTCGGGCTTGGCGGCCACGGCCGGCTTCGCGGGGTCGCGCGGTGCGGTCAGCGCTTCGCGCACGCGCGGCCGGCGTTTGGAGGGCTCGGCCTTGCCTTCGGCGCTCGGCAGCATCTGGGCGAGCAGCTTGTTCGCCAGCTCGGGGTCGCGAAACCAGGCATCGAAGAGTTCGCGGAACACCATGCGGTCCTGCTCGCGGCTCACCATGACGGCTTCCATCGCGGCGCTCAGGTCCAGCTTGTCTTCCACCCCCACCAGCGTGACCGCCTCGGCGGCAAGCGCGATGCGCATCGCATCGGTGCGCACGCCGGCGCGGCGCAGCGCGCGGCCGAAGGCGGTGATGTTGCCGGCCAGCTTGCCGCTGCGGACGTCGCCGAGTTGCTGGATGCCGGCCATGCGTGCGGCCTCGGGCTGCGACCGCGCTCAGGGCGCGACCGGTTCCTCGGGTTGGAGCAGGTCCGACGCCAGTTCGCGCGTGAGCGCCGCCACGTCGTCGCGCTGCTTGAACAGGATGCCGGCGGTGTCGACCACCACTTCGGGATCGAGCTCGACGGTGTCGAGCGCAATCAGCGCCCTCGCCCACTCGACGCTCTCGGCGATGCCCGGCGCGCGCTGGAAGGCGTTGACGAACGGCGCATCGCGCAGCCGCGCGACGAAGGCGGCGACCTGCGCCGAGAGTTTTTCCCCGGCCTCGGGCACCTGGGCCCGCACGATTGCCAGCTCGCGTTCGCGCTCGGGGTAGTCGAGCCAGTGATAGAGACAGCGGCGCTTGACCGCATCGTTGAGTTCGCGCGTGCGGTTGCTCGTGAGGATGGTGACCGGCGGCACGACAGCGCGCACGGTGCCCAGCTCGGGAATGCTCACCTGGTACTCGCCCAGGTATTCGAGCAAGAAGGCTTCGAAGGGCTCGTCGGCGCGATCCACTTCGTCGATCAGCAGCACCGCGCCCGGCGCGGGCGTCTGCAGCGCTTGCAGCAGCGGACGGCGGATCAGGTAGTGCGGCTGATAGACCTCGGCCTCCACGTCGCGTGCTGCGCCGGTGGCTTCGGCCGCGCGCATGTGCAGCAACTGCGCGGCGTAGTTCCATTCATAGAGCGCCTCGCGCTGCTCCAGCCCGTCGTAGCACTGCAGGCGCAACAGCTCGCGGTTGAGCGCCTTCGACAGCGCCTTGGCCAGCTCGGTCTTGCCCACGCCCGGCTCGCCTTCGAGCAGCAGCGGGCGCTGCAGCTTGAGCGCGAGGAACACGGCGGTCGCCAGGCGGCGGTCGGCGAAGTAGCCGGCCTGCATCAGACCTTCGGAGAGGGAATCGATGGTCGGGAAGATCATGGCGAAGGGTAGCGGAAGACGCGAGGGGGTCGCGCCTTCCGGTGATCGGCTTGCTGCTTCAGCCGAGGGCCTTGGTGACGGCGCGTTGCGTGAGCACGCTGATCAGGTTGGCACGATAGGCGGCCGACGCATGCAGGTCGCTGTTGAGCTCGCTCGCATCGATCTTCACCGCCGCAGCGGCCGACGCGGTGAAGCTCTTGTTGAGCGCATCCTCGAGCCCCGCATGGCGAAACACGCCGTTGCCCGCGCCGGTGACGGCCACTCGCACACCGCTGTCGTACTGCGCGAGGAAGATGCCCACGAGCGGAAAGTGCGAGGCCTTCTGGCGCAGCTTCTCGTACACCGCGCGCTTGGGAATCGGAAAGCGGATGGCGGTGATCAGCTCGTCTTCTTCCAGTGCTGTGGTGAACAGGCCGAGGAAGAAATCGTCGGCCGCGATTTCGCGCTTCGAAGTGATGACGGTGGCGCCGGAGCCCAGCACCGCGCTCGGATAGCAGGCGGCCGGATCGTTGTTGGCCACCGAGCCGCCGATGGTGCCCATCGCGCGCACCTGCCGGTCGCCGATGCGCGAGGCCAGGTCGGCCAGCGCCGGGTAGGCGGCTTTCACGTCGGCGTTGTTCGCCACATCGAGGTGGCGCGACATCGCACCGATGGTGATCGTGCTGCCGTCCTTCTTGATGCCGGTGAGTTCCTTGATGCCGCCCAGGTCCACCAGTTGCTCGGGCGCGGAGAGCCTGAGCTTCATGGAGGCAAGGAGGGTCTGGCCGCCGGCGAGCGGCTTGGCGCCCGCTGCAACGAGTTTGGCCGCATCGGCTACGGTGGCGGGCCGTTCGAGTGTGAAGGCGTACATGGTGTGTGATTCCTTCTGTGTTGTTATGGAGCGGGACGGCCTTGGGTGCTGGCGGCGAGCGAGGGCGCTTGCACGTCCTGCGGCGTGCTGCCCTTCTGCATGGCTTCCCAGACGCGGCTGGACGAAGCGGGCATGTCGAAATCCTTGACGCCCAGCGGCGCCAGCGCATCGAGCACCGCGTTGATCACGGCTGGCGGCGAGCCGATGGCCCCCGCCTCGCCGCAGCCCTTGGTGCCCAGCGGGTTGTGCGTGCACGGGGTGCACACGGTGTCGAGCTTGAACTGAGGGAAGTCGCCCGCTCTTGGCATGGCGTAGTCCATGAAGCTGCCGGTGAGCAGTTGGCCCGTTTCGTTGTCGTAGACGCAGTTCTCCAGCAGCGCCTGGCCGATGCCCTGCACGAGCCCGCCGTGGACCTGGCCCTCGACGATCATCGGGTTGATGATGGTGCCGAAGTCGTCCACCGCGGTGAAGCGGTCGACCTTGACTTCGCCAGTCTGCCTGTCGATCTCGACCTCGCAGATGTAGGTGCCGCCCGGGAAAGTGAAGTTGGTCGGGTCGTAGAAGGCGGTTTCGTTAAGGCCCGGCTCCAGCTTGTCGAGCGGGTAGTTGTGCGGCACGTAGGCCGTGAGCGCCACTTGGCCGAACGGGATCTTCTTGTCGGTGCCCTTGACGGTGAACTCGCCGTTGGCGAACTCGATGTCGGCATCGCTCGCCTCCATCAGGTGCGCGGCGATCTTCTTGGCCTTGGTCTCGATCTTGTCGAGCGCCTTCATGATCGCGGCGCCGCCCACCGAGATGGAGCGCGAACCGTAGGTGCCCATGCCGAAGGGCACGCGGCCGGTGTCGCCGTGCACCACGTCGACGTTCTCGACCGGAATGCCCAGCCGCGCCGCGACGACCTGCGCGAAGGTGGTTTCATGCCCCTGCCCATGGCTGTGCGAGCCGGTGAACACCGTCACGCTGCCGGTCGGGTGCACGCGGATCTCGCCGCATTCGAAGAGCCCCGCCCGCGCGCCGAGCGCGCCTGCGATGTTCGACGGTGCGATGCCGCAGGCCTCGATGTAGCTGGAGTAGCCGACACCGCGCAACTTGCCCTTGGCCTCGGTCGCCGACTTGCGCTGCGCATAGCCTTCGACGTCCGCGAGCACACGGGCCTTGTCCATGCACGCATGGAAATCGCCGGTGTCGTACTGCAGCGCCACCGGCGTCTGGTAGGGGAAGGTGGTGATGAAGTTGCGCTTGCGGATCTCGTCCTGGCCCAGGTTCATTTCCCAGGCGCAGCGCGACACCAGGCGCTCCAGCAGGTAGGTGGCCTCGGGCCGGCCCGCACCGCGATAGGCATCCACCGGCGAGGTGTTGGTGAACCACGCATCGACCTCCACGTAGATCTGCGGCGTCGTGTACTGGCCCGCGAGCAGCGTGGCGTAGAGGATGGTCGGCACCGCGGTCGAGAAGGTCGAGAGGTACGCGCCGAGGTTGGCGTCGGTGTGCACCCGCATCGCGAGGAACTTGCCATCCTTGTCCATCGCCATCTCGGCGTGACTGACGTGGTCGCGGCCATGTGCGTCGGACAGGAAGCACTCCGAGCGCTCGGCCGTCCACTTGATGTTGCGGTTGAGCTGCTTGGCCGCCCAGGTCAGGCACACGTCTTCGGCATACAGGAAGATCTTGGAGCCGAAGCCGCCGCCCACGTCGGGCGCGATCACTCGCACCTTGTGCTCGGGCAGGCCCAGCACGAACGCGGTCATCAAGAGACGCTCGACGTGCGGATTCTGGTTCGACACGTACAGCGTGTAGTCGTCGGTGCCGCGGCTGTAGCTGCCGATGGCAACGCGCGGCTCGATCGGGTTGGGAATGAGCCGGTTGTTGACGAGGTCGAGCTTGGTGATGTGCGCGGCCGTGGTGAACACGTTGTCGACCGCCGCCTTGTCGCCGAGCGCCCACTTGTAGCACTGGTTGTCGGGCGCTTCGTCGTGCAGCGTGGTGCTGCCGGTCTTCTTCGCGGCGTCGGCCACGCTCACGAGCGCGGGCAGCACGTCATAGTCGACCACCACGGCTTCGGCGGCGTTCTTGGCCTGCTCGACCGTCTCGGCCACCACCATGGCCACGTGGTCGCCCACATAGCGCACCTTCTTGATCGCAAGGATCGGGTGCATCGGCTCCTTCATCGGGGTGCCGTCGGGGTTGTTGATGAGCCAGCCGCAGGGCAGGCCGCCCATCTTTCCCTCGATGTCCTTTCCGCTGAAGATGCCGACCACGCCGGGCATCTTGAGCGCCTCGGCGATGTCGATCGACTTGATGACCGCGTGGGCGTGCGGCGAACGCACGAAGACCGCATGGCTCTGGTTGGCCAGCGTGATGTCGTCGGTGTAGTTGCCGGCGCCGGTCAGGAAGCGGTAGTCTTCCTTGCGCCGCAGGGCTTCACCGATATGGGGCAGGTTCGAAAAGTCGGAAGCACCCATGATGTTGCTCCCTTCACGCCGTGACGGTGGCTTTGACCGGAGTGCCCGAGGCCATCGCCTCGCCACCCATCTTCACGGCCTTCACGATGTTCTGGTAGCCCGTGCAGCGGCACAGGTTGCCATCGAGCAGCTCGCGAATTTCGGATTCGCTCGACTTGGGGTGGTGGGTGCACAGGTCGATAGCGCTCATGACCATGCCGGGGGTGCAGAAACCGCACTGCAGGCCGTGGCACTCCTTGAAGGCCGCCTGCATGGGGTGCATGGTGCCGTCGGCTTCGGCAATGCCCTCGATGGTGGTGATGTCGGCGCCGGCCGCCTGGGCGACCAGCACGTTGCATGACTTGATCGCACGGCCGTTCACATGGACGGTGCAGGCGCCGCACTGGGCGGTGTCGCAGCCGACGTGGGTTCCGGTGAGGTGAAGGTGCTCGCGGATCGCGTGCACAAGGAAGGTGTTTGGCGGTGCGTCGACCGTGACCGGGCGTCCGTTGACCTTGAAAGCGACCTGCATGTGGCTGTCTCCGTGAAAGGTGATGGCTGTGGGGGCTGAAAGCATCTTGGATGCCCACCTTTCGCACTATCCTAGGCAAAACCCTTGACACTTGCACAGTGCCCTCGAAATTCTCAAAATGAAACAGCTTGCCCCCCGGTGAGCCAGGAAAAGCGGGTCCACCCGCGCGAACCCACACGATGAACACCACGATCGTTTCGCCTCCTCCCGAGCGCTCCCTGGCCATTGCCCAAGCCCGGCGCGAGCTGCTCCACGGCGACGCGCCGTGCGCCCGCAGCACCGTGCGCATCGACCCCTGGATCACCCGTTCATGGCAGCGCTGCATCGAGGCCGGGCGCCGCCCGCAGCAGCGGGTGAGCTTCGATCCGGTGAGCCAGTCGGCCAGCCGTGAGGTGGCCGAGCGCAACCGGGCGCTGGTTATGGCCGCCCGGCCGGTGATCGAACGCCTCTCCCGCGCCATTGCCGACACACGCTATTTCGCGATCCTGACCGACGCCGACGGCATCGTGATCGACGTGGGCGCGCTGCCCGACGGCACCGACACCGCCAGCCGCTATGCGCGGGACATCGGCCGGATCGGGGTCGATCTTTCGGAACGCGCGATCGGCACTTCGGCCATCAGCACCGCGCTGGCCGAGCAGGAATCGGTGTGGCTGCACCGCGGCGAGCACTTTTTCGACGACACCAGCGTCTACAGCTGCGCCGGCGCACCGCTCTTCGGTCCCCGGGGCGACTGCATCGGCATGCTCGACCTGAGCGGCGTGCAGACGGTGGAGCGGCCCGAGCTGCGGCACCTGGCCACCCTTTCGGCGCGCAGCATCGAGAACATGCTGGTCATGCAGGACCCCTGCGAGCTGCTGCTGCACCTGGCCTGGCCCGGCCACCCGGGTAACGAGGCCACCGAGGGCCTGGTCTGCATCGACGCGAGCGGCAACGTGACCGGCGCCAACGCCGCCGCGCGGCAGATGCTGCACCAGCCCCTGGCACGCGGCCAGCACGCCCTGCATTTCAACGACCTGTTCGCGCTCCCGCTGCACATGATGTTCGACGCCGCCCGCCGCGGCGATGCAGCGCTCGAGGTACCGCTGTGGTCGGGCCTGCGGGTGCAGGTGCGGCCCCAGCGCGGCGGCAGCGGCGCGGGCGGGGCGATCCCCGATGCGCGGCCCCGGCTGCGCGATGTGGAAACCGCGCTGATCCGCAAGGCGGTGGCCGATGCGCGCGGCAATGTGGCGGAGGCCGCGCGTGCGCTGGGCATCAGCCGCGCGACCGTGTATCGCAAGCTCTGGCGCGGCCGCCCTGCCGGCGCGCCGGACTGAGCGTCCGCCGTTCAGCTTTCGTTCAGGCGCCGACCGGCACCTTGTCGAGGAAGCCGGTCACCGACCGCAGCTTGCCCGCATCGAGCTGCGCGAAGTCGGTGCCCTGAATCAGGTCCTCCGCCCCGCTCGGGCCGAGCGTCCACGAGAAGCGCAGGTTGTCGCCATGCGCCTCGGCCTTGCCGAGCAGGTTGAAGCGGAAGCCCGGATAGCGCTGGTGCACCACGCCGACCAGCGCGCTGATCTGCTCGCGGCCGCTGGCTTGCGCGATCGGGTCGACGTAGTGCGCATCGGCGGTCCAGCCGGCTTCGATCAGCGCGGCGCGGCGCGCGGCGTCGGTTTCGTTCCAGACGGCGATGTAGCGTTGGGCAATCGTGGCGGCGTCGTGTGCAGCGGTGTTCATGATGACCATTCCTTTGGAGGGTTTCGACCCGCAACATCGCGGGGTGAAGGAATGGTCGCGCCGCGCCCGTCAGGCGTCGATGACGTGGGAGGTCATGGAATGCGGCTGCCGTAGCGGATGCTCGTGAGCGCGCCGTCCCGGAACAGCAGCATCGTCTCGAACTGTCCCGAGCCGGGGCGGTAGGTCCACTCCTCGGCCTGGTCGCAGCGGTTGTTGTTGACGATCACGGTCTGGCCGCCACCCGAGGACGAAGACGGCGGGTTCACGATCACCTCGGGCTTGTTGCCGTCGGGCCTGGCGCAGAAGCTGTCCTTGAACACCGGCTCGCCGCATTTCTGCAGGATGGTGAACTTGGAGTCGCCCCTCTGCGCGAAGTCGCGGTTGCAGTTCAGGGTCTGCGCCTCTGCCGGTGCAACGCACGCGAGGGCCAGCAGCGCGGCGGGAATCAGAAGGGATCGCTTCACGTGAATTTCCTTTTTTCAGGGAAGCGATGGTAGTGAGATTTCCGCCTTGCAATCGACCTCAGATCGCATCGAGCGGAAACACTGGACGGCGCACCTTGCTGAACGGGAACAGGCTGTAATCCGAACTGGTGACACCGGGGCTGTCGCACTCCACCAGCGCGGCAGAGAGCGGCTCGAACACCGGCCGGCAGTACATGCGCGACTTGAGAAGAAGAAAGCGTTCATTGCGCGGATCGAGCCCCGCACATTCGAAAACGCCGATGTCCCATGGCTCCTGCGTGCGTTCGGTCACCACGATGCGCGCCGCGCCGATGTCGAACAGCACCGTGCGGCCCATGCTGCTGCGCTGGCCGGTGTAGGTGGGGCCGGTGATCACGTACTCGCCGTTGCCGATCGTGCGCACGATGCCGGTCAGTTGCACCGGCATCTTCGTCAGCCCGATGCCTTCGAGCGACACCTTGTTGCCGAGCGCGACCGTCACCTCGGCGCCCTCGCCCGCAGCGATCAGCTCGGCGACGGCCTCGGGGTCGCACAGCGGGCCGACGCCGATGCCGTGCAGGCCCTGTGCGAGCGCTTCCTGCAGCACGTCCATCGTGTCGCAGCTGCCGCCCGACATGCAGTTGTCGCCGTGGTCCAGCAGCAGCACCGGGCGCGTCGCACCGCTGGCGATCAGCTTGGCGCGCGCGACCGATTCAGCCAGCGGCTCGCTGCGGTAGATGAAGGCTTCGCGCTCGGCCCACATCTGCGCGCCGATGCGGTCGGCCGTGGCCTGCGCGCGCTCGGGCGCCTCTGCATCGACCACCACCACGCTCATGCAGGGCGCCTCGATGTCCGACAGCGAGAAGCCCGCGAAGATCGAGACCGCGAGAGACTCCGATGCCTCGGCCGCGCGTGCCGCATCGATCGCCCGCTGCATCGCGCCGGTGAACGAGGCGCTGCGCAGCGTGTGCGCCATCAGCGGCAGCGGGTGCCAGCGCATCGCCGGCTTGCTGCGGCCCGCGAGCAGGTCGAACAGCAGGCGGCCGGCATGCTCGCCGGTCTCGTACATGTCGATGTGCGGATAGGTCTTGAAGCCGACGATCACATCCGCATTGCCGACCATCGCGGGCGTCACGTTGGCATGCAGGTCGAGCGCCACGCCGATGGGCACGCCCGGTGCCGCGGCGCGCAGCCGCACCAGCAGGTCGCCTTCTCCATCGACGCTGTTCTGCGCGACCATCGCGCCGTGCAGGTCGAGCAGGATGGCATCGCAGCCCGGTGCCGCGTCGACGATGCGCTGCGTGAGCAGGGTGTAGGCCCCGGCATCGACCGGCCCGCTCGGGTTGGCCGAGGCCGACACCGGCGTGACCAGCATCGCACCGGCCTGCTCGGCCAGGTCGATGAAGGCCGACATCGCGGTGCGCATGCCCTTGTTGTCCTCGTAGGCCTGCTCGCCGAAGGTCGGGCCGTCGGGCCCAAAGGCCGCGAGCGGCGTGGGCACGGGCGAGAAGGTGTTGGTCTCGTGGTTGAGACGTGCGATCAGTACTTTCATTGGGCAAACTTTCCGGCGCTTCCCAGCATGGTGATGTCGCCAAAGCTGGAGCCGTTGCGGTTGTCGGGGCGGAACGCGACCTGGAAGCCGCTCAGGTTCATGGGTGGCGAGTTCTCGATGCTGCGACGCAGCGACTCGGTGGTGATCGGCCCCTTCACGCGCTGCAGCGATTCGGCGAAGGCCCTGGCCGTGATGTAGCCCTCCAGCCCCAGGTAGGAGCCGTCGCCTTCGCTGCCCGCGGCCTTGCGTGCGCGCTGGTACTCGTCGACGATGGGAAAGCGCGTCTTCCAGAATGGCGGCATCACCTGCGACAGCACGATGCCGCGGCTCTTGTCGCCCAGTTCCTTGTAGAGAAGGAACGAACTCGCCACCGAGTTCGTGTAGATCTGCGGATGGACGGGCGCGGCCACCAGCGAGCGGATGATGTTGATGGCCGGCGTGCCGGCCGCGATGACATACACCGCCTGCGCCCCGCTCGCGATCACCTGCTGCGCGATGGCGGGATGGTCCTTTTCCTTCGGGTCGAAGCGCAGCGACAGCAGCGCCGGATGCTTGTTCTTCTCGAGTGCGGCCACCGCGTCCTTCTCGATGCCCTTGCCATAGGCATCGTCGCTGGAGACGATCGCGATGCGCGTCACGCCGACGGTCGTCAGGTGGTTCATCACACGCGCGACCTCGTCGGCATACGACTCCCGCACGTGATAGATCGGCACCTTCGGTCCGCGCAGCACCGCCGCGCCGGTCAATCCGCCGAAGATGAAGCTGTCGTACTTCGTCGCCACCGGCACCATGGCCGCGCCGATGCCCGTGCCCATGGTGCCGAACAGGCAGACCACGCGGTCGGTGCCGAGCAGTTTCTCGGCATTGGCCGCGGCCTTCTCGGCGATGTAGGCGTCGTCGTAGGTGATCATCTTGACGAGCCGGCCACCGACGCCGCCTGCCTTGTTCAGCTGATCGAAGAACAGCGTCTGGCCTTCCATGAACGCGAGGCTGTTGGGCGTGAACGGACCGGTGAGCACCGCGGACTGCCCGACCAGGATCGGCTCCCCGGCCGCCAGAGCGCCCGTCGATGCGGCGACCATTCCCATCGCCAGGAGGTGAAGGCCGATGCGGCGAAGCGCCGCCTTCACGCGGCGACTCCCGCCACGCCCGCGCTTTGCAGCATCGCCTGCAGCAGCACGTTGCAGCCGGCCTCGAGGTGCGCGGGCTCCGCGTCCTCGATCTCGTTGTGGCTGATGCCGTCCAGGCACGGCACGAAGATCATCGCCGTGGGACACACGCGGGCGAGGTACACGGCGTCGTGGCCGGCGCCGCTGATCACGTTCATCCAGGTGAGGCCTTGCGCCTCTGCGGCGTCGCGCACCGCGGACACCAGCTTCGGTGTGAAAGGCTGCGGTGGGAAGTACACGACCTGCTCCACCGTCGCCTGGACCTTGCCGGCAGTGGTGAGACGCTGCACGGCCTCTTTCAGCGCCGCGTCCATCGCCGACAGCACCACGTCGTCCGCCGCGCGCAGGTCCACGCTGAGCTTGACTCGCCCGGGAATCACGTTGCGCGAATTCGGGTAGTTGTCGATCCAGCCGACCGTGCCGCGCGCATGCGGTGCGTGCGCGAGCGCAATGCGGTTGACCTCGATCACGAGCTCGGCGGCGGCGAGCAGCGCGTCCTTGCGCAGCTCCATGGGCGTGGGGCCGGCGTGCGCCTCCATGCCCTGCACCACCACGTCGTACCAGCGCTGGCCGAGGGCCCCCTCGACCACGCCGATCACGCGTTCATTGGCTTCGAGCACCGGACCTTGCTCGATGTGCGCTTCGAAGTACGCACCGACCGGCGATGTGGTCGCCGAGGCGGGCACCGTGCCCGCGTAGCCGATCGCATCGAGCGCCTGCGCCACGCTCACGCCCTCGGTGTCGCGCTGCGCGAGCGCGTGTTCCAGCGTGAAGGCATCGACGAACACGCCCGAGCCCATCATCACCGGCACGAAGCGCGAGCCTTCCTCGTTGGTCCACACCGCCACTTCGAGCGGCGCTTCGGTGACGACCTTCGCATCGTTGAGCGCGCGGATCACTTCCAGCCCCGCGAGCACGCCGTAGTTGCCGTCGAACTTGCCGCCCGTGGGCTGCGTGTCGATGTGGCTGCCGGTGGTGATGGGCGGCAGCGCGTTGTTGCGGCCGGCACGGCGCGCAAAGATGTTGCCGATGGCATCCACCCGCACCTCGCAGCCGGCTTCGCGCGCCCAGCGCGTGAAGAGGTCGCGGCCCTGCCGGTCGAGGTCGGTCAGCGCGAGGCGGCACACGCCGCCCTTCTCGGTGGCGCCGACCCGGGCCAGCTGCATCAGCGAATCCCAGAGGCGCTGGCCGTCGATGCGGAGGGCGCGCACATCGGGTGCGGAAGAAGTTTCGATGGTTGTTGTCATGGTTCTGCGGATGAGGTCTTGAAGACGGGCGCGTTCAGGCGAGACCGACGCCGAGGTAGCGGTCTTTCACGTCGTGGTCGGCCATGAAGGCGGCGTTGCCGGCCTCGTGCACGATCACGCCCTGCTCCACGATGTAGTGGCGGTCTGCGAGCTGCACGCACACCTCGAGGTTCTGCTCGACCAGCAGGATGGCGACGCCCGCGGCCTTGATGGTTTTCAGCTGCGCGACGATCTCCTCGACGATCACCGGCGCAAGGCCTTCGACGGGCTCGTCCAGGATCAGGAGGCGCGGATGGTTCATCAGCGCGCGGCCGATCGCCAGCATCTGCTGCTCGCCGCCCGAGAGCTGGCCGCCGCCGTTGCGGCGCCGCTCTTTCAGGCGCGGGAAGATGCGGTAGATGTCGGCCAGTTGCCAGGGCGAATCGCGCCGCTGGCCGAGCAGCAGGTTCTCTTCGACCGTCAGCAGCTTGAAGATGCCGCGGTGCTCGGGCACCAGGCACACGCCGCGCGTGGCGATGCGGTGAGGAGGCAGGCCCGCGATGTCGGCGCCCTGGAAGCGCACGCGGCCTTTCGTCGGCGTGACCGCACCGGCAATGCTCTTGAGCGTGGTCGACTTGCCCGCGCCGTTGCGGCCCAGCAGCGTGACGAGTTCGGCTTCGCCCACGCGCATCGACACGCCCTGCAGCACATGGCTCTTGCCGTAGTGCGCGTGCAGCGCCTCGACCTCGAGGATGTTCCCTCCGCTCATGCCTTGCCCCCGGTGATCATGTTGCCGAGGTAGGCCGAGCGCACGCGCGCGTCGGAGCGGATGTCGCCCGGCAGCCCTTCGGCCAGCACGCGGCCCAGCTGCATCACGGTCACGGTGTCGGAGATGTCCATCACGATGTTCATGTTGTGTTCGATCAGCACCACCGTGTGCGCGTCGCGCAGGCTGCGGATGAGGTGCTTCATGTCGTCCAGGTCGTCGATGCCCATGCCCGAGGTCGGCTCGTCCAGAAAGATCGCCTTGGGTTTCGCTGCAAGCGCCATGCCCACTTCGAGCCGCCGTTGCTGGCCGTGCGAGAGCACGTTGGCAGGCGTGTCGGCCAGCCGCTCGAGGCCGATGCGTGCGAGCACCTCGGCCACTGTCTCGGCGCAGGCCCGTTCGCCGACCGGTGCGCGCCAGCAATTCATCGCCTGTCGCGGCGCGATGCCCTGTGCCGCGACCCGCAGGTTCTCGCGCACCGAAAGGCTAGCGAACAGGCTCGTGACCTGGAACGAGCGCGCCATGCCGCGCTGCACGCGCTTGTGGTCGGGTTCGTGCGTCACGTCGTGACCGTCGAACAGGATGCGCCCGCCGGTGGTGGTGCCGGTGCCCGTGAGCATGTGGAACAGCGTGGTCTTGCCCGCGCCGTTCGGGCCGATCACCGAGTGCACGGTGTTGGGCTTGATCTTCAGGTCCACGCCGCCGAGCGCAGCGAACTTGCCGTAGTGCTTGGTGACGCCGATGGCTTCGATGAGGACGGGTTGCGTCATGCTTTTTCTCCCTGCACTTCAGGGGCGGACGGCGTCTTGCGGAACACGCGCCGCCAGATGGCCTCGCCCAGCCCCCAGAGGCCGCGCTGCATGCCGATGCTCACCCCGATCAGCAGGAGCCCCAGCAGCAGCAGCCATCGCGGCCACAGCGTGGAGAGCCAGTCGGCCAGCAGCACATAGAAGGCCGAGCCCAGCACCGAGGCGAAGAGATTGCCGGTGCCGCCGATCACGGTGATGACCAGGATCATCTCGCTCGTGTGGTATTCGGCGTTCGACAGCGGCGCGATGCCGGTCATCATCGCGTGCAGCCCGCCCGCAAGGCCGGTGACGGCGCCCGAGATCACGAAGGCCAGCAGCTTGAAGCGCTTCAAGTTGTAGCCCACCGCAGCCGCACGGTCCTCGTTGTCGCGAATGGCGAGCAGCGTGCGGCCGAAGATCGAATCGGTCACGCGCAGCAGCAGGCCGAACGCGATGAGGAACATCACGGCGACGAAGGCGTAGTACTTCCAGGGCGTGTCCATGAACGCGGGACGCGGCACATCGAGCAGGCCGTTGTCGCCACCCGTGAGCCCCGACGCGGTGTACGCCACGAAATAGAACATCTGCGCGAAAGCCAGCGTGAGCATCACGAAGTAGGTGCCGCGCTGGCGGATGGCGACCCAGCCGACCACCGCTGCGCCCAGCGCGCCCATGGCGATGGCAGCCAGCAGCGCAAGCGGCATCGGCAGTTGCAGCCGTGTGAGCAGGATCGCGATGGTGTAGCTGCCGAGGCCGAAGAAGATGCCCTGCCCGAACGACAGGAGCCCCGTGTAGCCCAAGAGCAGGTTGCAGCCCAGTGCGGCGAGCGCGTAGATCAGCACCTCGCTCGCGAGCGAGCCCGAGCGCATGAAGAGCGGCAGTGCGAGCGTGACGACAAGCGCCAGGAGGAAAGTGATTTTTCTTGGCATGGCGTGGTTCACCCTCTGCGGCCGAGCAGGCCATGCGGGCGCAGCAGCAGCACGGCGCCCATCGCGATGTAGATCATCAGGCTCGCCCCCGGCGGCCAGATGGTGCTCATGAGGCTCTGCACGATGCCGATCAGCACCCCGCCGACGAGCGCGCCGCCGAAGCTGCCGAGCCCGCCGATCACCACCACCACGAAGGCGACGCCGAGTGCTTCGACGCCCATGAAAGGTTCGGCGCCGCGGATCGGCGCGGCCAGCACGCCCGCCAGCGCCGCGGTGGCCGCACCGAGCGCGAACACCAGGCTGAACACGCGGAACACGTTGATGCCGAGCAGCGAGACCATCTCGGTCGATTCGCTCCCCGCACGCACCGCACTACCGAGGCGCGTGCCTTCCAGCACCCACCACAGGAGCACGGCCAGCACAGCGGTGAAGCCGATCACGAAGAGCCGGTACTTGGGATAGACGAAGTCGCCCCACATCACCACGCCCTGCAGCAGGTCGGGCGTGGGCACGCTGTTGCCCAGCGGACCCCAGAACACGATGACGATCTCCTGCACCGCGAGCGCGAGGCCCACGGTCACGAGGATGTGGAACTCGTGCGGCTTGGCATACACGCGACGCAGCAGCAGCTTCTCGGCGAGCCAGCCGAGCGCGCCGACGAACAACGGCACCAGCACCAGTGCGGCCCAGAAGTTCAGGCCCCACTGCATCGCCTGGAAGCACAGGTAGGCGCCCAGCAGGTAGAAGGCGCCGTGCGCGAAGTTCACGAATCGCAGCAGGCCGAACACGATGGACAAGCCAACGGCCAGCAGGAAATACAGCATGCCGATGCCGATTCCGTTGATGGTCTGGAGGAGATAGACGGTCATGGGCGCGTCGGTGTCCTTGGCGTGCTCAGGCCAGCTTGCAGCCGGTCTTGTCTGCGGCGAGGAAGGACTTGCCGGAGCTCACCACGTCCACATAGTCCGCCGCATCCTTCATCTTCGACTTGGCCTTGCCCTTGAGCAGGTAGTAGTCCTTGATGACCTGGTGGTCGGCCTTGCGGATTTCCTCGGTGCCCGTGAGGCCGTCGAACTTCATGCCCTCGAGCGCGGCGATGACGGCCTTCTGGTCGACCGAGCCCGCCTTGACGATGCCGTCGATCAGGATCTTGGTGCAGATGTACGAGCCCGCGAGGCTGTAGTTGGGCACGATCTTGAGCTTGTCGGCCGTGCGCTTGACCAGGTCCTTGTTGAGCGTGGTGTCGGCCGTGTGCCAGTACTGCGCGCCGAAGTACACGCCGTCGCACAGGTCCGCGCCCAGCTCGTCGAACTGCTCCAGGCCCGAGGCCCAGGCCATGAGGATCGTCATGTTCTTGTGCATGCCGAAGCTCACCGCCTGGCGCAGCGCGGCCGACGACTGCGCGCCGAAGTTCAGCAGCAGCAGCACGTCGGGCTTGGCGGCCATGGCATTGGTGAGGTAGCCGCTGAACTCCTTCTCGTTGAGCGAGTGGTAGCTGTTGCCCACGTGCTCGATGCCCTTCTCCTGGAAGATGTTCTTGGCAGCACTCAGGAGGCCGTCGCCGAACACGTACTGCGGCGTGATCGTGTACCAGCGCTTGGCTTTGGGCATGGAGGCGATCAGCGGGCGCACCGTCTGCTCGATCGCACCGAAGGTGGGCACCGACCAACGGAAGGTGGCGGGGTTGCAGTCCTTGCCGGTGATCTCGTCGGCACCCGCGGTGGTGATGAAGAGGCCGCCGGCCTTCTCGGCTTCCTTGCCCATGGCCAGCGCTTCGGACGACAGGATGCCGCCCGCGAAGAACTTGGCGCCCTGCTGCTGCGAGGCTTCCTGCACCTTGCGCACGGCGGTGGCGGGCTTGCCTTCGGTGTCGAGCACCGTGTAGGCCAGCGGGCGCTTGAGAACACTCCCGTACTGCTCGATCGCCAGCTTCATGCCCAGGTCGGCGAACTTGCCGTTGGCCGCGAAGGCGCCCGACATCGGGACCGGGCAGCCGAAGCGGATGGCGTCCGCCGATTGCGCGAAGACCGAGCGGCTCGCCAGGAGCGAAGCTGGGGCGGCCGACAGGGCGGCCAGCTGAAGAAGGTGTCTGCGTTGCATGGGAGTTCTCCGGTCGTGGTGTGGAAGTAAGTGAAAGGGGTGCCTGCGAGTGCGGGCGAATTTAAGCGGATAAATAGGATTAATATGTTGGTAAAAACCCGCTAGCAATCACCGTGCCAAAATCCAGCGCACTTCCCGAGGTCCAATACCTGCTACAGGTCGACATCTACTTCTCCCTCGCTCTGAACGCATGAATTCGTCTCCATCCGATCGTGAAATGAACCCCAGGGCACCGTGGTTGCCGCATGGAGCGTTTCAATGAAAGTGGGAGAAAACCGCCCCAAGCGGCAGAAGCTCTCGGACGTCATCGTCGAAGACGTCAAGCGATGGATCGTTGCCGAGAAGAAGCAACCGGGCGACCGCCTGCCGAACGAGAAAGAACTGATCGAGCTCTTCGGCTATTCGAAGAGCACGGTGCGCGAGGCGTTGAAGGCGCTGGAAGTGCGCGGGCTCATCTCGATCCGCACCGGCCCCGGCGGCGGGGCGTACCTGCAGCAGGTGTCGGTGGACCACGCGTCGGAGCCGCTGCGCAACTTCCTGCACTTCCACCATCTGGACGGGCATCACATCTACCAGTTGCGCAAGGCCCTGGAGCCCGAGCTGGCGGTGAGCGTGGTCGGCCGGCTGACGCCCGAGCAGTTCGAACGGCTCGAAGAAAACGTGCGCCTCTGCACCATCGAGCCCACCAACGAAGACGACCTGCGCAAGCAGCGCGAGGCCGAGCTCGCGTTTCACACCATGTTGGCCGAGGCCTGCCCCAACCCGGTGCTCTCCTTCATGTGCCGCTTTCTCAACGACCTGCTGCGCGACCTCGTGGTCTACAAGAAGGCGCTGGACCACCATCACTTCGGCGAGGCCAACGTCGACTATCACACCCAGTTGCTGGCGGCCTATCGCAAGGAAGATGCGGAAGAAGTGCGCCGCCTCATGGCCGAGCACATGGTCGACGCCGAGGCGCACATGCACGAGATGGAGGCGCACATCGGCGCCAAGCATTTGCTGCTGCCGAGCGGGCAGCGCTAAGGCGCGTGTGCCTTCTCCAGGCACTCCTGAAACGCCAACACCGCCCGTGACGGCTTCGGCGAGCGCCGCAGCAGGCTCACGAACCGGCACGCGTAGTTGAACCGCGCCGGCAGCACCGCCTTCATGAGCCCGCGCTGCTCGAACACCTGCGCGTAGTGGTCGGGCAGGAAGCCCAGGAAACGCCCCGAAAGAATCAGCGTTGCGATCGCCTCCTGGTCGAAGCCCGTCGCCTTGCGCGACAGCCTCGCCCGGTGGCTCAGTTCCATGTTCGGCGAGTGATAGCCGAGGCCCGCGAAATGGTGCTCACCGAGCTTCGACCAAGTGAGCTTCGCGTGCGGGCTGTCGAAGAGCGGATGCCCCTTGCCGCAGTAAAGCAGCATCGTCTCGTCGAACAGGTCCGCGTACACGAGGCTCTTGGAGCTGCGGTGCGCGGGGATGATGCCGATCTGGAAGTTGCCCTCCAGCACGCCCTGCTCGATCGCGTTGATCGAGCCCACGTGCACCGCGAGGTTCACCTCCGGTGCGATCTCCGTGAAGCGCGCGATGGCTTCACCGATGCGTGCCTTCGGATTCGTCGCCGTCTTGTCGAAGAGCGCCACCTCCAGCTGCCCGCCCATGCGGTTATGGATGTCGTCGATGCCGCCGCGGAACGCGTCGACCGAGGCCAGCAGCCGCAGCGTCTCGTCGTACACCCGCTGCCCCTCGGCCGTGAGCGCGAAGCCCGCCCGGCCGCGCCGGCACAGCACGAGGCCGAGCCGCGTCTCCAGGTCCTTCACATGCCGGCTCACGGTCGAGGTGCCGATGTTCAGCTCCAGCTCGGCGGCCGCCATGCCGCCGCAGTCGACCACGCTCTTGAACACCTTGAGCAGGCGCAGGTCCATGTCGCTGAGCTGCCCCAGAACGGCGCGATTGCGAGTGCCTTGAGCACTGTTTTGGGCTTCAGCCTTTACTTGCATGAATCGTCAAGTGAACATTGATATTGCGCCATTCTCCACACTGAAGGCTCTGCGAACAATCGGGCACATCCCATCACCCCGGAGCCCGCCTGAGCGCGGGAAGCGCCATGACCCTCGCAACGCCCGCCATCGAACCGACGCCCACCGCGCGCACCGACGCCGCCTGGCTCGAAGCGCACTGGATGCCCTACACCGGCAACCGCAACTTCAAGGCCGATCCGCGGATCATCGTGGAGGCCAAGGACGCCTACTTCACCGACAACGACGGCCGCAAGATCTTCGACGGCCTCTCGGGCCTGTGGTGCTCGGGCCTCGGCCACGGCCGCCTCGAGATCACCGAGGCGGTGAGCCGCCAGATCGCCAAGCTCGACTACTCGCCCGCCTTCCAGTTCGGCCACCCGCTCTCGTTCGAGCTGGCCAACAAGATCAAGGAGCTGACGCCCGCGGGCCTGGACTACGTGTTCTTCACCGGCTCGGGCTCCGAAGCCGCCGACACCTCGCTCAAGATGGCGCGCGCCTACTGGCGCACCAAGGGCCAGGCGAGCAAGACGCGCCTGATCGGCCGCGAGAAGGGCTACCACGGCGTCAACTACGGCGGCATTTCCGTCGGCGGCATCGCGGCCAACCGCAAGCTGTTCGGCCAGGGCGTCGAAGCCGACCACCTGCCGCACACGCAGCTCGCGTCGAACGCCTTCACCCGCGGCATGTCCGAGAACGGCGCCGAGCTGGCCGATCGCCTGCTCGACCTGATCGCGCTGCACGATGCCTCGAACATCGCGGCCGTGATCGTGGAGCCCTTCGCGGGCTCGGCCGGCGTGGTGATTCCGCCCAAGGGGTATCTCAAACGCCTGCGCGACATCTGCACCGCGAACAACATCCTCTTGATCTTCGACGAGGTCATCACCGGCTTCGGCCGCTGCGGCGCGCTCACCGGCGCGGACGCCTTCGGCGTGACGCCCGACATCATGAACATCGCCAAGCAGGTGACCAACGGCGCCCAGCCGATGGGCGCGGTGGTCGCCAGCAAGGAGATCTACGACACCTTCATGGCGGCCGGCGGTGCCGACTACATGCTGGAGTTCCCGCACGGCTACACCTACGGCGCGCACCCGGTGGCCTGCGCCGCGGGCATCGCCGCGCTCGACGTGCTGCAGAAGGAAGACATGATCGGCCGCGTGCAGACGCTGGCCCCGCATTTCGAGAACGCGGTGCACAGCCTCAAGGGCAGCAAGCACGTCACCGACATCCGCAACTTCGGCCTCGCCGCCGGCCTCACGATCGCCGCGCTGCCGGGCGAGCCCGCACGCCGCCCGTACGAGATCGCGATGAACTGCTGGAAGAAGGGCTTCTACGTGCGCTACGGCGGCGACACGATCCAGCTCGCACCGCCCTTCATCTCGGAGAAGGCCGAGATCGACCGCCTCGTCAACGCGCTTGCCGACGCCCTCGCCGAAACCGCCTGATCCACTTTCGAGACCTCAAGACATGCAACACGACAAGAACGTCACCGCCACCATCGGCCACTTCATCGACGGCAAGCGCGTCGATGGCGGCACCCGCGTGCAGCCGGTGTTCGACCCCGCCACCGGCTTCTCGGACAAGAGCGTCGCACTCGCCGACAAGCTCACGGTCGAGCAAGCCATCGCCTCGGCGCAGGCGGCCTTCCCAGCCTGGCGCAACACGCCGCCCCTGAAGCGCGCCCGCGTGATGAGCAAGCTCAAGACGCTGCTCGAAGCCAACGCCGACCGCATCGCCGCGCTCATCACGGCGGAGCACGGCAAGGTGCTGTCTGACGCGCACGGCGAACTGCAGCGCGGCATCGAGAACGTCGAATACGCCAGCTACGCGCCCGAGCTGCTCAAGGGCGAGCACAGCAAGAACGTCGGCCCGGCCATCGACTCGTGGAGCGAGTTCCAGGCAATGGGCGTCACGGCCGGCATCACGCCGTTCAACTTCCCGGTGATGGTGCCGCTGTGGATGTGGCCGATGGCCGTGGCCTGCGGCAACACCTTCGTGCTGAAGCCCTCGGAGCGCACGCCCTCCTCCACCTTGCTGGTGGCCGAGCTCGCGCTCGAAGCGGGTCTCCCGCCGGGCGTGCTGAACGTGGTGAACGGCGACAAGGAAGCGGTCGACGCGCTCCTGACCGATCCGCGCGTGAAGGCGGTGAGCTTCGTCGGCTCCACCGCGATTGCCGAATACATCTACACCACCGGCTGCGCGCACGGCAAGCGCGTGCAGGCGCTGGGCGGCGCGAAGAACTTCGCGGTCGTCATGCCCGACGCCGACATCGGCAACGCGGTGAGCGCGCTGATGGGCGCCGCCTACGGCTCGTGCGGCGAGCGCTGCATGGCGATCCCGCTGGTCGTGGCCATCGGCGACGACACGGGCGATGCGGTCGTCGCAGGCCTCGCGGCCGAGATCGCCAAGATGAAGGTCGGCCCCGGCAACGACAACGGCAACGACATGGGTCCGCTGGTCACCAAGCCGCACTTCGAGAAGGTCAAGGCCTTCGTCGATGCGGGCGTGGCCGCGGGCGCCAAGCTCGTGGTCGACGGCCGCGGCGTGAAGGTCGAAGGCCACGACGGCGGCTACTACCTCGGCCCCTGCCTCTTCGACGGCGTGAAGCCCGGCATGACGATCTACCAGGAAGAAATCTTCGGCCCGGTGCTCGGCGTGGTGCGCGTGAAGACGCTCGCCGAAGCCATGGCGATGATCGATGCGCACGAGTACGGCAACGGCACCTGCCTCTTCACCCGCGACGGCGAGGCCGCGCGCTGGTTCAGCGACAACATCCAGGTCGGCATGGTCGGCATCAACGTGCCGCTGCCGGTGCCCGTGGCGTACCACTCGTTCGGCGGCTGGAAGCGCTCGCTCTTCGGCGACCTGCACGCCTACGGCCCGGACGCGGTGCGCTTCTATACGAAGCGCAAGACCATCACGCAGCGCTGGCCCTCGGCCGGCGTGCGTGAAGGCGCGGTGTTCGCGTTTCCGTCGAACCGCTGATGTGGTGAATGCGCTCGCGGGTCAGAAGGTGGGAATGAATTCGCCGTGTCCGAGCAGCCCGCGCGCCTGCGCGGGATGAGCGGGCATGGCGGGTTCGTTCACACCTTCTCAAGCCTTGTCGGCCTTGCCCGCGGCGTTCGCAAGCTTGCTGAGCATGCGGTCCACGAGCCACGGTTGGCGGTCCTGGTCCTCGGCAAGTTCCTTCCGGCGGATCGCGTTGCGCACCACGATCGAGCCCGCATAGCGCATCGGCTCCGGTGGAAAGTGGCCGAGCGGGCCGTTCGTGATCGGGCTGCGCGTCCACGCGTTGTCCTGGTCGAGCATCAGCGACGACAGGATCTGCCCGCCCATGTAGGTCGGCCCCACGCCGTTTCCCGAGTAGCCGAAGCCGTAGTAGATGTGCGGCGCCCCATCGAGCTTGCCGAAGAACGGAAAGCCCGTAACCGAGCGGTCCGACGGCCCGTTCCAGCTCGCGGTGATCGGTGTCTCGCTCAACGCGGGGAAGAAGGAATGCAGGGCCTGCGTGAGCTCGGCTTCGTACGGCGAGCGCTCGTCGAATACCTTGGCCATGCGGCCGCCCCAGGCGAAGGTGTTGCCGCCCTTGCCCAGCATGATGCGGCCGTCGACGGTGCTGCGGTAGTAGTAGACGAAGGTGCGCGAATCGAGCACCGAAACGCCGTCGGTCAGCCCTATCCGCTGCAGCAACTCGGGGCAGCGCTCGGTGATGATCATGTCGCTCGACACGATGGCGATGGTTCGCTCGAACTGCGGGAAGGCACTTGCCATCCAGGCATTCATCGCGAGCACCAGCTTCTTCGCGCGCACGCTGCCGGTGGGTGTGCGCACAACGACCGGATGGTCGGTGCTGAAGTCGAGCATCGGCGTGCGCTCGTGGATGCGGATGCCCATGGCCATCGCCATGCGGCGCAGGCCCCGCACCAGCTTGCCCGGATGCACGGTGGCCGCTATCGGCGAATACACGCCCGCCAGGTTGCGCGTAGAGCCCGAGCGCCGCGCGACCTCCTCCGGCGGCAGCGTGCGGTAGGAATGGATGCCGCGTGCTTCCAACGCCTGCATCATCGGATCGAGCGTGCCGATCTGCGCCTGCGAGGTCGCGGTGTAGAGCGTGCCGTCCTGCCGCAACTCCGCATCGATGCCGTGTGCCTTGCAGAAGTCGGCGATGTGCTGCACGGCGGCCTCCGACGCCTTCACGAGGCGCACCGCCTCGTGTTCGCCGAACAGCCGGCGCAGCGTGAGGAACTTGGCCGACCAGGTGAGCAGACACCCGCCGTTGCGGCCGCTCGCACCGGCGCCGCAGAGGTCGCTCTCGATAATGACGATGTCGAGCGAAGGCGCCTGCAGCTTGGCCTGAATGGCCGTCCACAAGCCGGTGAAGCCACCGCCGACGATGCAGACATCGGCGCTGTGTTCGCCCTGCAGTGCGGGTGCGAGGTCGCCGTCGTTGAAGAGGGCTTGTTCGATCCAGAAAGGGCGCATGTCGGGCTCGCAGGTTTTCAGGGCTTGCGCCGCATGTCGAAAGAAAACTCGGACTCGCGTTCGACGACGAAACCGAAGCGCTCGTACAGCGCCTTTGCCGGATTCGCCTTCAGCACGCTGAGCGTGAGGTCGACGCCCGCGCGTGCGGCCTCGTCGATGACTTCGGCCAGCAGGCCGGTGCCGATGCCGCCGCCCTGGAAGCCGGGCGCCAGCTGGATCTGGATGACCACCCACTCGTGCGGATCGCGTGACACCTTGAGCAGGCCGACCGGCGCACCTTCATGCAGCAGGATCTCGGCGCACTCGAAGCGATGCATCAGCCGCGCCATGTGATGCGCATCGCTGACTTCGCCTCCGGAAGCGAGGACGTGGCTGTTCATCGTTCGCTGCCGCAGGGCGAGCAGGAAGGGGATGTCTTCCGGCGTGGCTTGCCGGCGCTGCATGGCGAACGCTCGCGCGGCGCTCACGGCTGCGCCGTGGCGACGGGCTTCGCGGCGATCGCCAGGTGCCGCGCGTAGTGCGCGAGGTCCGGCGTCT
This sequence comes from Variovorax sp. RKNM96, assembly GCF_017161115.1. Lineage (GTDB taxonomy): Bacteria > Pseudomonadota > Gammaproteobacteria > Burkholderiales > Burkholderiaceae_C > Variovorax. The sequence continues at coordinate 1,949,966 of NZ_CP046508.1, read as the reverse complement.
TCGCATCGGCCAGCTTGGCCGTGTCGTCCCAGCGCCGCAGGCGCACCGCATCCTTTGCATACGGCAGCGCCTCGAAAGCGCTGGCCTGCGCCGAGTCGAACACGCCGCCCTGCAACTGCAGGCTGCGCTTCGAATCGGGCGACAGCGCCTCCAGATAGCCCGGCTCGCGCGCGCACAGGAAGCGCTTGGCATCCACATGCAACCTGATCGGCTCCAGCGTGGCCGGGCCGAACAGCGCACGCAGGAAAGGCAGGCAGCGGTACTGGTGCAGGTCGTCGAGCCCCTGCTGCGTCGGCGTGCCGCCGAAGTCGTGCAGCAGATGGCCCAGGTCGTGCAGCAGCGAGGCCGCGATCAGCGCGCTGTCCGCGCCCTCCTGCTCGGCCAGGTGCGCCGACTGCAGGGCGTGCTCCAGTTGCGTGACGGGCTCGCCGTCGTACTGCGCATGGCCCTTCGTCTCGAAGAGGCCGACGATGTCGTCAAGGCTCAGGCTCATGATTCTTGCGATTACCAGGGCAGCGAATAGGTCTTGGTGTTGGTGAAGCTCTTCATCGCCTCGAGCACGCCTTCCTTGTAGCCCAGGCCCGAATCCTTGATGCCGCCGAAGGGCGTGAGCTCCAGCCGGTAGCCCGGCACTTCGCGCACGTTGACACTGCCCACGTTCAGCTCGCGGATGAAGCGCGTGATGTAGTCCAGCCGGTTGGTGCAGACCGCCGACGAGAGACCGTAGGCCGTGCCGTTGGAAATGCGGATCGCCTCGTCGATGTTCTTGAAGCGGATCACCGGCGACACGGGCCCGAAGGTCTCGTGCTTGGCGACGGTCATCTCCGGGTCGACGTGGTCGAGCACCGTCGGCGAATACAGCGCGCCGCGGCGCTCGTTGCCATAGCGCAGCTTGGCACCGGCGGCAATCGCTTCGTTGACCACCGCCTCGAACTGCTTGGCCGCGGCCTCGTCGATCACGGTGCCCATGTCGGTATCCGGGTCCATCGGGTCGCCATATTTCAGCGCACGGGTCTTAGCGACCAGCAATTCGACGAACTGGTCGGCCACCGACTCATGCACCAGCATGCGCTTGACTGCCGTGCAGCGCTGGCCCGAGTTCTTGTACGAACCGTTGGCGGCGAGCGTGGCGGCTTCCTCGACGTCGGCGTCTTCCATCACGATGATCGGGTCGTTGCCGCCCAGCTCCAGGATCTGGCGCTTGTAGACGGCCTTGCCCGCGATGTACTTGCCGATGGGCACGCCGCCGGTGAAGGTGACGAGGTCGACGTCGGCGTTGGTGAGCAGCTCGTCGGCAATCTCCTTCGGGTCGCCGGTGAGCACCGACAGCATCTGCGGCGGCAGGCCCGCTTCGTACAGGATGTCGGCCAAAAGGAACGCCGTGAGCGGCGTCTTCTCGCTGGGCTTGAGCACGATGCGGTTGTTGGTCGCAATGGCCGGCGCCACCTTGTGGATCACCTGGTTCAGCGGATGGTTGAACGGCGTGATGGCGGTGATGGCGCCCAGCAAGGGTTCGCGCATCGTGTAGACCTTGCGGCTCTTGCCGTGGTGCGTGAGGTCGCACGAGAACACCTGGCCGTCGTCCACCAGCGCCTGGTTGGCGGCGAACAGCAGCACGTCGGACGCGCGGCCCACTTCGTACAGCGAGTCCTTGCGGGAGAGACCCGACTCGAGCGTGATGGTGCGCGACATCTCGTCAAGGCGCGAGGCGATGATCTCGCCCGCGCGCATCAGGATCTTGTAGCGCTCGTAGCGGGTGAGCGTGGGCTTGTAGTCGCGTGCGATGCGCAGGGCATTGCGCACGTCGTCGAGCGTGGCCTTGGGCACGGTGGCGATCACTTCGCCGGTGTAGGGGTACGTGACCTCGATCGTGCGATCGCGATGGACCTTTTCTCCAGCGATGCGCAACGCCTCGCGATGGATGGTGCCTGGCTTCAGGATGGCTTGGCTCATGGGGGTGCTCCGGAAGGCGTTGTCGTTATTGGGCGTGGTTCAGCGCGATATCGAGCGCGTCGAAGTTGCGCAGGCGCCGGTTGGCAGCGATGCCCGTCACCGGACGGTTGCAGATCAGCGGCACACGCTGCTCCGACACGCCGCCGTGCGAGCGCAGTGGCACTTCGAGCGCCGACAGGTCGTGGCGGCTCGCCGCGGTGCCGATCACCGTGTTGCGTTCGCTCACCACCACGATGTCGCCGATGCGGTCGGGCGGCAGCTCGAAGCGCTGCGCGGCGTCCTTGCGCGAGAGCACGAGCTCCATGCCCGGCACCTGCTTGATGCGCTCGATCCAGCCAGGCACGCTCGCTTCGTCGGGCGCGTAGACGGTGGCGAACGAGCCGAGTGCGCCGTGGTGCACCACATACGGATCGGTGATCGGCAGGATCACGCGCGCCGTGCCTGCGCCGTACCACTCGTCGAGCACGTCCTGCAGGTAGATGACGTTGGGCGAACCGTCGGCGCCGTGCTTGTCGTTCATGCCGTGGTCGGCGGTGACCACGATGGTGGCGCCCAGCGCATCGAGCTGCGCGAGGTAGCCGTCCATCATCGCGTAGAAGGCGTTGGCCGCGGGGCTGCCGGGCGCGGCCTTGTGCTGCACGTAGTCGGTGGTCGAGAGGTACATGAGGTCGGGGCGGCGCGATTCCATGAGCTTCACGCCCGACGCGAACACGAACTCGGAGAGCTCCGCGCTGTAGACCGAGGGCACCGGCATGCCGACCATGCCGAGCACGTCGTCGATGCCGTTCTCTTCCATCGTCACCTGGTCCGACTTCTCCGACGAGAAGCAGATGCCCTTCATGCGATGGCCCAGGAGCTTGCGCAGCTTGTCCTTGGCCGTGACCACGGCGACCTTGGCGCCCGCATCGGCGAACGCGGCCAGCACGGTGCCGGTGCGCAGGTACTTGGGGTCGTTCATCATCACTTCCTGGCCCAGCTCGCGGTCGAAGAAGTAGTTGCCGCAGATGCCGTGCACCGCGGGCGGCACGCCGGTCACGATCGACAGGTTGTTCGGGTTGGTGAACGAAGGCACCACGCAATCGCCCAGCAGGTTGGCGCCCGACTTGATCATCCGATCGAAGTACGGGGCGACGCCGGCCGCAATGGCCGCATCGAGGTAGGCCGGCTCGCTGCCGTCCACGCACACGACCACGACGGGGCGCGCCATCCAGCGGTAGCTCCTGGCATTGACTTCGAGTGTCTCCTGGGTCATTTCAGACTTCCTTTTGGGGTGGGTTGTTCGATCCCGCGGTCGCGTCGGAATCGGCGCGGCCAAAGGCCTTGTGCATGCGCGAGCGGCTGCCCGCGACGTGTTCGCGCAGCGCGTGCCCCGCCGTCTCGGGGTTGCCGCTGGCAATGGCCTCAACGATGTGGCTGTGCTCGTCGGCCGAGACCCGCAGGCCACCGCCGCTGTCGAGCGCGCGCATTCTGAAGAGATGCAGCTCCTTCACGAGGCGTTTGTAGGTCTCGGTGAGCTTCTTGCTGCCGGCCGTGTCGAGCAGGATCTCGTGGAACTGCAGGTTGAGCTGTGCGTACTGCTCCACATCCTGTGCCTGGGCGGCCGAGCGCATCGCATCGACCATGGCGCGCAGGCGCTCGATCGCGTCGGGCGCGATGGCCAGCGCCACGCGGCGGCCGATGATTTCTTCCAGCGCCTCGCGCAGTTCGTAGATCTCGTCGGCTTCCTCGAAGGCGATTTCGCGGACGAAGACGCCGCGGTTCTTTTCGTTGCGCACGAGGCCGGCTTCCTCAAGTGCGCGCAGCGCCTCGCGAATCGGACCGCGGCTGGTGTTGAAGCGCTGCGAGAGCTCGCTCTCGTTGATGCGGCTGCCCACGGGGAGCTCGCCGGTCATGATCAAACGCTCGATTTCTTCCTGCATCAGCATCGGCAGCGAGCTGGATTGAAGAAACGCGAGGGCGGCGGAGTGATTGCTGGTGACCATGGGGCGTATTTTCCCGAATAATTGAAAACTGTCAACAATCTTTTATTGACAGTCATCAATCGTCAATCTACATTGCGTTCACCGACCTTGGCACGCCCATTGCCGGCGCCCGCCACTCACCCCTTCAGTGACAGCAAGCCCTCTCAGGAGAAACAGATGACGATGAAACAAAGCACGCGCCGTCTCACGGCCGCCCTGTGTGTCGCGGCCTTCGGCCTCATGGCCGGCACGGCGTGGGCGCAGAAGACCCCGCTTCTTGTCTACACGGCGCTCGAAACCGACGCCATGAAGCTCTACAAGGACGCCTTCGAGAAAGCCAACCCCGACATCGAAGTGAAGTGGGTGCGCGACTCCACCGGCATCGTCACCGCCAAGCTGCTGGCTGAAAAAGCCAACCCGCAGGCCGACGTGGTGGCCGGCCTGGCCGCCAGCAGCCTCGCGCTGCTGCAGCAGGAAGGCATGCTCCTTCCGTACGAACCCAAGGGCTTCAAGGAGCTCAACCCCGCCTATTCCGACAGCGCCCGCCCGCCCGCCTGGGTCGGCATGGACGTGTGGGCCGCGACCATTTGCTTCAACCGCGTCGAAGCGCAGAAGCTCGGCCTGCCCAAGCCCGAGACCTGGAAGGACCTGGCCAAGCCCGTCTACAAGGGCACCATCTCGATGCCGCACCCGGCCTCCAGCGGCACCGGCTATCTCGACGTGTCTTCCTGGTTGCAGAACATGGGCGATGCCGAAGGCTGGAAGTACATGGACGCACTGCACCAGAACATCGCGCAGTACGTGCACTCGGGTTCCAAGCCCTGCAAGCAGGCGGGCGCGGGCGAGTTCCCCATCGGCATCTCGTTCGAGTTCCGCGCGCACCAGGTCAAGAAGTCGGGCGCTCCGGTCGACCTGATCTTTCCGAAGGAGGGCCTGGGCTGGGACATCGAGGCCACCAGCGTCATGAAGACGAGCAAGAAGATGGACCAGGCCAAGCGCTTTGCCGACTGGATGGCCAGCAAGGAAGCCAACCAGATCACCTCCACCTGGTGGGCCGTGGTGGCCTACCCCGGCGTGGCCTCGAAGCTCGAGGGCATTCCCGAGAACTACGAGAAATTGCTCGCCAAGAACGACATCAACTGGGCGGCCAAGAACCGCGAACGCATCCTGGCCGAGTGGAGCAAGCGCTACGAAGGCAAGGCCGAACCCAAGTAAGCCTCGCGGCATTCCCGACTTTCAATCCGCGGGTGCCGCCTCGATGGTGACGCCCGCCAACGACGAGTGCGAAAAATGGATATGACCGACACCAAGTTCATTGCCAATCCGGTGACCACGGCCGCCCCCGCAGCGCTGGAGATCATCGGCGTGCGCAAGGACTTCGAGACCTTCAGCGCGCTGCGCGACGTGCACCTGCGCGTGAACCCCGGCGAAATGCTGTGCTTTCTCGGCCCCTCGGGCTGCGGCAAGACCACGCTGCTGCGCATCATCGCGGGGCTGGAGACGCAGACCGCCGGGCAGATCCTGCAGAACGGCAAGGACGTCTCGTGGCTCTCGCCGGACAAGCGCGACTACGGCATCGTGTTCCAGTCGTACGCGCTTTTTCCCAACCTCTCGATTGCCGAGAACATCGGCTACGGTCTCGTAAACAGCCGCGCGCGGAAAGGCGAGATCAAGGCGCGCGTCGAAGAACTGCTGAAGCTCGTTGGCCTGCCGACCTCGGGCAGCAAGTACCCGAGCCAGCTCTCGGGCGGCCAGCAGCAGCGCGTGGCTCTCGCCCGCGCGCTCGCCACCCGCCCCGGCCTCTTGCTGCTCGACGAACCGCTCTCGGCGCTCGATGCGCTGGAGCGCATCCGCCTGCGCGGCGAGATCCGCCGGCTGCAGAAGCAGGTGGGCATCACGACCATCATGGTCACGCACGACCAGGAAGAGGCGCTGTCGATGGCCGACCGCATCGTGGTCATGAACCACGGCGTGATCGAGCAGGTCGGCACGCCGATGGAAGTCTACGAACAGCCGGCCACGCCCTTCGTGGCGGACTTCGTGGGCAAGGTCAACGTGCTGCGTTCGGTGGCGCTGGGCAACCACCGCTTCCAGGTCGGCGACATGGAGCTCGAATGCGATGCATGCGACGGCGCCTTCGAGCCCGGCGAGGCCGTCAACCTTTATCTCCGCCCCGAAGACCGCGCGGTCGAGCATCTGGGCGACGACACGCCCAACAGGCTGCAGGCCAAGGTCACCAAGGTCGAATTCCTCGGCGGCCTCTGCATCGCCGAGGTGACGGCCGATGCGCTGCACGGGCAGGTGCTGGGCCTGCACTTCTCGCTCAACCAGCTGCACGACCTGGACATCCGCGAGGGCAACACCATCGACATCGCGCTGCGCGCCAACCGCATCCGCGCCTTCTCGGCCGCACGCTCGCCCAAGCCATGAACACGCTGGCCCACCCTTCCGCCGTGAAGGCGTCCTCGTTCGCCGCACGGCCCGCGATGCGCTGGAGCCGCGACGAAACCATCGCGCGCGCCATCCTGTTCGTGGTGATGGCGATGCTGTTCGTGTTTCTCATCGCGCCGCTGGTCACCATCCTCGCGCATGCGGTGCAGGACAAGGACGGCCGCTTCGTGGGCCTGGCCCACTTCATCACCTACTTCCAGACACCGAGCCTGCTGCGTGCGGCCTGGAACTCGGTCTGGGTCTCGGCGGCGGTGGTGGCGATCTCGGTGCCCACCGCCTTCGTCTTCGCCTACGCGCTCACACGCAGCCGCATGCCGGCGCCGCTGAAGGCGGTGTTCCGCCTCATCGCGCTGATCCCGCTGCTCGCGCCCTCGCTGCTGTCGGCCATCTCGTTCGTGCAGTGGTTCGGCAACCAGGGGGCGCTCAAGTTTCTCCTCGGTGGCATGTCGATCTACGGCGCGCCGGGGATCATCCTGGCCGAGGTGTACAACACTTTCCCGCATGCGCTGATGATCCTGGTCACCGCGCTGTCGCTGGCCGACGGCCGGTTGTACGAGGCGGCGACCGCGCTGCGCACGCGGCCGTTCCGCCAGTTCATGACGATCACGCTGCCCTCTTGCAAGTACGGTCTCATCAGCGCGGCCACGGTGGTCTTCACCTACGTGGTGAGCGACTTCGGCGCGCCCAAGGTCATCGGCGGCAACTTCAACGTGCTGTCGGTCGATGTGTTCAAGCAGGTGGTCGGGCAGCACAACTTCTCCATCGGCGCGGTGGTGGGCATGCTGCTGCTGCTGCCTTCGATCGTCTCGTTCGTGATCGACTACGTGGTGCGGCGCAAGCTGAAGGCACAGCTCACCGCCCGCTCGGTGCCCTACAGCCCCAAGCGCCGCAAGGTGGCCGATGCGCTGCTCACGCTGTTCTGCACTGTCGTGTGCGGCCTGCTGCTGGCCACCATCGGCATGGCGATCTACACCTCGCTGATTTCGCTCTGGCCCTACGACCTCTCGCTCACGCTCAAGCACTACCACTTCGTGCTGGTCGAGAGCGACATGGCCGCGGCCTACGGCAACAGCCTGATCGTGGCGATGGTCACTGCCGTGGCCGGTTCGCTGATCGTCTTCGTGGGCGCCTACCTCATCGAGAAGACCCGCAACCTTGGCCTCATGCGCAAGGGCATGCACCTGATGGCGGTGCTGTCGATGGCGGTGCCGGGCCTGGTGCTGGGCCTGGGCTACGTGATGTTCTTCAACCATCCGGCCAACCCGCTGAACTTTCTCTACCAGACGATGGCGATCCTGATCATCTCGATGGTGGTGCACTACTACACCTCGAGCCACCTCACGGCGGTGACGGCGCTCAAGCAGATCGACAACGAGTTCGAGGCCGTGTCGGCCTCGCTCAAGGTGCCGTTCTTCAAGACCTTCCTGCGGGTGACGGTGCCGGTGTGCCTGCCGGCCATCCTGGACATCGGGCGCTATTTCTTCGTGGTGTCGATGGCCAGCTTGTCGTGCGCCATCTTTCTCTACACGCCCGAGACCATCCTCGCCTCGGTCGCGATCATGCATCTGGACGACGCCGGCGACATCGGCCCGGCCGCGGCGCTCGCGAGCCTGATCGTGGTCACCTCGACGCTGGTGTGCATCGCCTACTCGCTGCTTACGCGCGTGCTGCTTGCACGCACGCAGGCCTGGCGCAACCTCGGCCGCGGTTGACGCAGGCCTTCTTCCTCATTTCCTTTCCCCGCCTGGAGACATCATGAGTCAAGCCCCCCACCCCACCTATCCCATCCTGCTCACACCCGGCCCCCTGACCACCTCGGACCGCACACGCCAGGCGATGCTGCGCGACTGGGGATCGTGGGACTCCGACTTCAACCAGATCACCGCCCGCATCCGCAAGGAGGTGCTGAACATCGTGCACGGCACGGGCACGCACGAGTGCGTTCCGCTGCAAGGCAGCGGCACCTTCTCGGTGGAGGCAGCCATCGGCACCATCGTGCCGCGCAACGGCCATGTGCTGGTGCCGAGCAACGGCGCGTACTGCCAGCGCCTGGCCAAGATCTGCAAGGTGCTCGGCCGCAAGCTGACCACCATCGACTACACCGAGGAAAAGCAGGTGTCGCCCGCCGACGTCGACCGCGCGCTCGCAGCCGACCCCGGCATCACCCACGTGGCCGTCGTGCATTGCGAAACCGGCGCCGGCGTGCTCAACCCGCTGCACGAGATCGCGCTGGTCGTGGCCAAGCACGGGCGCGGTCTGATCATCGATGCGATGAGTTCCTTCGGCGCACTGGAAATCGATGCACGCAAGACGCCCTTCGACGCGGTGGTCGCCGCCTCGGGCAAGTGCCTCGAAGGCGTACCGGGCATGGGCTTCGTCGTCATCAAGCGCAGCACGCTCGAGAAATGCGAAGGCAACTGCCACTCGCTGAGCATGGACCTGTACGACCAGTGGGTGTACATGGAGAAGACCACGCAATGGCGCTTCACGCCGCCCACACACGTGGTGGCCGCGCTGGACACCGCCATTGCGCAATACATCGAGGAAGGCGGCCTCGCCGCGCGCGGCGCCCGCTATGCGCGCAACTGCAAGGGGCTCATCGACGGGCTGGCCGCGCTGGGTTTCAGGAGCTTCCTCGATCCGGCCATCCAGGCGCCGATCATCATCACCTTCCACGCACCCGACGACGCCAACTACGACTTCAAGACCTTCTATCAGGAGGTGAAGAAGCGCGGCTACATCCTCTACCCCGGCAAGCTGACGCAGGTGGAGACCTTCCGCGTGGGCTGCATGGGGCACTTCGGCGATGCGGGCATTCCGGGTGCGGTGGCGGCGATTGCCGACACGCTCAAGGCGATGAACATCCGCCAGGTCTCCGCGCCCGTGGCTGCATGAGCGCCGCGCCGGGCCGCCCCAAGCAAGCTCGCACCGCAGTGCAGAGCACGAAGGTACGCCGATGAGCGAAACCACGCCGCGCCGCTACGTCCTCACGCTGACCTGCCCGGATCGCACCGGCATCGTGGCGGCCGTGGGCAGCTTCATCGCCAGCCACGGCGGCCTGATCTCGCAGGCGGCGCAGCACGGCGATGCGCTGCACAACCGCTTCTACATGCGCGTGGAGATCCAGGCCGACACGCTGCCCTTCTATCTCGATGAGTTCCGCGAGCGCTTCGCCCCGCTCGCCAGGCAGTTCGAGATGGAATGGGGCATCTCCGACAGCTCGGTGAAGAAACGCATGGTGGTGCTGGTCAGCAAACTGGACCACTGCCTGAACGACCTCCTGCACCGCTGGCGCAACAAGGACCTGCACTGCGAGATCCCTTGCGTGATCTCCAACCACAACGACCTGCGCTCCTTCGTCGAGTGGCACGGCATCCCCTACTTCCACGTGCCGGTGACGCCCGAGACCAAGGAGCAGGCCTACGCCGAAGTGGAGCGCCTTTTCCGCGAATTCAGCGGCGACTTCATGGTGCTCGCACGCTACATGCAGGTGCTGTCCGACGGCATGACCGAGCGCCTGCGCAACCGCATCATCAACATCCACCACAGCTTCCTGCCGGCCTTCGTCGGCGGCAAGCCGTACCACCAGGCCTTCGAGCGCGGCGTGAAGATGACCGGCGCCACCAGCCACTACGTGACCGCCGAGCTCGATGCCGGGCCGATCATCGAACAGGGCGTGATCGACATCGACCACGGCAACTCGATCGAGGAGATGGTGCGGCTGGGCAAGGACATCGAAAAGAGCGTGCTATCGCGCAGCGTGCGCCACCACCTCGAAGACCGGATCCTGGTCCACCGCAACAAGACGGTGGTCTTCAAGTAACCCTCCCACCGGACGAATCCCCAACACACCATGACGGCGCCACTTCCTTCCCATGCACAGGTCGTCATCGCGGGTGGCGGCATCGCCGGCTGCAGCGCGGCCTACCACCTCACCAAGCTCGGCTGCACCGACGTGATCGTGCTCGAGCAGGGCCAGCTCACCTGCGGCACGACCTGGCATGCGGCTGGGCTCGTCGGCCAGCTGCGCGCGAACCGCAGCATGACGAAGATGAGTCGCTACGGCATCGACCTGTATGCATCGCTCGAAGCCGAGACCGGTCTGGCCACCGGCTGGAAGCAGTGCGGCAGCATCACCGTGGCGCGCACGCCCGAGCGCATGACGCTGCTCAAGCGCACCATCGCCACCGCGCGCAGCTTCGGCATCGAGGCCGAATTCATCACGCCCGCCGAAGCGAAGGAGCTCTGGCCGCTGATGCGCATCGACGACCTCGTGGGCGCCGTCTGGCTGCCCGGTGACGGCAAGGCCAATCCCACCGACCTCACGCAGTCGCTGGCCAAGGGCGCGCGCAACCGCGGCGCGAAGGTCTTCGAGGGCGTGCAGATCACCGGCACGCTCATCGAGCACGGCCGCATCGTGGGCGTGGAGACCAACCAGGGCACGGTGCGCTGCGAGAGCTTTCTCAACTGCGCGGGCCAGTGGGCGCGCGAGCTGGGCAAGATGTCGGGCGTCAACATCCCGCTGCATTCGGCCGAGCACTTCTACCTGGTCACCAAGGAGATCGAAGGCGTGCACCGCGACCTGCCGGTGCTGCGCGACCCCGACGGCTACATCTACTACAAGGAAGAAGTCGGCGGCCTCGTGATGGGCGGCTTCGAGCCCGTGGCCAAGCCCTGGGGCATGGACGGCATTCCGCCCAAGTTCGAGTTCCAGCTGCTGCCGGACGACATGGACCAGTTCCAGATCCTCCTGGACGAGGCGGTGCACCGCACGCCGGCGCTGGAGACCACCGAGATCAAGCTGTTCCTGAACGGCCCCGAGAGCTTCACGCCGGACGGCAACTTCATCCTCGGCGAAGCGCCCGAAGTGCGCGGCTATTTCGTGGCGGCCGGCTTCAACTCGGCCGGCATCGCGAACGCGGGCGGCGCGGGCAAGCTGATTGCCGAATGGATCGTCGGCGGCGCCGCGCCGGCCGACCTGCTCGACGTGGACATCCGCCGCTTCGCGCCCTTCAACAGCAACAAGCGCTGGCTCAAGGAGCGCACGGTCGAAGCGCTCGGGCTGCACTACGCGATGCGCTGGCCGCGCCACGAGCTGGAGTCAGGACGGCCGCTGCGCCGCTCGCCGCTGTACGACAAGCTCAAGGCCAAGGGCGCGGCGTTCGGCAGCAAGCTGGGCTGGGAGCGTGCGAGCTGGTTCGCGCTGCCGGGCCAGAAGGCGGAGGCCCGCTACGGCTTCGGCCGACCCGACTGGCTCGATGCCTGCATCGCCGAACAGATGGCCGTGCGGCAGGATGTGGTCGTCTTCGACCAGACCTCGTTCGGCAAGCTGATGGTGCAGGGCCGCGACGCCGAACTGCTGCTGCAGCGCCTGTGCGCCAACGACGTGGCGATACGGCCCGGCAGCATGGTCTACACCGCCTTGCTCAACGAGCGCGGCGGCTTCGAGAGCGACCTCACGGTGATGCGGCTGGAGGCCGACTGCTTCCTCATCATCACCGGCTCCGCGCAGCCGTACCGCGACATCGGCCACATCAAGCGCCACCTGCAGCCGAACGAGCATGTGACGGTGACCGACGTGACCTCGGGCTACTGCACGCTCACCGTGACCGGGCCGAAGGCGCAGCAGCTGTTGTCGCGCGTCACGCCGCAGGACCTCGGCAAGGAAGCGTTCCCGCAATCGGCCGTGATCGAGATCGACGTCGGCCACGCGCGTGCGCTCGCGGCCAAGGTCTCGTACGTCGGCGGCCCCGGATGGGAGCTGTACATCCCCACCGAGATGGCGGTGCATGTGTACGACACGCTGTTCGAAGCGGGCGCCGACCTGGGCCTGCGCGATGGCGGCTACTACACGATCGACGCCCTGCGCATCGAAGCCGGGCGCCGCGCCTTCGGCCTCGAACTGGGGCCGGACGAGAACCCGTTCGAGGCAGGCCTGGAGTTCGCGGTGCAACTGGACAAGCCGGTCGCGTTCATCGGCCAGGCCGCCCTCTCGAAGATCGCGCCGGAGCGGCTTTCCAAGCGGCTTCTGATGTTCACGCTCGATGACGAACAGGCCTTCGCCTGGGGCGGCGAGCCGATCCTGCGCAACGGCAAGGCCGTGGGCGAACTGACCTCCACCGCCTGGAGCGCGGTGCTCGGGCGGATGGTGGTGATGGGCTATGTGCGCAGCGCCGAGGCGCTGACGCGCGACGAGGCGATGCAGGGGTCTTACGAAATCGACATCGCGGGCCAGCGATTCGCTGCGACGGCGCAGGCGCGGCCGCCCTATCCATCACTTGTGAAGGCCGCGCTCGAACAGCGCCGCTAGCCGGGGCACGACTGCCCCTAGAGGCCCCTACAGCGCGCAGGTCCGGAAGCCGAAGAAACCGTCGTCGCGCCCGGGCAGCGCAAAGCCCCGGCGGCGCGGCGAACGCAGCCGCGCGCGTGTCGCGAACGATGCACCGCGCAGCACGCGCGCCTGGCCGAACGCAGCCACCGGATCGAACTCGCCGCCCGCGCTCCACGGGTCGGCCCGGAACCCGGGCCACGGCTGCAGCGTGCCCGCGGTCCACTCGTGCACGTCGGCCCAGCGGAAGCCGCGCCGCGCTGCCGTGTGCGCCGCGATCTCCCACTCGACCTCGGTCGCAATACGGCGCCCCGCCCAGCGCGCCCAGGCGTCAGCCTCCCACCAGCTCAGGTGCACGGCACTGTGGTGTCCCGCCGCGCGCACGGTGACGCCGAAGCGGTGCTGCAGCACCGAGCCGCCGGTGCCGTTGCGCGCCGCGCCGATCTGCTCGACATGGCGTGGCCCGCGCCGTCCCTCGACCTGCGCGGCCAGCCAGCGCCAGCCGTCAGGGTGCCACAGCTCCTCGCGGTCGTAGCCGCCGTCGTCGACGAATTCGATGTACTGGTTCCAGGTGACGGGTTGCGCGTCGATCTCGAACTCGGGCACGTCGACCCGGTGCACGGCGCGCTCCTGCGCGAAGGCGAAGCCGCTCTCGGACAGTCCCAGCTCCCAGCGCGTGGCGGGCACCAGCAGCGGCTCGCGCGTGACGGCGATGGGCGCCTGCTCGATGCCCAGGGGCAGCCCGAGCGTCTGCGCCATCACCACGAACTGCTCGCCGCGCAGGTCTTCGTGGAACAGCGCGAGGCGGTAGAAGTAGAGGCCCGCATCGGTCTCGGCCGCGTGCTCGAGCAGCTCGAGCGTGCTCTCCAGCGTTTCGAGCAGGTAGGCCTTGGTCTGGCCGAGGTAAGGCAGGTCGGCCGACCAGCGGCGGCCGGGCGAACTCTGCGCCGGGTTCCACCAGTCGTCGGCGCTGGGTTCGATGGCCGCGAGACGCGTGGGCCGCACCGGGCAGTCGATGCCGAAGGCACGCTGGGTGTTGCGGCCGATCCACCATTCGGCGAACCAGCCGATGTGCCCGGCCAGCCACACCGGGGGCACCACGCCCTCGTCCTCGGGCACGGGCGGCACGGCGAGGGCCTCGGAGCCCAGCGCCTCTTCATACAGGGTCAGCAGGTGGAGCGTGTGGTTGCGCGCGTCGATCAGGGCCAGCGAGAGCAGGTCGCGGCCAGCGCGGCACATGTCGGGCGAATCGATGGAATGCGGCAGGTTCGCCGCGCCGAAGGGCGCCGAGGGCGACGGACTCGAAGACATGGGCAATTATGGCGACGCCCCGGCGGACTCGCGAGACCCGGCTTTGGGGTAAACCCGGGTTCGAGCCAAAGCAATACGAAGGTTCGCCGGGATACCATTGCGGGCTTTGCGCAGCCCCCACCAGGGGCCGGCGTTTCACCTTGGGCTTCGCGGGAGACACCCCCTTGTCTGCATTCCTCAAATTCGCGACCGGCATGGACTGGATCAGCGAAAAACTCGGCAAGTTCGCCGGCTATGCCGTGCTGGCCGCCTCGCTCATTTCTGCGGCCAATGCCATCGTCCGGTACGGCCTGGACTTCAGCAACAACGCCTTCCTCGAGATCCAGTGGTACCTGTTCGCCGCCACGGTGATGCTGGGCGCCCCGGTGGTGCTTCGCTTCAACGAGCATGTGCGCGTGGACATCATCTACGGCAAGCTCAAGGGCTACGGGCCGGTGTATGTCGACCTGTTCGGCCTCATCTTCTTCCTGCTGCCGGTGATGGGTCTCTTCACCTACCTCACCTGGCCGTATTTCTGGAACACCTGGGTCACCGGCGAGATGTCCGGCAACATCGGCGGCCTCATCCGCTGGCCCGCCGCGTTGCTGATGCCCGTGGGCTTCGCCGCGATGTTCCTGCAGGGCGTCTCGGAAATCATCAAGCGCATTGCCTACCTGCGCGGACTGATCCAGATGGACACGCACTACGAGAAGCCGGTGCAGTGATGGGCGCCCTTCGCGCTCCCTCACCCCACCCCGCCCCCTCCCGCACGCACCGCAGGTAAGTCGCAATGCACATGGAAAATTTCGCCCCGATCATGTTCGCGGGGCTCGTGGTGATCATGCTGATCGGTTTTCCGGTCGCGTTCTCGCTCTCTGCCCTCGGCCTCCTGTCGGGCTTCGTCGCCATCGAGATGGGCTGGTTCCCCGCCGGCTTCATGGCCAACCTGCCGCTGAACGTCTTCGGCATCCTGTCGAACGAGACGCTGCTTGCCATTCCGTTCTTCACGCTCATGGGCGCCGTGCTGGAGAAGTGCGGGCTCGCCGAGGACATGCTCGACTCGATGGGCCAGCTCTTCGGCCCGATCCGCGGGGGCCTGGGCTACTCGGTGATCATCGTGGGCTTCATCCTCGGCGCCATCACCGGCACGGTGGCCGGCCAGGTGATCGCGATGGCGATGATCTCGCTGCCGATCATGATGCGCTACGGCTACAACATGCGCTACTCGACCGGCGTGCTCGCCGCCTCGGGAACCATCACGCAGCTGGTGCCGCCTTCGCTGGTGCTCATCGTCATGGCCGACCAGCTCGGCACCGACGTGGGCCAGATGTACAAGGGCGCCTGGGGCCCGTCGATCCTGCAGGTGGTGATCTTCGCGATCTACACCTTCCTGGTCTCGCGCATCCGCCCGCACTACGTGCCGGGCCTGCCCGTGAGCGCACGCACGCTGCACGGCTGGGCGCTGTGGGGCAAGTGCCTGCGCGGCATCATCCCCTCGGCCATCCTGATCTTCGCGGTGCTCGGCTCGATGGGCGGCCTGCCCTTCATGGACCGCGCCATCGCCACGCCGACGGAAGCCGGCGCCATGGGCGCGGTCGGTGCGCTGATCCTCGCGCTCATCCATCGCCGCCTGAACTGGCAGCTGATGAAGGACGCCATGGAAGGCACCATGCGCCTGACGGCCATGGTGGTGTTCATCCTGATCGGCTCGCGCGTGTTCTCGCTGGTGTTCCAGGGCGTGGACGGCGCCAAGTGGATCGAGCACATGCTCTCGGGCCTGCCGGGCGGCCAGGTCGGCTTCCTGATCGCGGTGAACATCTTCGTGTTCTTCCTCGCGTTCTTCCTCGACTTCTTCGAGATCGCCTTCATCATCCTGCCGCTCCTGGGCCCCGTGGCGCACAAGCTCGGCATCGACATGGTGTGGTTCGGCGTGCTGCTGTGCGTGAACATGCAGACCTCGTTCATGCATCCGCCCTTCGGCTTCGCGCTGTTCTATTTACGGGGCATTGCCGACACCCTCTTCAAGAACGGGGCGTTACCCCGAAAGGTGGAGTCGCGCGACATCTACCTGGGCGCCGTGCCATGGGTGGCGATGCAGCTGCTGCTGGTGGCCATCGTGATCTTCTTCCCGCAGACCGTCACCGTGTTCCTCGACAAGGAAAAGGTCGTGGACATCGACAAGGTCAACCTCGACATGCCGGTGGATGCCGAGCCGCCGCCCGCGCCCGACAGCAACGGCGTGAACATGGAAGACCCGTTCGGCAACGAGAAGAAGTCCGAAGAAACGCCTGCACCGGCGCAGGAAACGCCGCCGGCCTCTGGCGACGCCCCCAAGCAGTGACCGGCGAAAGCGACGGCAGCAACGCCAGCCCGCTCGAGAGCGCCGCCTTCCCGCCGCTGCTGCGCACGCTGGCGGTGGTGCTCGTGGTGGACCTCTTCGCGTTCGCGCTCTGGAGCCTGCCTTCGCTGCGCACCACCAGCTGGTCGGCCACCAGCCTCTTCGTGTTCGGCGTGGCGGGCCTGTGCGTAGCGTGGGTCGGCTACTGGATCGTCTACAGCCGCACGCGCCTGGAAGGCGACGTGCTCGTGCAGACCTGGCTCTGGGACAAGCGCGTGCGCGCGGAAGACGTGGCGCAGCTCAAGCTGGTGCACATCCGCATGCTCGAACGCGTGATCGCGCCGCGGCTGCTGGTGCGCCGGCGCTTCGGCGGCATCACCTGGTTCCATGCCTACGACCCGCAGGTGCTGGTGGCGTTCGGGCAGCAGGTGGCGCAGCGTGCCGTGCCCTCGGCACCGGCGCCCGAAGCAGGCACGCAGTGAACGGCACCGTGCACTGAGTCAGGTTGGCGGACTTCGATGCGGCGAAGATATGCCGCATGAGCCGCACGTCCTTTTCCTTCCTCAACCGCGCACACGCCATCGCTGCTGCGCTGGGCCTCGCAGTGTTGACAACAGGCGCCGTCGCCGCGCCTGCCGACTGTACGGCGTCGGCCGCCCCCGATTGCTACCGCGCCTTCGAGCCGCCGCAATCCGGCGGCACCCTGCACTACTACGCATCGCTCGCCCCTGACGCAGCGCCATCGGCCAACGGCCCCACGCAGGCTCTCATCGCCATGCACGGCCATCCGCGCGATGCCAACAGGACCTTCAATGCAGCGCTGCTGGCCGTTCGCAAGGCCGGCGCGCTCGACCGCACGCTGGTCGTCGCGCCCCTGTTCCAGGTCGCGGCCGACAAGGCCGGCAAGTGCAGCACCGATGGCGTGCCGGCGCCGCAAGACGGCGACCTGCTGTGGACCTGCGGCTCCTGGCTCGAAGGCGGCCGCGCTTCCAACGGCAGCGGCATCTCTTCGTTCGCGGCCATGGATGCGGTCGTGGCCGAACTGGTCCGGCGCTGGCCCAGTCTTCGCACGGTCACCGTCGCGGGCTTCTCGGCCGGCGCGCAGATGGTGCAGCACTACATCGGCTTCGCGGCCGACGCACCCGCCCCATCGGTCTCGCTGCGCTATGTGGTCTCGGACCCGGGCACCTGGCTCTACTTCGATGCGTTCCGTCCGCAGCAGGCGGGTGTCGATGGCGGCGCCTGCCCCACGGTGAATCGCTGGAAGTACGGCACCGAGGGCCTCCCTTCGCACCTGGGCCGCAGTGCCGCCGAAGCCCGCCAGCGCTACGCCGCCGCCGACATCCACTACCTCCAGGGCGAGCTCGACACCGGCGAGGGCAAGGGCACGGCCTACCGGGTGCTCGACAAGTCCTGCGCAGCCGCCGCGCAAGGCCCCTACCGGCTGCAGCGCGGCCTGGCCTACGCGCAGTACGACCGCACGATGCTCGCGCCGGACAAGCGCCGCGAGGTCACCGTGGTGCCGGGCTGCGCGCACGACGTGGCCTGCGTGTTTCCCTCCGAGACCGCGCGCGCCGCATTGCTGGGCACGCCGCGCAAATGAAAAAAGCCCCGCCGTTTCCGGCGGGGCTTTTTGTAGGGAGCGAAGCGTTCGTCGCCGCAGCGCTTACAGCTTCTGCTGTTGCATGAAGCGGTCGAACGTGCCTTCGGTGTAGCGGAACCAGGCGTTCTGGTCGGCCAGGAATTTCGACCAATCGCCGTAGATCTTCTTCCACTCGGGGTTGCTGTTGTTCAGGTCCGAGTAGATCTGCTGGGCCGACTTGAACGCGGCGTTCATCACGTCCTGCGAGAACGGACGCAGCTTGGTGCCCGAGCCCACGAGCTGCTTGAGCGCGATGGGGTTCTTGGCGTCGTACTTGGCGGTCATCGTGATGTTGGCGTGCGCTGCAGCCGCTTCGACGATGGCCTTGTAGTCGGCCGAAAGGCCTTCCCATGCCTTGGTGTTGATGTAGAAGTCCAGCTCGGGGCCGCCTTCCCACCAGCCGGGGTAGTAGTAGAACGGCGCGATCTTGTTGAAGCCCAGCTTCTGGTCGTCATACGGGCCGACCCATTCGAGGCCGTCCAGCGTGCCCTTTTCAAGCGCCGGGTACAGGTCGGCACCGGGGATCGATTGCGGGATCACGCCGAAGGGTTCGAGCACCTTGCCCGCGAACGGGTTGGTGCGGAACTTCAGGCCCTTCAGGTCGGCGACCGACTTGATTTCCTTGCGGAACCAGCCGCCCATCTGCGCGCCCGTGTTGCCGCCCGGCAGGTTGATGATGTTGTACTTGGCGTAGAACGCGCGCATCAGCTTCAGGCCGTTGCCTTCGTACATCCATGCGTTCTGCTGGCGGGTGTTCATGCCGAAGGGCACTGCGCAACCCAGGCAGAAGGTCGGGTCCTTGCCGTAGAAGTAGTAAGGCGCCGTGTGGGCCATTTCGACCGATGCGTTCTGCACGCCATCGACCACGCCGAAGGCGGGCATCAGTTCGCCGCCTGCATGAACGGAAATCTGGAACTTGCCGCCGGTCATGTCGCTGACGCTCTTGGCGAACACCTCGGCCGTGCCGAAGATGGTGTCCAGCGACTTGGGGAAGCTCGACGCCAGGCGCCAGCGAACGGTGGCCTGCGCGTGGACCGCGGGCGCAATGCCGGCGGCCAGAACGCCGGCGATGCCAGCGTTTTTGATGAGGGAACGACGATCCATTGATTCACTCCGGGTTCTTTGAAAAAAACGAAACGCGGCTTGTGACCGCGTTGGGGACTTTTGTATAAGTCTTCTTGATTGTAAAAACCGCCTTACAGGCGTCCGGCGGGGGTTTACCCTGCGACGGCGCCGAAGCGTTGCGTGATCGATGACGCAATGCCCGCCGCATCGAGTCCGATCGATGCGAGCAGCTTGGCCGGATCGCCGTGTTCGATGAAGCGGTCGGGCAGGCCCAGTTGCAGCACCGGCTTCTGCACGTTGGCCGCCTGCAATGCCTCGAGCACCGCACTGCCCGCGCCGCCCATGGTGGCGCCCTCTTCGAGCGTGACGATGGCATCGTGCGTGCCCGCCACCTTCAGCAGCAGTTCGACGTCCAGCGGCTTGGCCCAGCGCATGTTGACCACCGTGGCATCGAGCGATTCGGCCGCGGTGAGCGCCGGGTACAGCAGCGAGCCGAACGCGAGGATCGCGATGCGCTTGCCTTCGCGGCGCACTTCGCCCTTGCCGAACGGCAGTGCGTCGAGCGTGAGGTGCGGCGCAACGCCGGCACCCGCGCCGCGCGGATAGCGCAAGGCCACCGGGTGGTTCTGCTCGTAGGCGCTCGTGAGCAACTGGCGCAGCTCGCGTTCGTCCGCGGGGCAGGCGATGCTCATGTTGGGAATGCAGCGCAGGAACGG
The DNA here is from genome assembly GCF_017161115.1 of Variovorax sp. RKNM96. GTDB lineage: Bacteria > Pseudomonadota > Gammaproteobacteria > Burkholderiales > Burkholderiaceae_C > Variovorax. The sequence goes on along the minus strand of NZ_CP046508.1, from coordinate 1,930,222 downwards.
GATGTCGTAGGCGCCCGCGTGCGTGGCGCCATCGGCGCCCACGAGGCCTGCGCGATCGAGCGCGAACACCACCGGCAGGTTCTGGATCGCCACGTCGTGGATCAGTTGGTCGTAGGCGCGCTGCAGGAAGGTCGAGTAGATCGCGACCACCGGCTTGAGCCCTTCGCAAGCCAAGCCGGCCGCGAAGGTCACGGCGTGCTGTTCGGCGATGCCGACGTCGTAGTAGCGATCGGGGAAGCGCTGCTCGAACTCCACGAGCCCCGAGCCTTCGCGCATCGCGGGCGTGATGCCCACCAGGCGACCGTCGTGCGCGGCCGTGTCGCACAGCCACTGGCCGAACACCTGCGTGAAGGTCTGCTTGGCCACCGCGGCGGACTTGACGAGGCCGACTTGCGGATCGAACTTGCCCGGCCCGTGGTAGGCCACCGGATCGGCTTCGGCCAGCTTGTAGCCCTGCCCCTTCTTCGTGACCACGTGCAGGAACTGCGGGCCGCTCAGGTGCTTCAGGTTCTCCAGCGTCGGCACCAGCGAATCGAGATCGTGGCCGTCGATGGGGCCCACATAGTTGAAGCCGAACTGCTCGAACAGCGTGGCCGGCACCACCATGCCCTTGGCATGCTGCTCGAAGCGCTTGGCCAGCTCGAACAAGGGGGGCGCGGCGCGCAGCACGCTCTTGCCCACGTTCTTGGCGGCGGCGTAGAAGTTGCCGCTCATCAGCTGCGCGAGGTAGCGGTTGAGCGCGCCCACCGGCGGGCTGATCGACATGTCGTTGTCGTTCAGGATCACCAGCAGCTTGCAGTCGCACACGCCCGCGTTGTTGAGCGCCTCGAAGGCCATGCCGGCCGTCAATGCGCCGTCGCCGATGATGGCCACGGTGTAGCGGTCTTCGCCCTTCTGCTTGGCGGCCATCGCCATGCCGAGCGCGGCCGAGATGCTGGTGGACGAGTGCGCGGTGCCGAAGGTGTCGTACTCGCTCTCGCTCCTCTGCGGAAAGCCCGAGATGCCGCCGATCTGCCTGAGCGTGGGCATGCGCTCGCGCCGGCCGGTGAGGATCTTGTGCGGATAGGTCTGGTGACCCACGTCCCACACCAGGCGGTCGTGCGGCGTGTTGAACACATGGTGCAGCGCGACCGTGAGCTCGACCGTGCCGAGGTTGGAACTCAGGTGGCCGCCGGTGCGCGAGACGTTGTCGAGCACGCAGGCGCGCACCTCGTCGGACAGTTGTCGCAGCTGTGCGCGGTCGTACTGGCGGATCGGTGAAGGGTCGTGGAGAGTAGGAAGCAGCGGAGCCATGTGGGATTTGTTCTTTTCTCAGCGGTCGCGGTCGACCACCATATGGGCCAGCGCGCGCAAAGCGGCGGTGTCGGCCAGGCCACTGCGCGCCAGGGCGGCGAGCGCATCGGCCAGCAGTTGCCGGGCCTGCGCACGCGCGCCGTCGAGGCCGAGCAGCGACACGTAGGTGGGCTTGTCGGCGGCGGCATCCTTGCCGGCGGTCTTGCCCAGGGTTTGGGAATCGGCGGTGACGTCGAGGATGTCGTCCACCACCTGGAATGCGAGGCCGATGGCGGCGCCGTAGTCGCGCAGCGCCTTCAGTGCGGCGTCGGACACGTTGCCGCAAGCGGCGCCCATCTCGACGCTGCCCTGCAGCAGCGCGCCGGTCTTGAGACGATGCATCTCGCGCAGCTGCGTTTCATTGAGCGCGATGCCGACGCTGGCCAGGTCGATGGCCTGGCCGCCCGCCATGCCCTGGCTGCCGGCGGCGCGCGCAAGCAGGCGGCACAGCGTGGCCTGCGTGGCCGGGGGAACCTCGTCCCCCTCGGGCGCCAGCAGTTCGAAAGCCAGGGCCTGCAGCGCATCGCCCGCGAGCAACGCGTCGGCCTCGCCGAACTTCACATGCACCGTGGGCTTGCCGCGGCGCAGCACGTCGTTGTCCATGCAGGGCAGGTCGTCGTGCACCAGCGAATAGGCGTGGATCAGCTCGGCGGCGCAGGCCGCGCGCAGCGCCGCGGCCTCATTGCCGCCGACCGCCTCGCTGGCCGCGAGCACCAAGAGCGGCCGCAGCCGCTTGCCGCCGTCGAGCACCGCATAGCGCATTGCGTCACCCAGCAGCACCGGCGCATCGACGCCGACCCAGCGCGACAGCGCCGCTTCGACGTTCGCCAGGTGAGGCCCGCTCCAATCGGCGAGCCGGGCCATCGTCCAATCGGTCATCGTGGCCGCGCTCATTCGGCCGTCCAGACCTTGAGGCTGCCTGCGTCGAGCACCTTGATCTGGTCTTCGACCGCCTGCAGCTTGTCGCGGCAGAACGCAAGCAATGCGGCGCCCCGCTGGTAGCTGCCCAGGAGCTGGTCGAGCGGCAACTGGCCCGATTCGAGTTCTGCAACCAGTTGTTCCAGTTCCTGAAGCCCCGCTTCGTAACTGACGGGCAACGGCCCCGTATCGGGCGTGGCCGCCGGGCTGGAAGAGGAAGGGGAAGGCACCTTGGGCATGCAACGGAACGTGGGTGAAACGGCGCATTTTAGGACGGGGGGCAAAACGGGGCCCCCCGGGTACAATGCGAACTCTTCTTGTTGGCAAACCAACACACTTCTCGGGTCGTCGCACTTCCAGACGGCGCCTTCCGTTATTTCCTTTTTTTCTCCCTGTGGGGAGCTTGGTCAGGTCCTCCATGTCTGATTTAAGTCTTCAACTGCAGCAGGCCGCGAGCCAACTTCCAGTTTCCGCGTATTTCGACGAGGCCCTGTACGCCCGCGAAATGCAAAACCTTTTCTCGCGAGGGCCCCGCTATGTCGGCCATCGCCTCTCCGTGCCCGAAATGGGCAACTTCCACACCCTGCCGCAGGAGCACCAGGGCCGCGCGCTGGTCCACACCCCCAAGGGCGTGGAGCTGATCTCCAACGTGTGCCGCCACCGCCAGGCGCTCATCCTGCAGGGCCGCGGCCAGCTGGACAACCAGGCCGGCGGCAACATCGTCTGCCCGCTGCACCGCTGGACCTACGCCGCGAGCGATGCGCGCACCACCGGCACGCTGATCGGCGCGCCGCATTTCGAGCAGGACCCGTGCCTCAACCTGCACAACTACCCGCTCACCGAATGGAACGGCCTCCTGTTCGAGAAGAACGCGGACGGCACCGGCCGTGACGTGGCCGCCGACATGCGCGGCCTGGGCCCGCAGGCGGACCTCGACTTCTCGGGCTACGCGCTCGACCGCGTCGAACTGCACGAGTGCAACTACAACTGGAAGACCTTCATCGAGGTCTATCTCGAGGACTACCACGTCGGCCCGTTCCATCCGGGCCTCGGCAGCTTCGTCACCTGTGACGACCTGCGCTGGGAGTTCAACCAGAACTATTCGGTGCAGACGGTCGGCGTGGCCAACCGCCTCGGCCGCGCAGGCAGCCCGGTCTACCAGAAGTGGCAGGAGCAGCTCCTCAAGTACCGCGACGGCAAGCCGCCGAAGTACGGCGCCATCTGGCTTACCTACTACCCGCACGTGATGGTCGAGTGGTATCCGCATGTGCTGACCGTGTCGACGCTGCACCCGGTGAGCCCGACCAGGACGCTCAACATGGTCGAGTTCTTCTATCCCGAGGAAATCGTCGCCTTCGAGCGCGAATTCGTCGAAGCCCAGCAGGCCGCCTACATGGAGACCTGCGTGGAAGACGACGAGATCGCCGAGCGCATGGACGCCGGCCGCCGCGCGCTGATGCTGCGCGGCGACAACGAGACCGGCCCGTACCAGAGCCCGATGGAAGACGGCATGCAGCAGTTCCACGAGTGGTACAAGGCCGCGATGCAGCAACCCGCGTGACATCGGCCTCGCCCTGGGCCCTCCGGGGCATTCTTTTCCCTTACACGAAGTAGAGACGATGCAAGCGCTCTGGATGGTGCTCGGCGCCTTTTTGTTCGCCACGATGAGCGTGGTGGTGAAAGTGGCCTCGCAGTGGTTCAACAGCGGCGAGATGGTGCTGGGCCGCGGCCTCATCGGCATCGTCTTTCTCTGGCTGCTGTCACGCAAGCTCGGCGTCTCGCTCGCCACCAGGTACCCCGGCATGCACGCCTGGCGCAGCACCATCGGCGTGATCTCGCTGGGCGCATGGTTCTACGCCATCGCCCACATGCCGCTGGCCACCGCCGTCACGCTCAACTACATGAGCAGCGTGTGGGTCGCGGCCTTCCTCATCGGCGGTGCGCTGCTCGCGTGGGTGCCGGTGCCCGGGCGCGACGGCCGCGTGGCACGCCCGCCGCTGCAGGGCGCGCTCGCGATGACCGTGCTCGCGGGCTTCATCGGCGTGGTGCTGATGCTCAAGCCCACGGTCAGCGGCAACGAAGGCTTCGCGGGCATGCTGGGCCTGCTGTCGGGCCTGACGGCCGCCTTCGCCTACATGCAGGTGGTGGCGCTGTCGCGTATCGGCGAGCCCGAGTTGCGCACGGTGTTCTATTTCGCGGTCGGCTCGGCCGTGGCCGGTGCCTTCGCCACGGCGGCCACCGGGTTTTCGGGCGGCAGCTCGTGGACGTGGCAGCATGCGCTGTGGCTGCTGCCCATCGGCCTGCTTGCCGCCCTCGGGCAGCTCTGCATGACACGCGCCTACGCCACGGCCAAGACGGAAGCCGGCACCCTCGTGGTGGCCAACCTGCAGTACTCGGGCATCATCTTCGCGGCGTTCTACAGCGTGGTGGTGTTCGACGACCGCATCGATGCCCTCGGATGGGCGGGCATGGCGCTCATCGTCGTGAGCGGCATCGCGGCCACCGTGCTGCGCCAGCGGGCGGTGCCCAAGGCGCCGGCCGAAGAACACTAGGGCCTGTTCACACTATGCAAGGGGTCGCGAAGCTCGCCACAGCCCGCCCATCAAGGCGCGTGACGCCGTGCGTGCGTCCGCACGCACAAGGAACGCAACGCCGAGGGGCGGGCTGTGGCGAGCTTCCCTCCGGGTTGCTTCGCAAAGGGGCTGTTTGCGGCGTTGCCCGCGCTTGCAAGGCGCGAGCCTTGCTGCGCACGGGCGCCTTGCACCCAGCCCCTTTGCGAAGCAACGCGACCCCTTGCATAGTGCGAACAGGCCCTAGCCTCTCATCGAAGGAGAACACGCCATGTACACCACCCTCGTCAGCGTCGAACAACTCCAGCAACTGCAGAACAGCGACACGCCCCACATGGTGTTCGACTGCAGCTTCGAGCTCATGAAACCCGAGGCCGGGCCACAGCTCTACGCCGCGGCCCACATTCCCGGCGCGCTGTACGCCAACCTCGACACCGACCTGAGCGCCAAGCACGGCCTCCCGGGCGCCCACGGCGACGTGGTGGTGGCCCAGGAAGACGGCGTGCCGGCCTCGGGCGGCCGTCATCCGCTGCCCAGCCGCGAGAAGTTCGCGGCGTGGCTCTCGAGCGTCGGCTTTTCCAACGACATGCAGGCCGTGGTGTACGACCGCAACGGCGCCAACTACTGCGGGCGCCTGTGGTGGATGCTCAAGTGGATGGGCCACGACGCCGTGGCCGTGCTCGACGGCGGCCTGCAGGCGTGGCAGGCCGCAGGCGGCGCGGTGACCGACCGCGAGGAGCCCGCGCGCTTCCAGTCGAATTTCGTACAGGGCGAGCCGCTTGCAAAGCTTGTGACTACCGACACCGTGTTGCATCGGCTCGGCCAGGCTGACCAGCAGCTGATCGACGCACGGGCCGGCGCACGATATCGCGGCGAGGTGGAACCTCTGGACCCGATTGCCGGTCACATCCCCGGGGCCCTGAACCGGCCCTTCGCCGACAACCTCGGCCCCGACGGCAAGTTCAAGCCGGCATCGCAATTGCGTGCCGAGTTCGAAGCGCTGCTCGCGGGACGCGACGCGGCGACAGTCGTCCACCAATGCGGCAGCGGCGTGAGCGCGGTGCCCAACCTGCTTGCGATGCAGATCGCCGGGCTCGGGACGACCGCGCTCTATGCCGGCAGCTGGAGCGAATGGAGCAACACGCCGGGGCTGCCGACCCGGCAAGGCGCAGAACCATGAAACACATCCGACTCCGACGCATCTCCGGTCTCGCAATCGCCGCAGCAGTATTCGCTGCAGCCCCGTTCCTCTCCGCGCAAGCCCAGCAGCAGCACGCCCACGTGCACGGCCAGATGAAGCTGGACGTGGCCATCGACGGCCCCACGGTGGTGATCGACATGGAATCCCCGCTCGACAACATCGTCGGCTTCGAACGCGCCCCGAAGACCGATGCCGAGAAAAAGACCGTGGCCGACGCCGTCGCCCAGTTGCGCGCGGCCGACAAGCTCTTTGCCATCGACCCCGCCGCCAACTGCAAGCTCGGCCCGGTCGACCTGCGCTCCGGCGCGCTGGGCCTCGGCAACCCCGACCCGAGCGAGCCCGTGGGCCACGCCGACCTGGACGCCACCTTCTCCTTCAACTGCACCAATGCGGCCGCCGCGAAGTTCATCGACCTGAACCTGTTCAGCGCCTTCAAGGGCCTGCGCCAGATCGATTCGCAGATCGCTTCGTCGCAAGGTCAGTTCAAGCGCCAGATCAAGCGCCCCACCGGCGCGCAAGCGGCCCAGCCCGCCCGTCTGAGCTGGGGCAAGTAACACTGTGAGCACCGCTTCGCAGGCCGACTCGACGCCCTTGCGCGTCGTGCTCGCGGCCGAGTCTCTGCGCTTCGCATGGCCTGGCGTGAAGGCGCCTTGCATCGACATCGAGGCCTTCCGCATCACCGCCGGCGAATCGGTGTTCCTGCACGGCCCGAGCGGCTGCGGCAAGAGCACCTTGCTGTCGCTGCTGGCCGGCGTGCTGGTGGCCAACGAAGGCCGCGTCATGCTGCTGGGGCACGACTGGTCGCAGCTCTCGGGCGCCGCGCGCGACCGCAGCCGCGTGGCCCACGTGGGCTACATCTTCCAGCAGTTCAACCTGCTGCCCTACCTGAGCGTGCTCGACAACGTGCTGCTGCCCTGCCGCTTCTCGGCCCGGCGCGAGGCGCAGGCCGCGCGCAACGGCAGCTCGCGCGAAGAAGCCGAGCACCTGCTCGACCAGATGGGCCTGGACCGCAACCTCTGGAAGCGCCAGGCGCTGCAGCTCTCCGTGGGCCAGCAGCAGCGCGTGGCCGCGGCGCGCGCGCTCATCGGCCAGCCCGAGGTGGTGATCGCCGACGAGCCCACCTCCGCGCTCGACGAAGACCGGCGCGAAGCCTTTCTCGACGTGCTGCTGACGGCCTGCGCCGTGAATCACAGCGCGCTCGTGTTCGTGAGCCATGACCAGCGCATCGCGCAGCGCTTTGCGCGGCATGTGCTGTTGCCCGAGATCAATCGCGCGGCGTCGACGGCGATGGCGGTGGACGCATGAACGCGCTCTTCTCCATCGCATGGCGCAGCGCCTGGAACCGCCGGTTCACGCTCGCGCTCACGGTGTTCTCGATCGCGCTCTCCACCTTCCTTCTGCTGGGCGTCGAACGCATCCGCACCGAGCTGCGCGAGAACTTCGCCTCGTCCGTCTCGGGCACCGACCTCATCGTCGGCGCGCGCACCGGCTCCACGCAGCTCCTGCTGTACTCAGTGTTCCGCATCGGCGCGGCCACCAACAACATCTCGTGGAAGAGCGTGCAGGCGCTGGCCGCGCACCAGGGCGTCGACTGGGTCGTGCCGCTGTCGCTGGGCGATTCGCACCGCGGCTTCGCGGTGCTGGCCACCTCGCCCGAGTACTTCACGCGCTTTCGATATGGCGACAAGCAATTGCTGAAGTTGCGCGAGGGCAAGCCCTTCAGCGAACTCTTCGACGCGGTGGTGGGCGCCGAGGTGGCCGACAAGCTCGGCTACCACGTGGGCCAGAAGATCACGCTCGCGCACGGCAGCGGTGAACTCAATGTGGCCGAGCACGCCGACAAGCCCTTCACCGTGGTCGGTGTGCTCGCGCGCACCGGCACGCCGGTCGACCGCACGGTGCACATCGGCCTGGAAGCGATGGAGGCCATCCACCTCGAATGGGTGGGCGGCGCGCCGATGCCCGGCGTGAAGATTCCCGCCGAGCAGGTGCGCAAGTTCGACCTCACGCCCAAGAACGTGACGGCCGCGCTCGTGGGCCTGAAGAACCGCGCCGCGGTGTTCGGCGTGCAGCGCTGGATTTCCACCTACAACGGCGAACCGCTGATGGCCATCCTCCCCGGCGTGGCGCTCGACGAGCTGTGGAGCGTGATCGGCATCGGCGAGAACGCGCTCCTGCTGATGTCGGCGCTGGTCGCGCTGGTGAGCCTCGCGGGCCTGGTCTCGGTGGTGATGGCGGGCCTGAACGAACGGCGCCGCGAACTGGCCGTGCTGCGCGCCGTGGGCGCGGGCCTGCGCCATGTGCTGGCGCTGCTCGCGCTCGAGGGCGCGATGGTCACCGTGCTGGGCGTGGCCTTGGGCGTGGTGATGGCGGTGCTCGGCATCGCCCTGCTGTCGCCGTGGCTGCAGTCGCAGTTCGGGCTGACATTGAGCCTCTCGGAACCTACACTCAACGAATGGCTGCTGATGGCGAGCCTGCTGGTCGCAGGTTGGCTGGCAAGCCTGCTCCCTGGCATTCGCGCCTATCGACTCTCACTGGCGGACGGCCTCTCACCGAGGATTTGAACCATGCGCATCGCAAAGAAGACTTCCACGATCACGGCTTTCAATCGGCTTTCATTGCTGCTGGCCGGCGCCGGCCTCGCAGCGATGGCATGGGCCGCCGAGCCCGCGCCCAAGGACACCACCGCGTCGAACCCGCTCGGCGGCAAGGCCGCTGCACCCGCCGTTGCCAAGGGCACGCCGGGCCAGCCGCGCCAGATCACCTGGGAAGAACTGGTGCCCAAGGACTGGGACCCGGCCAAGGACTTCAAGGGCATGGACCTGAGCGCGCTGGACGACGGCGACCCGCGCGCCAACGAGATGCTCATGAAGATGCAAGAAGTGTCGAACAACGCCCCGACCAACCCCGCGATGAACGGCGCCGAGATCAAGATCCCCGGCTTCATCGTGCCGCTCGAAGAGGCCAAGGGCGAGGTCACCGAGTTCCTGCTGGTGCCCTACTTCGGCGCCTGCATCCACACGCCGCCGCCGCCGGCCAACCAGATCCTGCACGTCATTCCGCAGAAGGGCGCCAAGTTCCGCGCCATGGACACCGTGTGGGTCACCGGCAAGCTGCAGACCCAGCGCAACGATTCGATGATGGGCGTGAGCGGCTACCACGTGAGCGCCAGCAGCGTCACCAAGTACTCGGGCGGCGCGAAGTAAGGCAACGCACGCGCGACCCGCGGCCGCCCCGTGTGGGCGATGCCTCACATGGGCAGCAGCGCGAGGACGACACAGACAGTTGCATCACCGGCGCAGAGTCGGTCATCGCAGACCGTCAGGGACCGTTGAGAGAGTCAGGCGTGACGTCGGCGCCTTGATGGAACTCCAGATGAACATCCAACGTCCCCCTCTTCCCCTGCCCCGGTTGCTCGCGGTCACGCTGTGCATCAGCGCACTCGCCATCGCCGGCTGCGACAAGGCCGCCCCGCCGAGTGCCGTCGCGCCACCGACAGCCGCTGCGGACCCGGCCATCTCGATACCTCCGCCCACGGTGCCGCAAGCCCCCGCAGCCCCCGTGCCGGTCGCCTACACGCCGCCATCGGCCGAGCAGCTCTACCAACTGGTCGCCCCCATCGCGCTCTACCCCGACAAGCTTGTCGCGCAGATCCTTGCCGGCGCCACCTATCCCGAGCAGATCACCGCCGCGCACGACTGGCTCGGGCAGAACCAGTCGCTCAAGGCCGGCCCGCTCGCCGATGCGGCCAACCAGCAGCCCTGGGACCCGAGCGTGAAGTCGCTCACCGCCTTTCGTCCCGTGCTCGACCAGCTCGCCGGCAACATCGCGTGGACCGAATCGCTCGGCAAGGCCTACTACAACGACCCGGCCGACGTGATGAACGCGATCCAGGTCATGCGGCAGCGCGCATCGAGCGCGGGCCGGCTCAAGAACAACAGCAAGCTGCGGGTCGCGAGCGCCGCGGCGCCGCGCAACTACGTGCCGGCGCCGGACATGCAGCCCGTCTACGGCGGGCCCGCCGTGATCGAGCCGCCGCAGCGGCTGATCACCATCGAGCCCGTGCAGCCCGACGTGGTGTACGTGCCGAGCTACGACCCGCAGGTGATCTACGGCGAGCCCCTGCCCGTCTACCCCGGCTATGCCTATGCGCCGCCACCGCCCGTCGAGGTCGCGCCCGGCTACAGCCGCGGCCAGGTTGCCGCGGCCGGCGCGCTGGCGTTCGGCACGGGCGTGATCGTGGGCGCGGCACTGGAGCGCCATGGCTGGGGCTGGAATTCGTGGAACATGAACTGGGGCGCACCGCGCGATCGCAGGTTTGACCGCGACCGCGTGGCGCAGCCGGCCTTTGCACGGCCCGCGGTGGTCTACAACAACAGCACCTACATCTCGCGCTCGACCACGGTGGTCAACAACAACGTGCGCAATGTCTACAACAACAACGACCGCAACGGGGGTCCGCGCGGCATGCCGCCCGGCGCATCGCCGCCCAACTTTGCGCAGCAGCAACAACAGGCACAGTTCGCGCAACAGCAGCAACAACAACAGGCGCGGCAGCAGCAGGCCGTAGCGCAACAACAGCAATTGCAGCAACAGCAAGCCCAGCAACGCGCACAGCAGCAGGCTCAACAACAACAGGCGCAACAGTTGCAGGCCCAGCAAGCCCAACAGCAACAACAGGCACGGCAGGCGCAGATCCAGCAACGGCAGCAGCAGGACCAGGTACGACGCCAGCAAGCGCAGCAGGCACAGCAACAGGCCCAGCAGCAAGCGCATGCCGCCAACCAGCTGCCGCAGCAGCAGCAACAGGCGCGACTCCAGCAGCAACAACAGCAGGAGCAGTTGCGGCGCCAGCAGACGGAACAGCAACAGCAGGCACGCGCCGCGAGCCAGCAGGCCCAGCAACAGCAGCAGCGCGCGTTGCAGGACCGGCAGCGCCAACAGCAGCAATCGCAACAGGCGCAGCAAGCCCAGCAAGATCAGTCACGGCGCCAGCAGATGCAGCAGCAACAACAGGCGCAACAGCAAGCCCAAGCCCGTGCGGCCCAGCAGCAACAGGCTCAACAGCAGCAGATACAGCGGCAGCAGGCGCAGCAGCAGCAACATCAGCAGCAGGCCCAGAACGAGGCCCGGCAGCAGCAGGAGCAGGCGCGCCGTCAGCAGCAGCAGCAGCAACAACAGCAGGCCCAGGCCGCACGCGCACAACAGCAACAGGCGATGCAACAACAGCAGCAGCAACGCCAGCAGCAGATGCAGCAACAGCAGCAAGCCCACCAGGCGCAACAGACGCAGGCGCGCCAGCAGCAACAGCAACAACAAGCCCAGCAGCACGCCGCAGCGGCTGCCGCAGCGGCCGCGGCTCACCGTCCACCGGCCCGTCCGGGCGAGCCACCACGTCAGCAGCCTTGAGGCCGGCTGCTTCGGCGGCGCTGCTTACTGCTTGCCGATCTCGGTCAGCAGGCGCGTGACGAGGTAGATGCGCGGCACGATCGAATCGACTTCGATGTACTCGTCGCGTGCGTGGTAGCCGAAGCCCGCGAGGCCGAAGCTCTCGACCACCGTGGCCTTGCCCGAGCGGCCCGCATAGCCCGCGTCGGTGCCGCCGCCGGTCATCGGGGTCAGCGCGAGGTCGCGGTCGATTTCCTTGTAGATCGCCTGCGCCTTCTCGGCCAATGCGCGGCCCTTCGCGCCCGCCACGAATGCCGGGCGGCCGACCTCGACCTTCACCGTCGTCTCCGTGTCGGGGATCAGCTTGCCGCTCGCGATCTTCGCCTGCAGCACTTCATTGAGTTTCTTCTCGGCGCCCGGCTGCGTGATGCGGATGTCGCCCAGCGCCTGTGCCTTCTCGGTGATCTGGTTGATCGGGCCGGTGGCGCGCGCCACGGTCCAGTTGAGCGTCACGCCCGGGATGTCCTTGGCGAGGTCCTTGGTCTGCAGCATCTGGTACGACAGCTCGTACAGCGCGTTGCGGCCGAGCTCGGGCGCGGCGCCCGCGTGCGCCGCGCGGCCCTTCACCTCCATCGTGGCCTGCGCGATACCGGCCGCGCCGAGCAGCAGCGACTCGCCCTTGGCCACCGACTTGGCGGCCGTCGGCTCGAACGACAGCACCGTGTCGTGCAGGTCGGCCGTGGTGGCGATGAGTTCGCCCGAGCCCACCGAGCCCACTTCTTCATCGGGGTTCAACAGCACGGTGAGCGTGTCGTAGTCGCGCCAGCCCGCATCGGCCAGGATCTTGAGCGACGCCAGCATCACCGCGATGCCGCCCTTGTCGTCGGCGATGCCGGGGCCGTAGATGCGGTTGCCGTCCACCTTGTAGGGCTGGCTGCCGAGGATGCCGGCGGCATACACCGTGTCCATGTGGCCCTGCAGCATGATCTTGCGCTTGCCCGTGCCCTTGAGCGTGCCGATGACGATGTCGGCGCCCGCGCCGGCTTGTGTCTTGCGGCGCTCGGTCTTGAAGCCCGCGGCCTTCAGGCGCCCCTCGATCACGTCGGCCATCTTGAGCAGGCCATCGACGTTGAGGCTGCCCGATTCGATCTGCACCATCTCCTTGAGGTTGTCGATGACGGCGGGCTGCGCCTTTTCGGCAGCGGCGAGCAGTCTTGCATCGGGCGCGGCTTGGGCGGCAGCAACGGCGCCGAGTGCGAGGCCGCAGGCCAGTGCAATGGAACGCAGGGTGAAGAAAGAGGAAGAGCGCTTGGTCATGAAGGTTCTCTTTGCTGGAGTGATTGGCGGACGCCAGCATAGCGAGCCGCTGTGCAGCGACGCGCAAATCGGCGACAGCTCAAAGACCCGTGCGAGGCACGGCGGCCGCGGCGATCGCCCTGCAACAGTGCTGAAAGTCATGGCTGTGCAAAGCGGCAAGGGCCGTGAAGAAGCCGGGGGCCAAAGGCGCCGTTCATGCATCCGCCAAGCGCTTTGCGTACGCATGTCGTGCGGCAGAATCCGGCCAGGAACGGGCGCTCTGCGACAGAGCCCTCTTCACGTTGGCACGCCAAGACGGCCTGCGTTTCAGGCCCCGACACACAGGAGGAATGACGATGCCCAAGCATTCAATTTTCACGATGGCCTTCGCGAAGGTCTATCCGATGTACGTTCAAAAAGCGGAACGCAAGGGCCGTACGAAAGAAGAGGTCGACCAGATCATCTGCTGGCTGACGGGCTATGACAAAGCCGGATTGGATCGGCAGATCGAGCGGCAGAACGACTTTCAGACTTTCTTTGCCGAAGCGCCGGCCATTCACCCGAACAGCGCGCTCATCAAGGGCGTGGTCTGCGGTGTGCGCGTGGAGGACATCGACGATCCGCTCATGCAGAAGATCCGCCACCTGGACAAGCTCATCGATGAGCTGGCCAAGGGAAAGGCGATGGAAAAAATCCTGCGACCGTAGCTTGTGAAGTTCCGCTCCGGAAGCGGAAGCTCTTAGAGTCGACAGTGGCTGCGATCAATCAGCAAGGATTTTCCAATGAGTTGCCTCGGTGTTCATTTCGCTCTCACCCCAGACGATGCGCTGGCCTTGGAAGCCATCGGTAACGACGACGATTGTCTCGAGCATCTGACAGAGAACATAGAGGAGCGCTATTTCAAGGAGGCCGAGGCTTACATAGCCGAGTCCGACAAGTCGTGGGATGCCATGCATCGGGCCCTCTCGGGCGGAACGCTGTCCCGGTCCGGCGGAGCCTATCCGCTCAACCACGTTGTCCTGGGCGGGACCAGTCTCTACGCCGACGACGACTACATCATGAGCCTGAAGACGCCGGCGCAAGTCCGGGATATCGCGGCGGCCTTGGCGCCCATCGACGAAGCTGAATTCAGGCGGCTCTACAACAACATCGATCCCGAGGACTACGACGGTGATGTTTCCGACGACGACTTCGAGTACACATGGAGCTGGTTCGCCGGCGTGAGAGATCTGTATGCCAAGGCGGCTGCCGAAGGTCGCTTCGTGCTTTTCACCGCCGATCAATAGAGCCGAAGCCGTTCTGACGGGATCAGTGTTTGTGACGGCTCCAACGCAGCAGCGCAGGATGCCATCGAAGGAGGCTTGAATGGACGACGTTGTTCGCGGAATCGAGGCCGTGTGGAAAGTCCAGAGCCTGCGGCCCTGGCTCCTGGCTGGCATCGCGATGGCATTGACGATCGGCGGCCTGGTGGCCGCAATGCATTCGTGGGCGCGCCGCAGAGATTTGGACGATGCGATGGAGCACCGCATACATCCCGCCGTGCGTTTTGCGATTTCGCTGTTGCTTGGATTGGGATGCGCCGCTGTGCTGGCACGCAACGATGCGCAATGGCCGATCCCCGCGGCGGGGATCGCGCTCTCCATCTTCTTCATGGCGTTTTTCGGAATCCAGGTGTTGCGCGGCACCCGGGAATAGAACCTGTCGCGGGGCGTCTCCGGCCAGAACCGGATCGACCATGCCCTGCCATCACCATGAGGGACCCGATGAACGACTTCAAATCGACCGGACGGAGATAAGCGAATGCACGGCACCCTTCATCGCTGCTGCATCGCACTGGTCATCGGTTGCACGATGGCGGGAAGCACCTTTGGCGCAAGCAAGGTAGGAAGAGGCGACACGCTCACAGCCCCATGCAAAAAGCTGCCGATGCGAAAGGGCCTTGCCGCGCAATATCACCCGACGGATAGCTCGACATCTCTCGTCTCGCAGGTGTGGGTGTCGGTTGCAGATGCAGAACGGGGACTGCGCGCATCGGCAACGAAGCGAATGCACGGTGGTGTCTCTGCTGTCGGCAATGTCCAGATCCCGGGGCGCGGTTGGTTCTCGCTGGAAGACCAGATCTCGATCAGCAAGCGCGGTGCCACGCGTCGCGGTGAGGACTTCGGGGCCGCCGGCTATCGCGAACTGATGCAGCGCCCGCTCGATCCGGACGAGCGCCAGTACATGCTGGATCCCTATACGACAACGAATGCGGGCAATGGGGCTTTGGCGTACTGGCAAACCGCCTCGTACACGGTGAACGGCAAGCCGGCAACGATCTCCTCGAACTTTGTCGTGTCATTGCGCGCCCTTGACCCATCGAAAACGGAGCTCAGCGTGTACCAGCCTCGCGTGAAGATTTTCGTCGGCCGGCAAATCGCGATGCATGCCCACGGCCTCGGGCTCTACGTCGACTGCCGCGAACAGTCCGACGACCGAACGGTTCCCGAGGATCTCGAAGCGGTGATGCAGTGGGCACGCGACGCCATCCATGCAGCGCCGCCCATCGGTGCAAAGTGAAGATGACCAAGGAGAGAACCCACATGATGCAGATACAGCAACCCGAAGACGCGCCCCACGCATTTCAAGCCGCCTGGAACAACCACGACATGGCCTCCCTCGGCGCGCTGTTCCATGAGGACGCGACGTTCGTGAGCCGGTTCGGACACTACGTGCGCGGCGCCGAGAAGATCGTCGAACTGCATGCCCCCATCCACGCCACCATCTACAGCGATTCCACGCTGGAGAACGAACTGATCGACGTGGCCGCGATCAGCGACGGCGTGGCCGTCACGCACTTCTGGAGCCGCCTCACAGCCGGTGCTGCTCACCCGGCGGGCCCGCACGCCGTCGACACGCTGATCCTTGCCGTGCTGACGCGGCAGGCTGGCGAGTGGCGGATCAAGGCGCTGGAGAACGTCACGCTGACGAACCCCCGCACGGGGGAAATCGTGTTGAGAGACGACCAGGGTTCCTGATCGAGCGGCAGCGCTTCTTCGCCTTGCCCGTTCCCGCGCCGCACCCGGGCGCCCAGGAACACCGTCGGCGGCGGGCCGGGTACAGGTCGTCGCGACGGCCCGTGGCGTACGATGGGTTGCGGTCCACCCCGGACATGCAAGGACCATTGCCATGCGCCTGGCGGACTTCATCGACGCGAACGTCGAACCCATTCTGTCGGCTGCCGAGGCATTTGCCGCGACCATGCTGCCCGCCTCGTCGCACATGGATGCGGAAGCGCTGCGCGATCACATGCCCATGATCCTCGTGGCGGTGGCGAAGGACCTGCGCTCGGCCCAGACAAGCAACGAGCAGTTGGCGAAATCGCTCGGCCAGCAGCCGAGCATCCACGGTGCGCCCGAAACGGCCGCGCAAACCCACGCGCTGCTGCGGGCCAAGGCCGGCTTCGACATTTCCCAGCTCGTGGCCGAGTACCGGGCGCTGCGGGCCTCCGTGCTGAGCCTGTGGTTCGACAGCGGCAAGATGGGCAACGCGCAGACACAGGACGACCTGGTCCGTTTCAACGAGGCCATCGACCAGGCGGTCGCGGAGTCGGTGACCTACTTCACCGCCGAGATGGACCGGTGGCGCCATGTCTTCCTCGGTGT
This sequence comes from Variovorax sp. RKNM96, assembly GCF_017161115.1. Taxonomy (GTDB): domain Bacteria; phylum Pseudomonadota; class Gammaproteobacteria; order Burkholderiales; family Burkholderiaceae_C; genus Variovorax. The sequence continues at coordinate 1,913,873 of NZ_CP046508.1, read as the reverse complement.
GCTCGGACACGATCTGCGCGGCCCGCTCAACGCCATACTTCTCACGGCCGAAGTGCTCTCGAAAATGACCACCGAGGCGCCATTGGAGCGGCACACCGTGCGCCTGATCCAGAGCGGAAAGCGAATGAAGACGCTGCTGGACGATCTGCTCGACTTCAGCCGCGCCTCGCTCGGACTGGGCCTGAGCCTTCACCGCGCCCCGGTCGATCTTGCAAGCGTCTGCACCGAAGAGATCGAACTGCTTCGCACCGCCCTGCCCGATGCCGAGATCAGTTTCCGTTCGGAGGGAGAAACCGCCGGCAGCTTCGACGGGTCGCGCGTGCGTGAGGCCCTGGGCAACCTGGTCAGCAACGCCGCGCGCTACGGCACGAAGAAAACCGTGATCGACGTCGCGCTGGTCGGCGACGACCACCACATGCGGCTGTCGGTGACGAACACCGGGGAGCCCATCCCCATGGAGAACGTCCAGGCGCTGTTCGAGCCGTTGCGAAGAGCGCGCCCGTTGGACGAACTTGCCGAGTCCGCCAACCTCGGCCTCGGGCTGTTCATCGTGAGGGAGATCGCCAAGGCGCACGGCGGGGAGATCACGGTGACTTCCTCGGGCGGCACCACGGTCTTCTCGCTGATGCTCCCTCGCTTGGCGGTTCAATAGCCCCGGCCTCATCCCGGATTCATCCCGGATTCATGGCCTCAAAAGTGGCGTCGTAGCGTCCGTCCCGCTCGGCCCAGCGCCGGGCCCTGTCGCGCTCGACCAGCACCTCGCCGCGGGGGTGATCTCCCGACTCCAGCAACTGCATGACCTCGGCCACGTACACGGCCACCGGCATGGCGCGCGGGTCGGCCGCCTGGCTCTCGCCCGTGAGCTCGGTCTGCACATAGGGCGGTGCCAGCTCCAGCACTTCGACGGGGACATGGCGCAACTGATGGCGCAGCGATTGGAGCCACGAGTGCAGGAACGCCTTGCTCGCGCAATAGCCCGGAAAGTCTGCGCGGGGCACGAAGGCGAGGTTGGAGCTGGTCGCCATGAAGGCCGCGCCCGGCTGCCCTTTCAGCACCGGCAGGAATGCAGCCGCGACGCGCAGCACGCCCAGGATGTTCGTCTGCACGATGGCCTCGGCCGCGGATGCGTCCCAACCTTCCGCGGCCATGTTTTCCGCCCGCGAGATGCCGGCGTTGGCGATGAGCACATTGAGTTCCGGAAAGCGCGCGCGAACATCGCGCGCAAGGCGGGGCAACGAGGCCGGATCGTCGAGATCGAGCGGCATGCCGACGATGCCGGGCCGGCTCGCCGTGATCTCCTCGAGCAGGGCCTGTCGCCGCCCCGTGACGATGACACGATTGCCGCGGTCGTGAAAAGCTTCTGCAAGCGTGCGGCCGATGCCGCTGGTTCCGCCGGTGATGAGGATGGTGTTGTCGGTTGTTTTCATGGTTGATGTTTCTTGATGACGTCGAGGCGCCATGCAGGTAGCGTGTGGAAGGAACGTGAACGCACTCCCCCATGCACAGGAAGCTCGGTGCTATTTGCTGCGGCCCAGCCGCAAGGAAGGCAGCAGGCACAAGGCCGCACAGGTGGCGCCGGCCCCCACGAGAAAGGCCGCAGTGATCCCGAACCACTGGATCGCGAAGCCGACCACGGGCCCGGTCACGCCCATCGCGATATCGGCGAAGGCGATGAAGTTGCCCACCGCGCGGCCGCGCTGTTCCGGCGGAACGGACTGGGTCGCGAGCACGCCCATCGCGGGGAACACGAGGGAGAAGCCGAGCCCTGTCAGCGTCGCGCCCAGCACGGCCATGCCCGGCGCGGGAGCGCACCAGATGAGCAGTTGCCCGACGGCCTCGAAGATCAACGAGCCCACGGCGACCCGCGTCGCGCCGAAGCGGTCCGGAAGGCCCGAGCCGACCAGGCGCACAAGGACGTAGGCGGCGCCGAAGCCGAGCAGTGCCGTGCCGGCCCGCGGCCAGCCGTGTGCCGCGTAGTCGAGGGTCAGGAAGGCCGCCATCGCGGCATAGGGCACCGTCGCCAGCGCCAGCACGAGGCCGGGTCGCCAGATCAGGCCGAGCACGCGATGGAACGGCACGCGCTGCCCGCCGGTGCCGGGAACAGCCGGGAGGCGCAGGGCGATGGCCCACGCGAGCATCGGCGTGAGCAACGTCACGACGCCGACGCCAACGAAGCCGGATGCCGCCTGCATGGCCAGCCCCAGTGGTGCGCCGAGCCCGAGCGCGGCGTAGATCGCGATGCCCGTCCACGACATGACCTTGCCGGTGCGGGCGGGGCCCACGCGCGCGATGCCCCAGCTCATCAAGCCGGTGAGGAACAGGCTCTCGCCGAGGCCCGACACGAGGCGGCCGAGAAGCAGCACGGCGAGCTTTGCAGCAGGGTCGATGGGAAGCACGCTCGACAGCCCGTAGGCGAGGCCCGAGCAAGCGGTCAGTGGGAGTCCGAAGAGAACGGCGGTGCGGGGCCCGCGCTGATCGCAGAGCGTGCCCGCGCGATGGCGGGTCAGCAGCGTGGCCAGCGACTGGAGGCCGATGGCCCATCCCACGGTGGCAGCGCCGAACCCCAGGTGGTCACGCACCTCGAGGGCCAGGGCGGCCAACGGGACGCTGATTGCAAGAAATCCGAGGAAGACCGCCAGCACCACGGGAGCGAGCCCCGTGAAAGCAGAGGGGGTCCCGAACGGGCGAACGGATGCAGGGGAAAAAAGTGATGTCATGCCAAGGCGCGTCTTTATGGATCGAGATATTCCCCACTGGGATCCTCTCGACAAAGGACGCGTTGGATGACGGTAACGCTTACGACAGTGCCGCGAAGGCGCTGCGGCGGCGACTATAACTTCGTCGCTTCGACGCGGTCAATACCCTTTTACGGCACCGGTCATCCGTTTCCGCGAACTCACTTTTTGCGGGCCACGATGTACGGACGGTTGTCGTCGCCCTTCGTTGCGTGGTTTTCGGTGGCGAGTATTTCGAAGCCCGCGGCATCGATGTGCTCACCCAATTCCTTCGCGCGAAAGATGCCTGCATGCGGTGCCTTGCCGATCGCGCGCATCACGGGCAATGCAAGCCGGATGAGTGGGTTCATGTCGCCGACGCAAGGCGTCTTGGAGATGAACAAACCCTCCGCTGCGAGCAACGTGTGGATGCTGCGCAGCGTGCTGGGCAGGTCGCGCACCAGATGCAGGTAGTTGAATCCGAGAACGGCGTCGAAGCGTGCAGCCTCCGATGCCAGCGCTTCTGCGGTCGCAGTCTGGAAGGCGAGCGTCGGTGCATGTGCCGCAGCGTGTTTTTCATTGGCGATCGCGATCATTCCGGTGGAGATATCCGTCGCGAGATAAGCATCGACATGACCCGCGAGCCGCAGCGCCGTCGTTCCCGTTCCGCAGCCCAGTTCCAGCACCTTGGCGTCCGGCTTCAACAAGGCGCGTGTACGGTCCAGCGTGCGCTCATAACCAGCCGGGTCTGCCACCGCACTCGTCGCATACCTGGATGAAGTCCGGTCCCAGAATCTTGCATCGCTCCCCGTGCTCATGGTGGGTTGCGTTCTGCAGATGTCCTCAGCCCCCGTTCGACGACTGCCACTCGGGCACCAAGCGCTTCGAAGCGACGGACCAGGTAGTCCTTCGCCGCGTCGCTGACGTTGTCGACCAGCAGCGGCAAGGGCAGCTGATGCTTGAGCTTCAGCAGGCTTGCGCCGGCCAGGTGCCTGTAGTCCGGATGCTCCTTGAGCGCGGTCAGCACCTGCAGGGGCTGGGCGCCCAGGTCCGTCAGGTGCACCGTGTAGAAAAGCACCTTCGAAGGAACATCGTCCGGCGGAACCGGCGCCTCGACTTCGATGCGCTCCATCAGCATTCGAAGATTCGGAAACAGCGGCTGCGGCGACCAGCGGCCGCTCCCGTGCCAGTCCCAGAGCACCGGCACTTCGAGTTGACTGATGTCGCCGATCAACGGATCGCCATCGGCGTTTTGCAGGACTACCCAGTGCGGTTGCCATTGGCCGGTCTCCACGGCATCGGTCCACACCAGATGCTCCGGCGTACTCGCCTGCTGATGCAGGATGAAACGGTAGCCCTCCATTGCTGCCAGGAGGCCAGGCACGTCGACGGCGCCCGCGCCGGTGAGCTCGCCACGCCAACCCTCGCGCCAACACGCCTCTTCCAGCACGAGTGACTGGGTCCCCATGCTGCGACACCAGGCGAACCAGTCCTGCATCGGTGGGGGCAAGGGCGGCAGCTCGAATTGCGCCGCCAATGAGGTCTGGATGGCGGCCCGGTTGGGCCAGTTGTCGGGTGTCAGTGCCATTGATGTTCGAAGATTTCTTCAGCTTGCTCCCGCTGTCCGCGGCATGTTGCCATGGTGACGAGCGCCAATGAGCGCCGCCTGTCGTTCCGCGACCGCCTCAATAGGTCACCGTCACCGTGATGGTGTTGCTGTAGCTGCCCGGCGCAACATACTGCCCGATCGGAATGCGCCCATACACGGTGTAGTTGCGCGACACCGAATTGCCGCCAAGCGATGCGAGCGCGCTGTAGCTGTCGGTGACCGTTCCGGTGCCCCACACGGTGGTGTGTGCGCTCGTGGTGTAGAGGTTGTAGCCCAGCGGCGTGCTGCTCGGACCTGTCAGCTGCCGGTTGGCAATGCTGCCGCCCGTGCCCGCGCTGAGACCGATCGAGTAGGACAGGGTCACCAGGATCCCCAGGCCGGTGACCGTGCCGACGACGTCGATGGTCGTGGTGTTGTCCTTGGGCGTGAGGCTGGACGGATCGTAGTTTCCGAACGCGAGTGGCAACGGCACGGTGACCGTCGCACTGCAGCTGAACAGGCCCACGCCCGTGCACGCGGCATCCGCATCCTGCGCACCCAGCAGGCCGGCCAGTGCGAGGGTCAACGCCGATGCGGCGCATGCGGTGCGCTTCATGGCCGCGGCGATGAAACAGGCTGGCATCGGAAAGTGCCCAAGGAGGGCAATGTGCCGGCGCGGTCAATCTCGCCGAGTGTGAAGCGGCAGTGCCCCTTCGTCCACCGCGCCTCGAAGCTTTCGCGGGGCTGCGGGTCGTCGATCGAAAGCTGGCCGTTGAAGCCCGAGAGCAGCGAGGTGCCGCGTGCCGGCCGCAGCACGTCGATGCCCGCGGGAAGCGGGCTGCCGTCGGGCAGCAGCACCGTCGCGCTCGCCAGCATCCCGCGCGAGATGTCGAAGGTGGCCGCGGCCACGCCCTTGTAGCGCGGCACCACGCGAATGGCGTCGCTGCGCACCTGCGCCTCGATCGGCAGGTCGCCGTTGTCGATGCTGATGTGGTTGGGCTCATAGGCGCGCAACCCGGAGACGACGGCGCGGCCCTCGCTGTCGGTGGTGGTCCAGGGCAGGTTCTCGCGGTAGACCTTCACGCCTGGGGCTCCGGGCACCGTCACCAGCGCGAACGCATCGTCGGATTGGCGGGTGGCGAAGGTCATGCCGCCCGCGTAGCCCACGGCGCCGCTCGCGCGCACGCGCATCGCGTTCTGGCCTTGTGCGCGTGCCGCCTCGGCGGTGAGCAGGCCGTAGCGGCCACGGTAGTCGACGCCGGCCTCGGTGCGCGCGTTCTCGCCATCGGCGGCACGCAGCCGCCAGCCCCAGCCGGTGTCGCTGGGCGGCTGCTGGCTCATCTCGGCCACGGCCGAATGCTTTCCGGGGTTCTGCTGCTGCAGCGAGAGCGAGGCGTTGCGGCCTTCGCCGAGCGCGAAGCTGAGGCTGACACCCACGGATGTCGTGGGGCGCCTGCCGTCCTGACGCGTGTGCGCCAAGTAGGTTCCGAGCCAGGCGCTGGCGCCCACGCCGATCGACCAGCTCGCGGTGGTCACGCCCACGCGCTCGCCGGTGTTGTAGTGCAGCCGGGTGTGGCTGGCGCCCAGCGTGCCGTAGCGACCCAGCGAGCGGCCGGCGAACAGCTGGCTCTGGGCGTCGACGTGCACGGGGCTGTCCTGCCAGGCGATCTGCGTGAAGCCGCGGCTCGCCACCTGCCGGCTGGCGGAGAAATTCCATTCGTCGCTGGTGCGCGTGTAGGCCGCGCGCCAGAGCCGGCCGCTCCCTGAGTCGCTGCTGTGGCTGGCGGCACCATGCAATGCGAACTCGCCCACCGTGCCCCACACCCACGTCAGGCCGGCACCTGCCGTCTGGCTGCGCGCCCCGGCCTCGCCGCGCACCTCGACGGTGGCGCTGTCGCTGAGGCCGCGCCGCCAGCTGCCGGCCACGAAGGGCGGCCCGTAGTCGAAGCTGCGCTCGCCGTAGCGAAGGCGCGTCCAGCCGGCTTCCAGCGAGTAGTCGGAGAGCCCCGCGCGCAGCAGGTTCGAGCTCACGTAGTAGGGCGTGGTCACGGTGCGCTGCACGCCCAGGGCATCGGTGACCGCGAAGCGCATCTCCCCCGCGCCGGTGAGCACCGGCACGTCGGTGATCGCGAACGGTCCCGCGTCGACGCGGCGCTGGTAGCGCAGCGTGTCGTTCACGTACACCTCCACCGCCGAAGGCACGGCCGCACCGCCGTTGAGCGTCGGCATCGGGTAGCTGATGTAGCCCGGCTGCAGGCCGAAGCGGGTACCGAACTGCACTCCGCCGAAGCGAAAGGGCGTGGACCATGCGGACGCCTGCGTGATCGCATCGCCGATCGTGAGGCGGGTCAGGCGATCGGGATCGTCGCGGCGGAAATAGCTGTCCAGCCGGGTGGTGCCATGCCCTCCGAACGCAGAGGCGGAGCGCCCCGCCACGAAGCCCGTGCCCGCAAGCCCCCACTCGCCCGAAGTCGCGGCGTCGAAGTACCCCGAGGCGCGCGTGCCCTCGCGGTCATGCTGGAGCACGAGGTCGTAGTTGAGGAAGGCACCGAAGGCCGAGGCCGACAGCGGCGGGCGATCGCTCGCGGGCCGCTGTGCGCGCACGGTGCCGGGCGTGAACGCATCGGCCGTCACCGTCAGCGCCACGCTCTGCGCGCCTTCGTCGAACTGCAGCCGCGCGCCCGGCAACGCCCGCAGGTCGTAGTAGTTCGTCTCTCCGCGTCGCAGCGCCGGCGCGGAAGGCCGCACCAGGCGCCAGGCGGCGAGGTCTGCTTCGGCGGCCAGCAGTTGCGCGCCGCGCCGAAGCAGCGGGCGCGGCGCCTGCTGCGCCTCTCCGTTGATGCGCACGTCCAATATCGCCGGCTGCGCATCGTCGACGGCTTCGGTCGCTTCTTCGGCAGGCAGCGCCTGTGCGCACGCAACCCGCAGGCCAAGCCAGCCGCAGCACGCCCAGACGCTAGCGCGGCACGGCAGGCGCACGGGGCACGAGCACGGTGGCGGTGACGGTGGACAAGGCCTCGGGCGCATCGGTGGCGGCCTCGATGTGCAGGCGGGTATCCGGCGGCAGGGCCGGGAGCTCCAGCTCGATGCCGGCCGACTGCCCGGCCAGCGCGTAGTGGGAGAGGCTCTTTCGCAGCAACTCGGCGCCGCCATCGCGGCGCACCACCAGCTGCGTGAGCTGGATGTGCTCGCTGCCCTGGTTGTCGAGCATGAGCCTGTAGCCGCGCCCGCCCGCGCCGCTCGCCTGCAGGCGCCATTGCAGCGCCTGCCGCAGTTGCAGCGGCGGCACGAAGATCGGAACGCCGATGCGCAGCAGCGTCTGCAGCTTCGCGCCGCCGGCACCGTCGGTGGCAAGCGCCTGGTCGCGCGGCAACTGGCGCAGGAAGACGCGGTAGCTGCGCTCCACGGCCTCGGCGGGCACCTGCAGTCCCAGGCGCACGATCTGCCGCCCGCCCGGTGCCAACCGAAAGATGCTGGGGTTCACCAGCACATCGCGCGTGGGTTGATAGACGTCGCGCCCGTCCTCTTGCGACCAGGCCAGCACTTCGGCCTGCACCGCGACCTCTTCCGCCTCGTCGCTGTTGCCCATGGTGAGCGAGGCAACCGGCCTCTGTGGTGTCAGCACGATGCGCAACGGCGCCACGCTCAGGCTGGCAGCCAGCGCGCCGATGGGCACCAGCACGCAAGGCAGCAGGGCGGACCACAGCAGGAAGGTGCGGCGCATGCCGCGGGTGGCTGCGATCAATCTGTGATCAATAGGTCAGCGTGAGCGTGATGGTGTCGGCGTAGTCGGTGGCCGCCGCGGCGGCGTACTGCGCCGTGGGAATCTGTCCGTAGACGGTCTGCGTCTGGGGCAGCCCGGTGCCGGTGTAGCCGGTGGCCGATGTGCTGTTGTCCCAGTTCGTCGAGTGCGTGCTTTCCTTGAAGAGGCCGTACGACAGCTTGTTGTTGCCGGCGGCGGCCGTGGGGCTGGTCATGGCGCGCGTGGTGATCGTCGCGCCTACGCTGGCGCCCGCGTTCAGCCCGAGGGAATAGGGCGTGCCGAACGTGCAGGTCACGCTGAAGGTGGTGGTGCCGCTCAGCGCCGTGGCGGCGGCAGGGTCGTAGTTTCCGAAGGCCAGCGTGGCGGGGGTCGTCATCAGGCAGGCCTTGAGCACCGTGGCAGTCACCTGGAAAGTCGTGGTGGCAGTGACGGCATTCGCCGATGGCACCACCGCGAGCAAGGCGCCGACCGGCAACGCGATGCGGGCGACCGCGTGAAGAAGAGGGCGGAGTGTGTGGCGCATCGGGTTGACCTTCATTGAAAGACGGTCCCCTTTCTAACCACTATCGCGCCAATGCGATGTAGGAACATTCCTCCCGTCCGCAGATCGCGACAGTACCTTTGCCCTCACTGGCTCGAAGAAGAGTTATTTAGACCTACCTCAATCGCCGGATACGGTCGTTCGGCGCAGCCTTGTCGTGCATCGGCCCGTGCCTGCCGGCCGAGATCGGGCCTTCAGCCTTTGCCGCGTCCCGTTTTCTTCGGCACCACCTTGCGCGCCGGCTTCAGCACAGGCGCCTCGCGCGCCGACTTCATGTGCCCGCTCTCCCCCGTGGTCACGCCGACGATCTTCGCGAGCTGCCGGCTCACGCTCACATAGGCATGACCGATGCTGCTGTCGTAGTACAGCGAATCGCCGCGCGCGAGATGCACCACTTCGCCGGTGTCGAAGTGCACCTCGATCTCGCCCGACAACACATAGGCAAACTCTTCGCCCGGATGCCGCGCGAAGTCTTCCGGGCCATTGACGCTGCGCGCATGCACCGTGCCGACGACAGGGCTCATCTGCTTGCCGGCCGCCGTGGTGCCGAGGAACTCGTAGGCGAACGAGAGCCCGCGGTAGACCACGCCCTTGCCCGCGCGCGTGACCACGGGTCCATCGAACTGCGCGGGCTTCACGCCGGCGCCCGCGAACATCGCGTTCATGTCCATCTCGAGCGCGCGTCCCAGCGCGGCGAAGTTCTCGTAGCCCAGCGCGAGCTGGCCGCGCTCGGCGCGCGAGATGGTGGTGATCGACACGCCCGATCGTTCGGCCAGCTGTGCCAGCGTCCAGCCGAAGCGCTTGCGCGCGGTGCGCAGGCGGTGACCGAAAGTGGTGCGGTCCAGCGTGGGCGCCTCGTCCTTCGGCTTCGTCCCCGGCTTGGTCCCTGTGTGTGGATTCACGCTTGGCTTTCTCTTGTAGTGCATGGCGATTCTGCCAGCGGGCCCGCGCGCCATCCATGGCAACCCGGATGACCCGGGCGCGGAAGTTGCGTATACGCAAATTGCATTGACGCAAATTTCACCGATGAGGTGCACCATGGTTTCCCCTTGGTGCGCTGTAAATAATTTGCGTATCCGCAAATTTCTTTCTACACTTTTCGGCGATGACATCCAGTACAACAACGCCCTCAGTGGCCGACTACCTCGTGATCGGCGGCGGCATTGCCGGGGCTTCGGTGGCCCACTGGCTCGCGCCGCATGCCTGCGTGATCCTGCTTGAACGCGAAGCCCAACCGGGCTACCACTCCACCGGCCGATCGGCCGCGCTCTTCATGGAAAGCTACGGCACGCCGCAGGTGCGCGCCCTCACCATGGCGAGCCGCGCATTTCTTCAACACCCGCCCGAAGGCTTCTCCGAACACCCGCTGCTCACGCCGCGCGGCGCGCTGATGGTCGGAAGCACAGCGCAACTCGCGGAACTCGACGCCCACTGGGACGTGCTGCGAGCCATGGACACGGGCGCCAAACGCCTGAGCAGCGAAGAAGCGCTCGCGATGGTGCCCGCCCTCCGTCCCGAGCAGGTGGCCGGCGGCGTGTATGAGCCCGACGCGGCCGACATGGACGTGCATGCCATCCACCAGGGCTACCTGCGCGGCATGCGCCGTGCCGGCGGCAAGCTGGTGTGCGATGCGGGCGTCACGGCCATGGAGCGCATCGGCGAGCGCTGGCGCGTGACGGCGGGCGGCAACATCTACGAAGCGCCCGTCGTGATCAACGCCGCGGGCGCATGGGTCGACACGGTTGCGAAGCTCGCGGGCGTGCGGCCCCTGGGCATCGAGCCGCGCCGCCGCTCGGCCTTCATCTTCGCGCCGCCCGAGGGGGCGAGCATTGCGCAATGGCCGATGGTCTTCAGCGCCGACGAAGGCTGGTACATCAAGCCCGACGCCGGCATGCTGCTCGGCTCGCCGGCCAATGCCGACCCGGTCGATCCGCAAGACGTGCAGCCCGAGGAGCTGGACATCGCCATCGCGATCCACCGCATCGAGGAAGCGACCACGCTCGCCATCCGCCGTCCCACGCGCACCTGGGCGGGCCTGCGTTCCTTCGTGGCCGATGGCGACCTGGTCGGCGGCTTCGAGCCCGATGCGCCCGGCTTCTTCTGGGTCGCGGCGCAAGGCGGCTACGGCATCCAGACCTCGGCGGCGATGGGCGAAGCCTGCGCCGCGCTGGCACGCGGGCTGCCGCTGCCCGAGCGCATCGCGGGCTTCGGGCTCACGGCCGAGATGCTCGGACCGCAGCGGCTGCGCACCGCCGTAACCGCCTGACAAGAACACTCCCACAACAACCACAGAGACCATCCCCATGCGTGTCTTCAGCGCCTCCCTCGCCACCGAAACCAACACCTTCGGCCCGATGCCCACCGGCCTCGCCTCCTTCAAGGACCGCGGCCACTTCCCCGCCGGCAAGCACCCCGATGCGATGACGCTGTTCTCGGGCCCGCTGTGGGCCGCACGCATGCGCGGCGCCGACAAGGGCTGGCAACTCTTCGAAGGCATGGTGGCCGGCGCGCAGCCCAGCGGCGCCACCACGCGCCATGCCTACGAAACCCTGCGCGACGAGCTGCTCGACGACCTGCGCGCGGTGCTGCCAGTGGACATGGTGCTGCTCGGCCTGCACGGCGCGATGGTGGCCGACGGGTATGACGACTGCGAAGGCGACCTGCTGGCGCGCGTGCGGCAGATCGTGGGACCGAAGGTGGTCATCGGCGCCGAGCTCGATCCGCACAACCACCTCACGCCCGAGATGATCGCCAACTCCGATCTGATGATTTCCTTCAAGGAGTACCCGCACACCGACGTGCTGGAGCGCGGGCTCGAGTTGGTGGACATCTGCGCCGCGATGGTCGAGGGCAAGGTGAAGCCGGTCGCCGCTGTGGTCGACTGCGACATGATCGTCACGGTGCACACCTCGCGCGAACCGGCGCTTGGCTTCGTCAAGCGCATGCAGTCGCTCGAGGGCAAGGACGGCGTGCTGTCGGTCTCGCTCACGCACGGCTTCTCGTGGGGCGACGTGGCCGAGATGGGCACCAAGGTGCTGGTCTACACCGACGGCGACCAGGCCAAGGCCGATGCGCTGGCGCGCCAGCTTGCGGATGAAGTGATCGCGATGCGCGACGGCCTCACCGTGAACTACCCGAGCATCGACGCCTCGCTCGACGAAGCGCTGGCCTTCGACGGCGGCCCGGTCGTGGTGTCCGATGGCGCCGACAACCCCGGCGGCGGCGCGGCGAGCGACTCCACCTTCATCCTGCGCCGCATGGTCGAGCGCGGCATCACCAACGCGGCGCTCGGCCCGCTGTGGGACCCGATCGCGGTGCGCATCGCCTTCGATGCGGGCGTGGGCGCGAAGCTCGCGATGCGCATCGGCGGCAAGATCAGCCCGCTCTCGGGCGATCCGCTCGACCTCGAATGCACCGTGAAGGCGCTCAAGCACGACCTGGTGATGACAGGCCTCGCAGGCACGCCCACGCTGATGGGCGACAGTGCGCTCGTCGAGACGAACGGCATCGAGATCGTGCTGATCACGCTGCGCAACCAGGCGATGGGCACCGACCTGTTCACACAACTGGGCTGCGACCTGGCCGCGAAGAAGATCGTCGTCGTGAAGTCGTCGCAGCACTTCTATGCGTCGTACTCGAAGGTGGCGAAGCATGTGATCTATGCCGGCGCACCGGGTGCCGTCACGCTCGACCTGAACACGCTGCCCTACAAGAAAGCACGCCTGCCCAAGTGGCCCATCGGCGTCGCCGCCTGATCCCTTTTTCTTTCGCCCCCACCGGAGTACCGACGATGAAACGACGAACGCTTGCTGCCTTTGCCGCCCTGGCGCTTTCCGCCGCATGCCTTCCGGCGCTCGCCCAGACGCCCGCGCCCAAGACGCTCAAGGTGGTGGCGCATGCGGACCTGAAGATCCTCGACCCGACCTTCACCACCGCCTACATCTCGCGCAACTTCGGCTACATGGTCTACGACACGCTGTTCGCGCAGGACGCGACCGGCAAGCCGCAACCGCAGATGGTCGAGAAGTACACGGCCTCCAAAGACGGCAAGCAGTGGAGCTTCACGCTGCGCCCGGGCCTGAAGTTCTCCGACGGCAGCGTCGTCACCTCGGCCGACGCGGTCGCCTCGCTGCAGCGCTGGGCCGCGCGCGACAGCCTGGGCCGGGCAATGACCGCGAGTGGCGCCGAGTGGAAGCAGGTCGATGCGCGCACCTTCACGCTGACGCTCACCGAACCCTTCGGCATGGTGCTCGATGCGCTGGCCAAGCCCTCGGGCTTTCCGCCGGTGATCCTGCCCGAGCGCCTTGCCAAGATGCCGGCCACCGCGCCGCTCACCGAGGTGCTGGGCTCGGGCCCCTTCATCTTCAAGCGCGACGAATGGGTGCCGGGCAACAAGGCGGTGTTCGTGCGCAACCCCAACTACGTGGCGCGCAGCGAGCCGCCGAACGGCTTGGCGGGCAGCAAGAAGAGCAACTTCGAGCGCGTCGAGTGGCTGTACCTGCCCGATTCCAACAGCGCCATCGCGGCGCTCAAGCGCGGCGAGGTCGACATCGTCGAGCAGCTGCAGCCCGACTACATTGCGCCGCTGCGTACCGACACGAGCGTGAAGATCGGCTCGGGCGGCGCCTACCAGGGCTTCCTGGTCATGAACCAGCTGCACCCGCCCTTCAACAACCCGAAAGTGCGCCAGGCGCTCCTGCAGGCGGTGAACCAGGAGCGGTTCGTCGCGGCCATGGGCTATCCGCTCGACATGCGCATGGCCTACTGCCCCACCTTCTTCATCTGCGGCAGCCCCAACGAAACCTCGGCCGGCGCCGAGCCCTACCGCAAGGCCGACGTGGCCAAGGCCAAGAAGATGCTGGCCGATGCGGGCTACAAGGGCGAGAAGGTCGTGCTGCTCGTGCCGAGCGACGTGCCCTACCTCAACGCCGAGGCGCTGATGGCCGCGCAGACCATGAAGAGCATCGGCATCAACGTCGATGCGCAGAACCTGGACTGGGCCTCCATCGGCGCGCGCCGCGCCAAGCGCGATGCACCCGAGGCCGGCGGCTGGAACATGTACGTGACGGTGGCGGGTGAGTTCGACGCGAACTCGCCGATCAGCAACGCCTACCTGGGCGCAGCCTGCGGCAACACGCTGCCGGGTTGGCCCTGCGACAAGCAGCTGGACGACCTGCGCACCGCCTGGCTGAAGGAAACCGTGCCCGCCAAGCGCAAGGAGCTGCTCGACGCCTTCCAGGCCCGTGCCTATGAAGCCGTGCCGTACATCAACGCGGGCCAGTACTCGGCCGCCTTCGCAGCGCGCGCCAACCTGAAGGGGCTGGACAAGCTCTGGGCCGGCATGCCGATGGTCTGGGCGCTGGACCGCTGACGGCTTCGCGACGCGCGCACTGCCATGGGCTACATCGTTCGACGCTTTCTCTCGACGCTTCCCGTCATGGCGGTGGTGGCCGTGGTGGTGTTCCTCTTGATCCACCTGTCGCCGGGCGATCCGGCGGCGCTCATCGCGGGCGACCTCGCGAGCGTGGAAGACATCGAGAAGCTGCGCGCCGCGCTCGGGCTGAACCTGCCGCTGTGGCAGCAGTTCGCGGTGTGGCTGGGCAAGCTCTTCACCGGCGACCTGGGCACCTCGATCTTCACGCAGGTGCCGGTGTCGCAGCTCCTGGGCCAGCGGCTGGAGCCCACGGTGTCGATCGCGGCGCTCACCATGCTGATCACGCTCGTGGTCGCGGTGCCGCTGGGCACGCTCGCGGCCTACCGCGCGGGCAGCTGGGTCGACCGGCTGGTGATGGTGTTCGCGGTGCTCGCTTTCTCGGTGCCGGTGTTCCTCGTGGGCTATCTGCTGATCTACGCGTTCGCGATCCAGCTGCCGTGGTTTCCGGTGCAGGGCTATGTGCGCTTTGCCGAGGGGCCGGGCGAATGGCTGCGCTCGCTGGTGCTGCCTTGCGTGAACCTGGCGCTGGTGTACATCGCGCTTGTGACGCGCATGACGCGCGCCACGGTGCTCGAAGTGCTGCATGAAGACTACATCCGCACCGCACGCGCCAAGGGCCTGGGCGTGCTGCCGGTGCTGGGGCATGCGCTGCGCAATGCGGCCATTCCCATTGCGACCACCATCGGCGTGGGCATTGCGCTGCTGATCGGCGGCGTGGTGGTCACCGAGACGGTGTTTGCCATTCCGGGTGTGGGCCGGCTGGTGATCGATTCGGTGCAGCGCCACGACTATCCGGTGATCCAGAGCGTGCTGCTGCTGTCGGCAGGTGTGTATGTGCTGATCAACCTCCTGATCGACCTGAGCTACCGCCTCTTCGATCCGCGCATTCAGTACTGAACGAGCCCATGTCCACCGTACTCCCGATGAGCGACCTTCCCATACCCGCTGCGCCGGCATCCTCCGTCGAGGATGCCCCTTTCGTGCCGCCGCGCTGGCGCTGGGCGCGCAAGCACCCGACGCTCATCATCGGCGCGCTGCTGCTGATCGCCGTGGCCGCGCTCTCCATCGCCGCGCCGTGGATCGCCACGCACGACCCGCAGGACATCGACCCACTCGCGCGCATGCAGCCACCGGGGGCCGAGCACTGGTTCGGCACCGACGCGCTGGGCCGCGACGTGTTCAGCCGCGCGGTCTGGGGCGGCCAGGTGTCGATGATCGTCGGCGCCTCGGTCGCGGTACTGGCGACGGTGTTCGGCGTGCTGATCGGCCTGTTCGCAGGCTTCGTGCGCTGGGCCGACGGGCCGGTGATGCGGGTGATGGACGGGCTCATGGCCATCCCCGGCATCCTGCTGGCCATCGCGCTCATGGCGGTGACGCGCGCGAGCCTCACGACGGTGATCGTCGCCATCACGGTGCCCGAGATTCCGCGCGTGGTGCGGCTGGTGCGCTCGCTGGCGCTCACGCTGCGCGAGCAGTTGTATGTGGAGGCTGCGCATGCGGTCGGCACGCGATTGCCGGTGATCCTGTTTCGCCACGTGCTGCCCAACATGGTGGCACCGCTGATCGTGCAATCGACCTTCGTCGCGGCCGCCGCGGTGCTGACCGAAGCCGCCCTCTCCTTCCTCGGCGTGGGCGTGCCCGCGCAGACGCCCAGCTGGGGCAACATGATGGCCGAGGGCCGCAACTTCGTGGCGGTGGCGTTCCACATCATCCTGTACCCGGGGCTGCTGCTGGCGGCGACGGTGCTGGCGATCAACCTCCTGGGCGACGGCCTGCGCGATGCGCTCGATCCGCGTCTGGCGCGGCAACTGTGAAGAGCGCCATGAAGCCGATGTCCCACGTTGCACTCGCCCCCGGGGAGCCCCTGCTCGAAGTCGACAACCTGCGCACGCACTTCCACACGCTGAACGGCGTGGTGCGCTCGGTCGATGGTGTCTCGTACACGGTGCGCGCGGGCCGCACGCTCGGCGTGGTCGGCGAATCGGGCTGCGGCAAGAGCGTGACAGCGCTCTCGATCCTGCGCCTCGTGCCCACGCCGCCCGGCCGCCACATGGGCGCGGTGCGCCTGCGCGGCACCGACCTCATGCAGCTGAGCGAGCGCGAGATGCGGCAGATCCGCGGCAATCGCATCTCGATGATCTTCCAGGAGCCGATGACCTCGCTGAACCCGGTGCTCACCGTGGGTCGGCAGATCGCCGAGACGGTGCAACTGCACCAGAAGGCCAGCCGCGCCGAAGCGCTGCAGCGCGCGGTCGAGATGCTGCGCGTGGTGCAGATCCCCGAGCCCGAGCGGCGGGTGAACGAGTACCCGCACCAGCTCTCGGGCGGCATGCGGCAACGCGTGATGATCGCGCTGGCGCTGGCCTGCAACCCCGAGGTGCTGATCGCCGACGAGCCGACCACGGCCCTCGACGTGACCATCCAGGCGCAGATCCTCGACCTCATCCGCCGGCTGCAGAAGGAGCTGGGCATGGGCGTGGTGATGATCACGCACGACTTGGGCGTGGTGGCCGAGAGCTGCGACCGCGTGGTGGTGATGTATGCCGGCAAGAAGGTCGAGGAGGCCGACGTGATCGACCTGTTCGACCGGCCGCTGCATCCGTACACGCGTGCGCTGATGGCCTCGATGCCCGCGATGAACACGGCGAGCGCGCGGCTCACGGAGATTCCGGGCCTGGTGCCGGCTGCGCACGAACTGGGGCGCGGTTGCGCCTTTGCCGCGCGCTGCAGCCATGCGCGCGAGCGCTGCCGCGTCGAGACGCCGCAGCTCACACAGCAGGGCGGCGACCATGTGGTGGCGTGCTTTGCCGTCGAAGAACACTGGGCCGATGCAGAGGTGACCGCATGACGACGACCGCAGCCCCGCTGCTTGAGGTGCGCAACCTGCGCAAGCACTACATCTCGCCCAAGCGCTGGCTGCGGCCCGCGAAGCCGGCGATCCAGGCGGTCGATGGCGTCTCGTTTTCCGTCGCCCGCGGCGAAACGCTGTCGCTGGTCGGCGAATCGGGCTGCGGCAAGACGACGACCGCCAAGTCGGTGATGCGGCTGGTCGAGCCGACCTCAGGTTCGGTGTCGCTCGATGGTGAAGAGCTGCTGACGCTTTCGGCCAACGAGATGCGGCTGCGCCGCCGGCAACTGCAGATCATTTTTCAGGACCCGTATGCCTCGCTGAACCCGCGCCTGACGGCCGGCGACATCGTGGCCGAGCCGCTGCGCAACTTCGGCATGGGCGCAGCGGCTGAACGACGCGAACGCGTGCAGTGGCTGTTCTCGCGCGTGGGCTTGCGCCCTGAAGCCGCGAAGAAATTTCCGCACGAGTTCTCCGGCGGACAACGGCAGCGCCTGGGCATTGCGCGCGCACTGGCACTGAACCCGAAGCTCATCGTCTGCGACGAGCCGGTGTCCGCGCTCGACGTGTCGGTGCAGGCGCAGGTGGTCAACCTCCTGATGGACCTGCAGGCGGAGTTCGGCATCGCGTACCTCTTCGTCGCGCACGACCTCGCGGTGGTGCAGCATATCAGCCACCGCGTGGCGGTGATGTATCTCGGGCACATCGTGGAGATCGCGGACCGGGACACGCTGTTCTTGGCGCCGCTGCATCCGTACACCGAGATCCTGCTGTCGGCCGTGCCCGTGCCGAACCCGCGCACGCCCGCGCGCCGCATGCTGCTGCAGGGCGATCCGCCGAGCCCCGCGAATCCGCCTTCGGGCTGCCGCTTCCACACGCGCTGCCCGATGGCGCAGGCCGTGTGCAAGGAGAAGACGCCCGAACTGAGCGAACGCCCTTCGTCCTCGAACGGCGGCACCGGTACGCATCTGGTCGCCTGCCATTTCCGCTGAAGAAAGAACCTCACCGATGACCGACAAGACACCCCACTACGACCTGCTGATCCGCGGCGGTACCGTCATCGACGGCACCAAGGCGCCGCGTTTCGATGCCGACGTCGGCAT
Source organism: Variovorax sp. RKNM96 (assembly GCF_017161115.1). Lineage (GTDB taxonomy): Bacteria > Pseudomonadota > Gammaproteobacteria > Burkholderiales > Burkholderiaceae_C > Variovorax. The sequence continues at coordinate 1,895,882 of NZ_CP046508.1, read as the reverse complement.
CGTCGCTGGGCGCATCGCGGCCATCGGTCAGCTCGCCGGCCACAGGGCCGACCAGACGCTCGATGCCACGGGCCGCATCGTCGCGCCGGGCTTCATCGACTCGCACACGCACGACGACCAGGCCGTGCTCTCGCAGGCGCAGATGCCGTTCAAGGTGTCGCAGGGCGTGACGACCGTGGTGGCGGGCAACTGCGGCATCAGCGCCGCGCCGTTGCGCGTCGATATGGACCTGCCGATGCCGCTGAGCCTGCTCGACACGCCGGCCGAGGGCCGCTTCACCACGTTCGCCGCGTACCTCGATGCGCTGCGCGCCACGCCGTCATCGGTGAACGTGGCTGCGATGGTGGGTCACTCGACATTGCGCGCGGTGGTGATGTCTGATCTGGACCGCCCTGCGAACGACGCAGAGATCGCCGCGATGCAAGCCTTGGTCGAAGAGGCGATGCAGGCCGGTGCGATCGGCCTGTCGACCGGCACTTTCTACCCGCCGGCCGTGAAGGCGACGACCGAGGAAATCATCGAAGTCGGCCGTCCGCTGACATCGCGCAAGGCGCTCTACGTGACCCATATGCGCGACGAAAGCGACCGCGTGATGGAGTCGCTCGAAGAAACCTTCCACATCGGCCGCGCGCTCGACGTTCCCGTGGTGGTGTCGCATCACAAGGTGCAGAACGCGCAGAACTTCGGCAAGACGAAGGTGACGCTGCCCTTCATCAAGGAAGCGATGCAGCACCAGTGCATTGGCCTCGATTGCTACCCGTACACCGCGGGCTCCACCATGATCCGCACCGACCGCGGAATGATGGACGGCCGCGTGCTCATCGCCTCCAGCGTGCCGCACCCCGAATGCGCGGGCCGCGACCTGAAGGACATTGCGGCCGAATGGGGCGTGTCGGGCGAAGAGGCGGCAAAGCGCCTGCAGCCGGGCAGCGCGATCTATTTCATGATGGACGAGGACGACGTGCAGCGCATCCTCGCGTTCGACGACACCATGATCGGCTCGGACGGCATTCCGCTCGGCGAGAAGCCGCATCCGCGCCTCTGGGGCACCTTTCCGCGTGTGCTCGGGCACTACAGCCGCGATGTGGGCCTGTTCCCTCTGGAGACGGCGGTGTGGAAGATGACCGGACTCACCGCGCGCAACTTCGGCCTGCACGAGCGCGGCACGCTGAAGCCGGGGAACCATGCCGACGTGGTGATCTTCAACGCGGCCACGGTGCGCGACACCGCGAACTACGAAACGCCGACGCGGCCGGCCGAAGGCATCGATGCGGTGATCGTAAATGGCGCCGTCACCTGGCAGCACGGCGTGCACAGCGGTGCGCGCAACGGGCAGGTGATCGTGCGGCGGGAAGCGGCCTGACGGGGATCAGTCAGGCGCGTTCATGACGCGGTCGAACTCTTCGTCGGCCGGAACATTGTCGGCATCGAGTTCGCTGGCATCAGTCAGGTCGATGCCGGTTTCTTCCGAGAGGTCGTCGGTGACGTCGCTGTCGGTTTCCTCGAAATCGTCGGCTGGCGTGTTGTCGTCATCGTCGTCGGATGGCGAGGCGGAACGCGCGGTGGCGTCGACGTGATTCATGATCGGCTCCTCGGCAGATGAATGCTGTAAGGCCCCCTATGGTGCGCCTGTTTCGGCCGTTCCGGCTCATCCGACAGGCAGCGTCGGTGTCGGAAAGTTTCCCGCCCTGCCCTCACCCCTACGCAAAACCGCGCCGTCAGTCCTTGTGGACGTGGCCGGCTTCGCCGTGTCCCGCGTCGTGGCCATGGTCATGCCCGTGCTCGCCGTGCGCGAGGCGGCTCACCAACGTGACCAGCACGATGCCCGCGACCAGCCACAGGATCTGTGCGGCGGTCTGGCGGGCAGGCAAACGTTTTTGCAGCTGCGGAATCAGGTCGGCCAGCGCCACGTAGACGAAGCTGCTGCCGGCCAGCACCAGGAAGTACGGCAGCCAGCCGTGCAACTGGTCGACCAGCCACCAGCCCGCGATGCCGCCCAGCATGGTCATGGTGCCCGCGAGCGACACCTTGATGAGCGCCGCGCGCTGGTTGGCCGAGCTCTGGCGCAGCACGACGAGGTCGCCGATGTGGTGCGGCACCTCGTGCGCGAGCACGGCCAGGGCCGCCACGAGGCCGAGGCGAATGTCGGCGATGAAGGCGGAAGCGATCAGGATGCCGTCGCCGAAGCAGTGCACGCTGTCGCCGGTGAGCACGGCCCAGCTGCCGCCGCCCTTGGGCGTGTGGCCGTGGGCATGGCCGTGGTGGTCGTGTGCGTGGTCGTGACCGTGGTCATGGCCCTTGTGCGCATCCGGCGTCTCGCCGTGATGGTGCTCGTGCCCGTGGTGCCACAACTCGGCCTTGTCGAGCAGGAAGAAGAAGACCAGCCCGAACAGCAGCACCGCGAACAGCAGCGCCGGCTCGATGCGGCTTTCGAAGGCCTCGGGCAAGAGATGCATGAAGGCGGTGGCGAGCAGCGCGCCGGCCGCCAGGCTCAACAGATGCTGGGGATTCACTCCGCCGGAACCGCTGCGCACACCCACACGCAGCAGCAACGCCGCCAACCAGACGCTTCCGATGCCGGCGACCAGGGTCGCGGCGATGATGACTATCAAATTCATAGCTGCTTGCGCAAGAGGAGCGGTCGTCAGGACCGCATACCGTTCATAAAAAGGAAAAGGCCGTCACACAGGACGGCCTTCGGCGGGGAGTGGCTACAAGGCGCCGTCGTCAGGCGACGCCATTGGCTTTGAACCAGGCTGTGGCGCGCTGCCATCCGTCGTCCGCCGCGCTCTTTACATAGCTGGGGCGGTAGTCGGCATGGAACGCGTGGCCTGCTTCGGGATACACGACGAAGCTCGAAGCCTTGGCCGCTGCAGTTCCAGTGGCCAGAGCAGCTTTCATCTTATCAACCGTGTCAAGGGGGATGCCCTGGTCTTTTCCGCCGTAGAGGCCGAGCACCGGCGCCTGGAGGTTGGCGGCGATGTCGATGGGGTGCTTTGGCGTCAATTCGCTCGCCTGCCCGACCAGCCGGCCGTACCAGGCCACGCCGGCCTTGACCTTGCCCGTGGCGGCATACAGCCACACGATGCGCCCGCCCCAGCAAAAGCCCGTGATGCCGGCCTTGCTGGTGTCGCCGCCGTTGGCCTTGGCATAGGCCAGCGCGCCGTCGAGGTCGGCCAGCACCTGCGCGTCGGGCACCTTGCTGACGATGTCGGCCTGCAGCTTCGGGATGTCGGTGTAGCCGCGTGGATCGCCCTGGCGCGCATAGAGCTCGGGCGCGATGGCCAGGTAGCCCAGCTTGGCGAAGCGGCGGCAGGTGTCGGCGATGTATTCGTGCACGCCGAAAATCTCCTGGATCACCAGGATGACCGGCAAGCCGGTCTTGCCAGCCGGCGCGGCGGCATAGGCCGGCACCTCGAAGCCGTTGACGGTGTACTTGATCGGGCCGGCCTTCAGGCCTTCGGCCGAGGTGGCGATGGCGGTCTGCGCCATCACCGGCATCACTGCGGCTGCGTAGCCGACGCCGATGGCGGCCTTCAGGGCGGTGCGGCGCGTGGCGCCCTGCTCGGTGCTGTCGCCGGGGCGAAGCGAATCGAAGTCGGAACGGCTGTCGTCGAGTTGGGACATTGGAGGGGCTCCAGTTGAATCGTCGGACAAGGGGCGCTGCGCGAAAAAACGCACGCCGCAATGTAGGCGAAATCGGCGTCCGCCTCTATGACCGGAAATTCAGTGGGGTTGGCCCTGCGCGCCCTACGCCCCGTACGCCCGGCGTGCCAGCGCGGCGGCCAGCACCTGCGCCGGGTCGACCAGGCTCAGCCCCGCCACCGCGGCCGAGCCCTGCAGCCCCAACGGCACCTCGGTGCAGCCCATGATGATGGTGACGGGCCCGTGCCGCTCGGCCAGCCGCAGCGCGACCTCGGAGAAGCACTGCTCGGCCAGCGGCATGTTGCCGGCTTTCACGCCGTCGAAGATGCCCCGCATGATGGTCTGGCGCTCGTCGGCCAGCGGCACATGGCAGCCGAGCCCCGCTTCGGCCAGCGCCTGTTCGTAAAGACGCACGCGGTAGGTGCCCTCGGTGGCCATCAGTGCCACCTCGGTTGCACCCTCTGCGGCCAGCTGCTGCGCCGTCTCGCGCGCCATGTGCAGCAGCTCGACCTGCGGAAAACGCTCCTGCAGGTTCGCATGCCAGGCGTGCGCGGTGTTACAGGCGATGGCGACGGCGCGGCTGCCGAGCGCGGCCAGCCGGCCCAGCGCCTGCAGCATCGGCTCCAGCGGCTGGTGCGCGCCGCTCGTGTCGGAGGCCAGCGCGCCGGTGCGATCGGGCACCGGCACCTGCGCAAGCCAGTGTTCGGGAAAGGACTGGTCGCGCACCGGCTCGCCGCGTGCGCGCATCTGCTGCGCGCAGGCCTGCACGAAGAGCCGGACGAAGTCGGCGCCCGCCGCGGGGCCCATGCCCCCGAGGATGCCGACGACCTGCGTTGCTGCGACCATGTCTTTTCTCTTTATGCGCGTCCCGGATCAGGTCGCCGGTTTGTCGCTGAAGGCCTTGAGGTTTTCCTTGAGCTGATCGCTCATCGGCAGGTTCAGCGGCACGTTCTTCGGCGGAATCGGCTGCATGAACCACTTGGTGTAGAGCTTCTCGAACTCACCGCTCTTCATCATGTTGATGAAGGTGTCGTCCACCAGCTTCTTGAAGGCCGGGTCGTCCTTGGGCAGCATGCAGGCGTAGGGCTCGACCTGCAGCGACTCGCCCACCACTTCGTAGTCGGCCGGGCTCTTGGAATTGGCGATCAGGCCGAACAGCAGGATGTCGTCCATCGCGAAGGCCACGGCGCGGTCGCTCTCCACCAGCAGGAACGCATCGGCGTGGTCCTTGCCGAGGACGATGTCCATGCCGAGGTTCTTGTCGGCGTTGTACTTGCGCATGACCAGCGCGTTGGTGGTGCCGGTGGTGCTGGCCACAGTCTTCTTGGCGAGGTCGGCGTAGTCCTTGATCTTGGAGGACTTCTTCGTCAGCAGGCGCGTGCCCGTGTAGAAGTGATTGACCGCGAAGGCCACGTCCTTGCCGCGCGCGCTGTTGTTGGTGGTGGAGCCGCACTCCAGGTCGACGGTGCCGTTGGTGATCAGCGGAATGCGGTTCTGCGAGGTGACCGCCATCAGCGAGACCTGCAGGTTGGGCTTGTTCAGCTTCTTCTTCACCGCTTCGACCACGGCGTTGGAGAGTTCCACCGAGAACCCGATCGGCTTGTTGGGGCCGTCCAGGTAGCTGAAGGGCACCGACGACTCGCGGTAGGCGAGCGTGATCTTGCCGGACTCGGCGATCTTGGCGAGCGTGTCGGCGGCTTGCGCGCCGGTGGCGATGAAGAGCACCGCGGCAGCCATGGATGCCATCAGGACGGAGAGTTTCATTCGAGCCTTCATTCGGTTGGATTGAACAGAAGCGCAGTGTAAGAAGGAGTGACACATCGCGACAATTCCAAATAACCCCGGGGTCATGCCCAAAGGTTATGGGCGGGGGTTCTTTTGGCATTTCCGGGCGGTGCGGAGCGCCCCTACAGTCGAAGCAGTCTCTTCTTCACTTCCCGAAAGTTGCCTTCATGCATGTGTGTGTGCTCGGTGCCGGCATCGTGGGCCTGGCCACCGCCTGGCAGCTCGAACGCCGGGGCCACCAGGTCACGGTGATCGACCGCGCGGCGCCCGGCGCCGGCGCGAGCGGCGGCAATGGCGCGCAACTGAGCTACTCGTATGTGCAGCCGCTGGCCGATCCGTCGATCTGGAAGCAGTTGCCCAAGCTGCTGTTCTCGCCCACCTCCCCGCTCAAGCTGCGCCCGCAGCTCGATCCGCTGCAGTGGCGCTGGGGCATGGAATTTCTCGCGGCCTGCAATGCGGGGACTTCGCGCGACACCACGGCCAGGCTGCTGGCGCTGGCCGCATCGAGCCGCACCGAGTTCGAGGCGATGCAGGCCGACATCGCGCCCAACTGCGATTTCTCGGCCACCGGCAAGCTGGTGCTGTACGCGAGCTCGGCTTCGCTCGAGGGTGCGCATGCGCAGCTCGAGCTGCAGCGCACCATGGGCAGCGAGCAGCGCATCGTCTCGCCCGACGAGTGCATCGCGATCGAGCCCGCGCTCGCGAGCTACCGCGGCCAGATGGCCGGCGCGGTCTACACGCCGAGCGAATGCGCGGCCGACTGCCTGAAGGTGTGCGCGGAGCTGATGCGCGCGCTCCAGGCGCGTGGCGTTCGCTTCCTGCTCGGCACCGACGTGCACGGCTTCGCGCGCAACGGCCACCAGGTCGCGGCAGTGAACACCAGCCAGGGCGACATCGAGGCCGACGCCTTCGTGATGGCACTGGGCTCGGCCTCGCACAAGCTCGGCCGGGCGCTGGGCGCCTACCTGCCGGTGTACCCGCTCAAGGGCTACAGCATCACGGTGGAGGTCGATCCTTCGCCCGGCGCGGCGCCGACCGTGAACGTGACCGACAGCGCCCGCAAAGTGGTGTTCGCGCGCATCGGCTCGCGCCTGCGCGTGGCGGGCATGGCCGAACTGGTGGGGCACGACGCGAGCATTCCGGCGACGCGCATCAAGACGCTGGCGGCCGCCACGCGCGCCCTCTTCCCGCATGCGAGCCGGCTCGAAGAGTTGCACCCGTGGACCGGCATGCGGCCCGCGACGCCGAAGGGGTTGCCGATCATCGGGCGGCTGGACAGCGCTCCGTCGAACATGCTGTTCAACACCGGCCACGGCGCGCTGGGTTTCACGCTGGCCTTCGGCTCGGCGCTGCGGGTCGCACAGACGCTGGCGCCTTCCTCGCCGACGCCCTGAGCTTGCGGCCCAGGCGCCGCCAGCCGATCACCACGCCGGTCAGGCTCAGCATCGCGCCGCCCAGACTCAGCGCGACAAGCAGCACATCCCACACCGGGCGGTGATCGAGCAGCGGCAGCCAGTCCCAGCTGTGCAGCATCGCGAACAGCCAGCGGCTCAGACGGCGAAGGTCGTCGGAGCGGCCGATCACGGCGCCGGTGTGCGGATCGACATGCACCCAGGTGGCATGCGCATCGGCGAACACCACGCGCCAGACGGGCAAGGGCTTGTCGGTGCCGCCCGTCATGGTGTGCGGCTCGCGGGTGTAGTAGTGGCTGTCGTAGGCAGTGAGGATGTCGATGCGTTCGATCGCATCGGGCAGCAGGCGGGCGACTGCGGTGCGCAGCACTGCAGGGTCGGGCGCGTGCCGCTGGGCGGTCTGCGCGTCGCTTACCGATGGCCGGCCGCTGCCCGTACTCGCGAGCACCAGCGTCTGCCCTGCGACGCGCACCCAGCGCAGTTCACGCACACCGTTGCCTGCGGAAGCCATCAGCGCGGCGGGCGTCGCATCCTGCGCTGCGACAACGAGCGGCCCGCCATTCATCGCCTCCATCCGCAGCGCCGGCGCGCCGCTGTCGAACACGCGCCACGGGTTCATCGACATCAACCCGCTGAAGATCCACGTCAGCGTCACCAATGCGAACAGCAACCCGGTGATGTGATGCCACCGCATCATGAAGCCCTGGTACGGCGAGCGCGAACCGCTCTTGTAGGTTCGCCGGAAGCGCCAACGCATCACGCCCACCACTGTGCCGGTGAGCGTGACGGCGATGCCGACGATGGAAAGCCAGTTGACGATATCCGCCCAGTAGCGGTCCAGCCCCGTGCCGCGCAGTGGATACAGCCAGTGGATCCACGCGCCCGCGTAGTTCCAGAGCCGCTCGGCGCGCGGCGCATCGCGCACCACCTCGCCGGTCTTGCCCGACACGTAGAGCCGCGTGGCCTCTGCATCGCCGAGGTCGACGACATGCAACGGGCGATGGGCGTCGAGCCCGCGCGAATGGGTGAAAGCGTCTTCGCCGATGGCACCGCGGTAGTCGAGCGGCACGCCCGCCCCTGCGTACGCCTGTGCGCTCGCGAGCACGCGAGCGCGATCCACGTCGCGGAGCACGGCGCCGGTTTCGGCATCGACCACGACGGTGCCGCTGCCCGGTGGCACGCGGCGCCGACCGGCCTCGGCCTCGCGTGCAGGCACCGCCAGATACACCGCGCGCCCGCCGCTGGCCGCAGCCAGCCGCAGCTCGCGCAGGGGTCCGGCGATGCCGGCTGCATCGAGTGCCTGCCGTGGTCCCAGCAACGGCGCTGTCGCATCGAGCGGCGGCAGGTGCTGCAGCCGCTCCGCCTCGGTGAGCTTCGGGTAGCCCACGTACATCATCACCACGCCCGAGACGAACCACATCGCGAAGAAGGCGCAGACGACCACGCCCAGCCAGCGGTGGACGAGGAACAACCAGCGTTTGGCATGCATGGCATCTCTCCCTGGGTCAGAACGCCACACGCAGCGAGACGTCCGCCGTGCGCGGCGCGCCGAGGTAGGCGAAGGTGCTGCCAACGTTCACCGCGTGGATGCGGTCCGTTGCGTTGCGGATGCGGCCGACCACGGTGACGGTGTTGCTGACCTTCCAGCTCAGCCCGAGGTCCAGCAGCGTGTAGCTCGGCCAGCTCGCGGTGTTCGCCGCATCGGCGTACACCTTGCTCACGTGCCGCACGCCCACGCTGGCCTCCAGGCGGGGCGTGAACGCATGCGACACCCAGAGATTCGCGACCATGGCCGGTGTGTTGGTCGGCGTGCGGCCCGCGAGCGACACGCCGCCCTGCGTGAAGCGCTCATAGCGCGCATCCACGTAGGTGAGGTTGCCCTGCAGCGACCACTGCCGCGTCGGCTGCAGGCCCAGCGCCAGCTCCACGCCCTTGGACGATTGCTCGCCCACGAGCACGGTGAGCGCGCTGTTGTTCGGGTCCTGCGACGCGATGTTGTTGCGGCGGATGCCGTAGGCCGCGAGCGTGGCCGTGCCTTTGCCCTGCCAGAAATCGAGCTTGGTGCCGACCTCCACCTGCCGGCCGGTGGTGAGCTCGCTGTTGTTGCGCACGTCGGCGAACGAGGCGGTGGAGAGCACGCCCGAAGGCGGGTCGGCCGCCGTGGCGTATTGCGCATACAGGCTCGCGCCCGGCGCCACATCCCACACCAGCCCGATGCGCCCGGTCGTGGGCTTGTAGCCGCGGTGGAAGGTGGCGGGATTCGCCGCGTCCACCGTGCGGCGGTTCACCAGGTCGAGGTCGATGCGCTCGTGGCGCAGCGCCGTGACCAGATGCAGCGAAGGCATCAGCGCGGTGCGGTTCTCCAGGTAGAGCGCGGTGGTTCGCACCTTGTTGTCGCGGTCGGGGCGGAAGCCGGGCACCATGCCCTTCACCTCGAAGAAGCGCTCGACGGTGAAGGCGTATGGATTCACCGTGCTCACCGTGCCCGGAAGGCTGTTGGGAAAGCGCGTCTGGCGGTTCACGCTGAAGTCCAGGCCGAAGGACCAGTCGCTCTTCAGGCTGCCGAGCCGGCCCTTGTAGAGCCCCTCGACGCGGTTGCCCCACACGTCCTGGTCGTGCCGCTGCAGCAAGGCCCCGGAGCGGATCACCGCGGTGTTGCCCGGGTTGTAGCGGTAGCTCTCGACGTTGCGGTAGTCGCGCAGCGCGTCGTAGGCGTAGAAGGTGTTCTTCAGCTGCAGCGCATCGGTGGCCTGCCATTCGGTGACCGAGCGCAGCCACTGCACGCGCTGCGCATAGAGCCCGTCGCTGCTGTTGAAGTTCTTGAAGCGGATGCCGGGGTCGATGCGCATCGTGCCGGCCACCGGGTTGAGCACGGGCGTGCCCCAGTAGGGCCGGTCGACGTTCTCGTCCTGGAACTCGTAGGCCAGCGTGTGCTTGAGGCCGCCGCCCAGGTTCGAGAGCAGCGAGGCCGCGAGCTGCGTCGACCGGCTGCCGGTGCCGTCGGTCCAGCCATTGGCATCGCGGTGGTTCACATCGATGCGCGCGTAGTGGCTGCCCGCGCCGCCATCGCCGGCCACGCGGCGATTCAGCCCGAAGGAAGCTTCCTGCAGGTGCTGCGTGCCCAGGCGCAGCCGCGCTTCGGCGAAGTCGCTGCGCTCGGGCGTCTTGGTGATGTAGTTGATCGAGCCACCCAGCGCGCCCGAGCCGAAGAGGAAGCTCGAGGGCCCGCCGATGGCCTCGACACGGTCGTAGATCCAGCTGTCGACCGGCCGCGCGGCAATCGAGTACTGCACGTTGATGCCGTTGAAGAGCTGGCCGATCGAGCCGGCGCTGAAGCCGCGGTAGCTCACGCCGATGTTGCCGGGCGCGTCGTGCGCGGTCACGCCGGGAATGGCGCGCAGGATCTCCTGTGTGTTCTGCGCACCGCGTGCGTCGATGACCGCGCGGTTCACCACGGTGACCGAGGCCGGCGTCTCGCGCGGCGTGAGGCCCAGGCGGCTCGCGGTGTCGGAGGGGGTGTCGAGGTCGAGCCGGCCGTTGGGGCCGGGCGCGTCGTCGGTCACTTCGACCTGGGGCAGCGACCGTGCGGCCGCGCCGGCCTCTTGAGCAATCGCGAGGCCGGGCGCGCAGGCGGCGCCGAACAGGGCCGCGAGCCCCAGCGTGGGGGCGGAAGGAATACGGGACATGGAATCTCTCTGGCGGCGGCGCGCGCAAGCCCGACAAGGGCGACAACGCAGCACCGGCCGCGGAACGACCGAAGATCCACCGCGCGCCCGAAGGCCACGTCAGGTGGAGGAAGTGCGGGAGTTCAGGAGAGCGCTGGCGGCCCGCGCGCCGGCAGCGGCGAGGCCGTGGCTGCCGCGATGCGGGCAGCGGGAATCGATTGCAGCGCACGGCCCAGCGGCAGCGGCGTGGGCAGCTTCAGCTGCGTGGCGGCAGGCGGCGGCGCGGAGACCATGCACAGCGGACAGTCCATCGCCGCCATGCCCATCTCGGTGGGGCCATCGTCCCCCTGCACGATGAGCTTGACGCTGCCGGTGGCGGAACACACCAGCTCCATCGCCTGCGGGTTCACGAGGGGCGAAGCCCCCGCGACCAGCAGCGAGGCCATGAACCATGCCAGCGCCAGGCGGCGCAGGAAGCAGAGGGTTCGAAGGACGTGCATGGCGCCGGATTATGGCGCGGGGCGATGCCCGCCCCTTCCTTCGTCAGTCGCCCGTGACCAGCTTGAGCCCGATCACGCCCGCCAGGATGAGCGCGATGCACAAGAGCCGCATCGGCGCGGCCGAGTCGCCCAGCACCACCATGCCCACGATCGCGGTGCCGGCCGCGCCGATGCCGGTCCAGACCGCGTAGCCCGTGCCCATCGGCAGGGTGCGCATCGAGAGCGCCAGAAGCACCACGCTCGAGAGGCCCGCACCGACCGTGAACAGCGCGGGCACCAGCCGCGTGAAGCCTTCGGACGACTTCATCGCGAAGGCGAAGACGATCTCGAGAAGCCCGGCGATGCCGAGCAGTGTCCATGCCATGGCGCGTCAGGCCGCAGCCGCGGCAGCCACCGTGGCGGCGGGCGTCGAGCGGAAGGTGACGCCGAAGCGGTTGAAGGCGTTCATCAGGCTGATCGCATAGGTGAGGTCGGCCAGTTCCTTGTCGCCGAATTCGGCGGTGGCGGATTCGTAGTCGGTATCGGGAACGCCCGTCTCGGCGACGCGCGTCACGGTTTCCGCCCAGGCGAGTGCCGCGCGTTCGCGTGCACTGAACACCGCGCCCGCGTCGTGCCACACCGGCACCAGCACCAGCTTGTCGACCGCAAGGCCGGACTTGAGCAGGTCGCGCGAATGCATGTCGATGCAGTAGGCGCAGCCGTTGATCTGCGACACGCGCAGGTAGACGAGGTCGACCAGTTGCTTGGGCAGGCCGCTTTTCTGGACGGCGACATACACCCCGCCGAAGGCCTTGTAGACGTCGGGCGAAATCTTGGCGTAGTCGATGCGATTGCTCATGAGGAGTCCTTGTGTGTGCTGATTGAGAAGGACTCTATCGTCGGAGATCTTGGTCCAGCTCAGAAGAGCCATGAACCGCATTCGGTTCTAGGCCATGATTCCTCGAACTACATCAGGGCCAGGATGCGTTTTCCCAGTTTCTCGGCCGTGGCCCGGGATTCGATGTTCGTGAAGTTGACGAGCAATGCCGAGGCACCCTTGCCGTTCTGCGTCCATTCCGACAGTGCCTCCGCGAAGAGGCCCTCTTCCCGCATGCGCAGCATGAGCTTGCGGTCCGACTGGCGGCCCGCAAGCCGCAGGATCAGGTGCATGCCGCCGGGCAGCGCGTCGATGCGCACGCGTTGGCCCAGCACGCTCGCCAGGCCCGCGCTCGTCGCCTCGCGGCGCTCGGCGTAGAGCTTGCGCATGCGCTGGATGTGGCGCGCGAAGTGGCCCTCCTTGATGAATGCCGTGACGATGGATTGCGTGAGCTCGGGGCTGCCGCCCGCGAAGGTCTGGATGATCTGCTCGAAGCGCTCGACCTGCGCTTGCGGCACCACGAGATAGGCCAGCCGCAGGCTCGGAAAAAGCACCTTGCTGAAGGTACCCGCATAGAGCACGCGCCCGTCGCGGTCCAGGCTCTTGAGCGCAGGCAGGGGGCGGCTCACGTAGCGGTACTCGCCGTCGTAGTCGTCCTCGACGATCCATGCGTTGTTGCGCCCCGCCCAGTCCAGCAACGCCAGTCGCCGCTGCAGGGACAAGGACACGCCCAGCGGGCTCTGGTGCGCCGGCGTGACCACGGCCGCACGCGCACGCGGCGCCGACCTGACGCCTTCGGCAATGACCATGCCGTCCTCGTCCACCGGCACCGGCACGCCCGCGATCTGCATCTGCGCAAGCAGCTCCCGCGTGGGCGGATAGCCCGGGTCTTCGAGCCACACGCGGTCTCCCGCCTTGAGCAGCGCAAGGGCGATCAGCTCGATGGAGTGCCGGTATCCCGAGGTCACGAACACCTGCGATGCCGCGCAGTGGATGCCGCGCGACACCTGGAGATAGGCGGCGATTTCCGCACGCAGCATCGGCTGTCCGAAGACCGAGGGATGGGTCATGTCGGACGGCTGCATGGCGCGCGCGCGCCGCGCACCGAGGCGGGCCCATATCTTTCGGGGAAATTCGTCCAGCGCGGGCAGGCCCATCTGGAACGGAAGGATCGAATACGGACGAAAGCCGATCGAGGAAGTCCCGGTGTCGATCACGGGCGATGGGGTGACCACGGGCGTGCGCGGCTTGAGGCCCGGCGTGACGATGGTCCCCGCCTGGCCGCGGGCCTGGATGTACCCCTCGGCGGCCAGCAGGGAGTACGCGGTGTCGATGGTGCCCCTGGCCAGGCCCAGTTCCTTGGTCAACGCGCGGGCCGACGGAATCCGGTCGCCCGGTTTGAGCAATCCGCTGGCGATGGCGCTGCGAAAGCGCTCGTAGATCTGCCGGTAGTAGGGCTCGGCCGCGGTGGGGTCCAGGGGCGAGATGGAGGCGGACTTGTCGACGGTCGTCATGTCAAATTATGGATCATCCTAAATCTTCATTCATGGCTCTATGACATAGGCCATGTGCTTCCTAGACTCACGCTTTCACAAGAATCTGGAAGTGGTCGCAATGAAGATCCTGCATGTCGTCTGCAGCCCCCGCGGGGAAGCCTCCGAGAGCTACAGGCTCTCCCGAAAAATCGTCGCGCGCCTGATGGGCCGCGAGCCGGCTGCGACAGTGATGGCGCGTGTGATCGGCGGCAATGCCCTGCCCCACATCGACGCGAACTACGCGCTCGGCCAGCATTCGGCCACGGCGCAGATCACGCAGGACGGGGCCGTGGCCCAATCCGATGAGCTGATCCGGGAGCTGGAGGATTCGGATGTCGTGGTCATCGGAACGCCGATGCACAACCTGAGCGTGCCCTCCGCGCTGAAGGCGTGGATCGATCACGTCGTCCGGGCGCGCCGCACTTTCAACACAGGCCCGGGCGGCAAGGTGGGCCTGCTCCGCGACCGGCCGGTGTTCATCGCCGTGGCTTCGGGCGGCAGTTTTTCCGGAGAGTACGCGCGGCAGCCGGATTTCCTCACGCCGTACCTGACCGTCATCCTGGCCCAGATCGGGCTGAAGGATCTGCACTTCTTCTCGGTCCAGGGAACGGGCCTGGGGCCGGAGATTCTCGAGAAGTCGAGGACGGGCGCCGACGAAGCCCTTCAGGCGTATTTTTTGCCGCACGCCTAAAGCGTTTCCTGGATCGCCTGCTGCATGCAGCGCGTGATGCCGCGCACTGCCACCGAATCGGGCCGGCCGGTGAAGCGCAATGCGCGCACCGGCACCGGGATGTGCGGCTCGAGCGTGAGCACATCGACCTTCTCGCGGTCCGCCGAACGCGCGGTGCAGCCATCGACCAGCGCCACGCCGAGCCCGTGGTGCGCCATGGCCAGCGCCGCGTGATAAGTCTGCACCGTCACCACCGCCTGCTGGAAGCCGACGCCGGCCTGCCGGCAGGCCTGGCTGAGACTCGTGCCGACGGGGTCGCGGCTGTCCAGGCCGATCACCGGCCGATCGACCAGGTCGTGCAGCGCCACCGAGCCGTTGCGCACCAGCGCACGCGGCAGCATGCCCTTGGGGGCGATGCACACCATGCGGCTGTCGGCCAGCGTCTCCTGCGTGAGCGAGGGATGCACCGCGGGGCTGAAGGCGAAGCCCACGTCGGCCTCCTGCCGCAGCAGCGCCGACATGATCTGCGGCGAATGCAGCGACTCGACGGTGATCGCGTAGCCCGGATGCTTTTCGCGGAAGGCCTTGAGCGCGCGCGGCAAGATCTCGTAGCTCAGCGCGAGCACGCTCAGGATGCGCAACTCGCCCGTGTCGCTGCCAGCCTTGAGGTTGGCAGCCAGCCGCTGCACTTCGTCGAGCTGCGCGAACAGGCGCTCGATGTGCGGGTACAGCGTGAGCGCCTCGGTGGTCGGCGAGAGCCGCCCCTTGGCGCGCTGGAACAGCGGAAAACCCAGCTGCAGCTCCGCGTGCTGCAGGGTGCGGCTCACCGCCGGCTGCGTGATGTTGATGAGCCGCGCCGCCGCGCTCACGCTGCCGGTCAGCATGATCGCGTTGAAGACCTCGATGTGGCGCAGCCGCATGAAGGGGCAGGCCGGGTCAGTTGCCGGTCTTGCCGCGTGCGATGTCCATCACCATGCGCGTTGCGAGATACAGGCGCGGCTCGATGGAATCGACCAGCACATATTCGGCATCGGCCGAATGCGCGCCGAAACCCTGCAGGCCGAAGCGCTCGACGACGGGCGCCTTGGTCCTGAGCGAGGCGAAGGCGGCGTCGGTGCCGCCGCCGGCGGCCTTGTCGTCGGCGCCCAGCGGGCGGCCGAGCTCGTCCTTGTAGATCGCCTGCGCATGCTTGGCGAACGCGATCGAGGCGGCGGTGGCCTCGAGCGGCGGTCGGCGCCGCTCGAACTTCAGCTCGACCTTGGCCTCGGGAATCAGCTGCTTCTTCACGCGCTCGTTGACCTGCTGCTCGATGCGGTCGTAGTCGGCGACCTTGAGCACGCGCACGTCGGCGCTCGCGGTGGCCGACGCCGGGATCACGTTGCGGTTGGTGCCCGACTTCGAGATAGTCCAGTTCATCTTGAGGCCGGTGGCGGGGTCCGAGAGATCGCGCATCTGCAGGATCTGGTGCGAGAGTTCGTAGAGCGCATTCACGCCCAGCTCGGGCGCGGAGCCCGCATGCGACGCCTTGCCCGCGACATGCAGGGTGACGGAAGCGATGCCCGCGGTCGCGAGCGAAAGCTTGTCGTCCTTGATGGAGGAGCCTTCGAACGACATCACCGCGTCCTGCTCGCCGCCCAGCCGCGTGATGAGCGCGCGTGCGCCCGGCGAGCTGATTTCCTCGTCCCCGTTGATCAGCACGGTGAGCGTGCCGTACTCCTTGAACTTCAGCGCCTGAAGCATCGCCACCGTGTGGGTGATGACCGCCACGCCCTGCTTGTCGTCGGCGATGCCCAGGCCGTAGGCCTTGTCGCCCTCGATGCGGAACTGCTGCTTGTTGAGCATGCCCACGGTGTAGACCGTGTCCATGTGCGCGATGAGCATGATCTTCTTCGTGCCCGTGCCCTTGAAGGTGGCGCGCACGACGCGGCCGATCTTCTCGGGCGTGTCGTCCATGCGGTAGGCCTCGGCGCTCGGATCGATCAGCTCGACCTCGCCGCCCAGCGCCTTGAACTTCGCGGCGATGAGGTCGGAGATTTTTTCCAGGCCTTCGAGGTCGCGGCTGCCCGACTCGATGGAGACCAGCTCCTTGAGCGTGTCGAGCAGCGCGGGCTTTTCTTTCGCGGCGAGCGCGGCGATGCGGGCATCGGGGGCGGCGAAGGCGGTGCCGAGGAAGGCGGCGCAGACGGCGGCGAGCAGGAATTTGCGGGGCTGGTGTTTCATGGGTACGGTTCTTCTTGGGTCGTGTCTCGTCAGTGGGCTTTGTCCCAGTTGGGACCGATGCCGATCTCGGCGAGCAGCGGCACCTTGAGTGCCGCCACGCCGGCCATCAGGCGCGGGATTTCGGTGCGCACCCATTCGACTTCGGCCTCGGGCACTTCGAACACCAGTTCGTCGTGCACCTGCATGATCATCTTGGTGGCGCGCTTTTCTTCGTCAAGCACGTTCTGTACCTTGACCATGCTCAGCTTGATGAGGTCGGCCGCCGTGCCCTGCATCGGCGCGTTGATGGCCGCGCGCTCGGCGCCGCCGCGGCGCGGACCGTTGGGCGAATTGATCTCGGGCAGGTACAGGCGGCGGCCGAACACGGTCTCCACGTAGCCCTGCTCCTTGGCGAGCGCCTTGGTCTCGTCCATGTACGCCTTCACGCCCGGGTAGCGCGCGAAGTAGCGCTCGATGTAGGAGGCCGCGGCCTTGGTCTCGATGCCGAGGTTTTTCGCCAGGCCGAAGCTGCTCATGCCGTAGATGAGGCCGAAGTTGATGACCTTCGCGTAGCGGCGCTGCTCGCTCGACACCTGGTCGGGCGTGGAGCCGAACACTTCGGCGGCGGTCGCGCGGTGCACGTCGATGCCCTCGGTGAAGGCGCGCAGGAGCGACTCGTCGCCGCTGATGTGGGCCATGATGCGCAACTCGATCTGCGAGTAGTCGGCGCTGGCGATCACGCTGCCGGCAGGTGCCACGAAAGCCTCGCGCACGCGCCGGCCTTCGGGCGTGCGGATCGGGATGTTCTGCAGGTTCGGGTCGTTGCTGCTCAGGCGCCCCGTCACCGCGACGGCCTGCGCATAGTGCGTGTGGACGCGGCCGGTGCGCGGGTTGGCCAGCTGGCCGAGCTTGTCGGTGTAGGTGCCCTTGAGTTTCGAGAGGCCGCGGTGTTCGAGGATCTTGGCGGGGAGCGGATAGTCCTCGGCCAGTTTCTCCAGCACCTCTTCGTCGGTGCTGGGCGCGCCGCTCGGGGTTTTCTTGACCACCGGCAGGCCCAGCTTGGTGAAGAAGATCTCCCCGATCTGCTTGGGCGAACCGAGGTTGAAGGGCTGGCCCGCGATCTCGTAGGCCTCCTGCTCGAGCGCCATGATGCGCGTGCCGAGTTCGTGGCTCTGCGCGGCGAGCGTGGCGCTGTCGATCATCACGCCGTTGCGCTCCACGCGGTAGAGCGCCTCGCTCGAATCCATCTCGAGCTGGTAGACGAAGCGCAGCTTCTCGTCGGCTTCGAGCTGGGGCCACAGAGTGCGGTGCACATCCAGGGTCTGGTCGCTGTCCTCGCACGAGTATTCGGCCGCTTTGGCGACGTCGACCTGGCTGAAGGAGATCTGGTGCGCGCCCTTGCCGCACAGGTCTTCGTAGGAGATGCCGCTGCGACCCAGATGCCGCTCTGCGAGGCTGGAAAGGCCGTGCGGCTTGTGCACTTCGAGCACGTAGCTCTGCAGCATGGTGTCGTGCGCATAGCCCTGCACCTCGATGCCGTGGTTGGCGAACACATGGCGGTCGTACTTGATGTGCTGGCCGAGCTTTTTCTTGTCGGCGTTCTCGAGCCAGGGCTTGAGCCTGGCGAGCACCTCGTCGATGGGCAGTTGCGCGGGCGCATCGGGGTAGTTGTGCGTGAGCGGAATGTAGGCAGCCTCGCCGGGCTCGACGCTGAAGCTCACGCCGACGATCTGCGCGACCATTTCGTCGAGCGAGGTGGTCTCGGTGTCGATCGCCGCGAGCTCGGCGGCTTCGAGCTTCGCGAGCCAGGTGTCGAACAGTTCCCAGGTGGTGATGGTGTCGTACTTGAGGTTGCTCGCGGGCGCGGCGGCGTCGAGCGCGCTCAGGTCCGAAGGCTCGTCGAACAGGCCGCCCTGGTCGGTGTTGGCCTTGGTGGCCTTCTTCTTGATGTTCTCTTCGATCAGCTCGGGCGGAACCGCCTGCGCTTCGAGCGACTTGACGAGGCTCTTGAAACCGAACTTCTCGTAGAAGGGCTTGAGCTCGTCGGTCTGCGGCGCGCCGACCGGCAGGCCTTCGAGCGACGGCAGGCCGGTGACGTGCCCCTCGAGGTCGCAATCGGTGCGGATGGTGACGAGCTTGCGGCTCAGGGGCAGCTTGTCGAGCGCCTTGCGCAGGTTTTCG
The DNA here is from genome assembly GCF_017161115.1 of Variovorax sp. RKNM96. GTDB lineage: Bacteria > Pseudomonadota > Gammaproteobacteria > Burkholderiales > Burkholderiaceae_C > Variovorax. The sequence continues at coordinate 1,877,434 of NZ_CP046508.1, read as the reverse complement.
CCTGCGGCGCCCTTCACTTCGGCGGCGCGTTCGACCAGTGCATCGAGCGAGCCGTATTCGAGCAGCCACTTGGCAGCGGTCTTCGGGCCGACCTTCTCGACGCCGGGCACGTTGTCGACAGAGTCGCCCACGAGCGTCTGGTAATCGACCATCAGGTTCGGCGGCACGCCGAACTCGGCCGTCACGCCGGCGATGTCGCGCTTCTTGCCATTCATCGTGTCGATGATGGTGATGTGCTCGTCGACCAGCTGGCTCAGGTCCTTGTCGCCGCTGGAGACGATCACCTCGACGCCCTGTGCGGCGGCGATCTTGGCGAGCGTGCCGATCACGTCGTCGGCCTCCACGTCGGGCACGCTGAGCACCGGCCAGCCCAGCAGCTTCACCACTTCGTGGATGGGGTCGATCTGGCTGCGCAGGTCGTCGGGCATCGGCGAGCGGTTGGCCTTGTATTCGGGATACCAGTCGTCGCGGAAGGTCTTGCCGGGCGCATCGAAGATGCAGGCGGCGTAGTCGGCGCGCACCTCGCGGCGCAGCGCCGTCATCATGTTGATCATTCCCCGGATGGCGCCGGTGGCCGGGCTCTTCGGGTCGCCGGGCACGGCGCGCAGGTCGGGCATGGCGTGGAAGGCCCGGTACAGGTAGCTCGAGCCATCGACGAGCAGCAGCGTTTTCTTGTCGGTCATCGGGCCATTTTGCCGTGCCCGGACCGGCGCGCTGAACCACGGCGCCACGCGCTGCGCGCCGACACCCCTGGAACGGGTGCGCGCCTACAATCAAGGCATGCCTAGCTCCACACTCCTGATTGCCCGCCGCATCCTGCTGGCGCTGGCCTTTGCGGCCCCCTTCGCCACCGTGCAGGCGCAGCCCGCGCCCGCCGCCACCCCGGCCCCGGCGGAGCCGCTACAGAATCAGGAGCAGGCCGAGGGCCGGCGCAACCAGAAGGTCGAGCACATTCACACGGAAGACAGCGGCGCCTCGGTCGACGAAGTCCGCTACGGCGGCCGCACGCAGAGCATCAACGTCAAGCCCAAATCGAACATGCCGGGCTACGAGGTGCTGCCCAATGACCCCGGCACCGCACGCCCCGGTTCGAGCGACACGAACTCCACCGGCAACGGCGCGCGCGTCTGGAACGTGATGAAGTTCTGACCGTGCCTTCGCCGCTCCCGTCCAACGCATTTCCAGCTCTTCGCTGAGCACTCCCATGGCAGTTTTTACCGAAGTCGAATTCGGCGAGGCAGACGCGCTCGTCCAGCGTCTGGGCATGGGCGCGCTGCGCGACCTGCGCGGCATCCAGGGCGGCATCGAGAACACCAACTACTTCGCGACCACCGAGTCCGGCGAGTTCGTGCTCACGCTGTTCGAGCGCCTCCGCGCCGAGCAGTTGCCCTACTACCTTTGCCTCATGAAGCACCTCGCGGCCCGCGGCCTGCCGGTGCCGGAGCCCGTGGCTGATCCCGCCGTGGAAGCCCCCAAGGGCCATGTGCTGACGATCCCCGCCAATGCGCCCTGCGAACTGCTGCACACGGTGGCGGGCAAGCCGGCGGCGGTGGTGCAACGCCTGTCGGGCCACAGCGAACTCGCCCCGACCGCGGCGCATTGCGCCGAACTGGGTTCGATGCTGGCGCGCATGCACATCGCCGCGCGCGACTTCCCGCGCATCCAGCCGAACCTGCGCGGCCTCGTGTGGTGGAACGAGACCGTTCCGGTGGTGCTGCCCTACATCGACGAATCGCAGGTCACGCTGCTGCGCGCCGAACTCGCCTACCAGAACCACATCGCCGAATCGTCGGCCTACGCGGCGCTGCCGCGCGGGCCGGTGCATGCCGACATGTTCCGCGACAACGTGATGTTCGCGACCGGCGGCGAGCCCGGCTCGGCACCGCTTCTCACGGGCGTGTTCGACTTCTACTTCGCCGGCACCGACACCTGGCTGTTCGACCTCTCGGTGTGCCTGAACGACTGGGCCATCGACCTGGCCACCGGCGAACACGACGCCGCGCGCGCCGACGCCCTGCTCTCGGCCTACGAGACCGTGCGCCCACTCAACGCCTCCGAGCGCGCCCTGCTGCCCGCGATGCTGCGCGCCGCGGCGCTGCGCTTCTGGATCTCGCGCCTCTGGGACTTCCACCTGCCGCGCGAAGCCAGCATGCTCAAGCCCCACGACCCCACGCACTTCGAGCGCGTGCTGCGCGGGCGCGCCACCCATCCGCATGCCATGGCGCAGGCCCTCGAGCCGCTCATGGCCGCATGATCCGGACCTCATGAAACTCAACCTCGTGCCGGCGCGAACCGGCGCCGCATGGGTCCGCTCCGGACTCAAGACCTTCTGGCAACAGCCGCTTGCCTTCATCTCGCTGTTCTTCCTGCTGATGGCGGCGATCTCGATGGTGTCGGTGCTGCCGCTCATCGGCAGCGTGATCGCGCCGGTGCTGCTGCCCTTCATGACGCTGGGCCTGATGGTGGCGACCTCGGTGGCCTACAACAACAACGTCGATGGCCTTGGCCATGCCGGCGATGCGCAGCGGCCCACGGGCTCCGCGATGTTCGTGGCGGTCTTCGGCGCCATGCGCGCGGAATGGCGCTCGCTGGTGGTGCTGGGCGTGATCTCGGCGGTGTATTTCGTGTTCGCGGTGATGGTCACCGCGCTGGTCGATGGCGGGCAGCTCATGCGCGCCTACCTGCTCGACGACGCGATCACGCCCGAGGTGATGGCCAGCAGCGACTTCCAGCTGGCCCGCGTGCTCCTGATGTGCCTGAACCTGCCGCTTTCGCTGGCCATGTGGCACGCGCCGGCGCTGGTGCACTGGCACCGCGTGGAGCCGGTCAAGAGCATCTTCTTCAGCATCGTCGCGCTGTTCCGCAACTTCGGCGCCTACGCGCTGTTCGTGCTGGCGTGGTTCGGCGTGTTCCTGCTGGCCGGCATCGCGATGGGCCTGGTCGCGACCGTGCTGGTGGGCGTCGGCGCGCTGGGCGCGGGCGGCGCGGCCTTGGCGGTCGGCAACATCCTGATGATCGGCACGGCGCTGGTGCTGGCGGCCATGTCGCTGAGCTCGACCTGGTTCACCTTCCGCGACAGCTTCGATCCGAACTGACGCCAGTCAGTCCGTCAGTCCGCAGCGGCCCTGTCCTTGCGCAGGCTCGCGAACAGCGACCACGCCATGCCCGCGAGCAACAGCAGGCCGACACCCAGCGCACCCCAGAGCCACCACTTGCGTGACGGGTCGTTCGGCGCCACCTCGGGAACGGGCGCGAGCGCGGCGGCTGCCACAGCGGCCTCCACCGCCGCCACAGGCAACGTAACCGAGGCGTCGTCCGCCACGACAGGCTTGTCCGCGGCGTAACCCGGTATCAGCGTCGACAACGCGAGCGGCGCACCCGGCACCGCACCTTGAACCGCGCCCTTGTCGGGCGCCGCGCTCCAGGCCAGCGAGAACGGCGCACCGCCCTGCGCCAGAAACACCAGCGTGCGCGGCGTGGCGCCCACCGCAATCGTCGGCGGCGTGGCGCCGAGCACGCTCACCGGGCCGGAAGTGCGCAGCCGCAGGCGCGAATACACAGCGCCGTCGAGCGCCAGCACCGGCGAACGCGCTTCGCCGCCGGCTTGCGCGAGGCGGTACACCACCGTGTCGAGCAGCGGCGCCTCGCCCGGGCCGATGGGCAGCGGCGTCGTTCGCCGTTGCTGGTGCCGCAATGCATAGAGCGGGTTGCGCGGCACGAACTGCGGCGGCGTTGCCGAAGCCGGCGCAGCATCGACCAGGCCCGACACGCCGACCTGCGCCAGCGTGTTGATGTCGGCCAGGTCGATGCGCAGGCTCTGCACCGGCAGGCCGCGCGGCAGCACGTAGTCGCAGTAGTCCTCTGCGCAGCGCTCCGGCTTCAACGCGCCGGACCATTCGATCGGCGCCACCGGCTCGACCTCCTGCACGCTGTCGATCTCCACCTTGGCGAGCGGCGCGCCTTGCTGTGGATCGCTCCAGCGCAGGCGCAGGAAGCGCGCGTGCAGGTTGCCCAGCTCGACCGCCATCCGCTCGATGGTCTGGCCGCCATGGGCCAGGCGCACCAACTGTTCCTCGCCACCGACCGGGCGCCATTGCCGCAGGTCATCGCTGGCTTCCAGCCGAAAGGCGAACAGGCCGCGCGCATCGGGCGCGACCTGGAAACGCGCCTGCAGCAGGCTGCCCTTGACCTGGCTCACGTCGATGAGCCATTGCGTCGCCTCGTTCGATTTGGCGGCGGGCTTGCCGTCCAGCGCCAGCGAGCCGTCCGGGCGCACGGTGAAAACCATCGCGGTGTCACCCGATGCGGCGTTGCCGGGCAACGCGAAGATCGGCACCGCTTGCGAAGCCGTGCGCGGTGCGGCGGCTTCGTTGCGCAACCAGGCGTAGGGCACCGCATGCCCGGCGGCGTTGTGCACCCGCAGGTCGCTCAAGTCGCCATACGCGGCGCGGCCGTAGATGGCGAGCGGCAGCGTCAGCCGGTGGTACGGCCCGGCGCCCTGCAGCGCGATGGGCGCAGTGGTGGTGGGCTGCGCCTGGGCCACGCTCGCCACAGCCGCCAGCGCGACGAGGACCACGCGAATCGAACGGCCGGTCATGCGACACCTCCTTCAGCCGGTGCCTTCTCTTTCAGCGCCGCCTCTTCCTTCTTCGGCGGCACAGGCGCGAAGTACCCCACGAGCAGCAGCAGCGCGCCAACGGCAATGAACGACACGATGCGGAACAGTCCGCCGCGGTCCGCCAGTTCGACGAAGAACAGCTTCAACACCACGACGCCGAGCAGCGCGGCACCCGCGATCCACAAGGTCCGCACCCGGCGCCCATGGCCGAGCACCATCGCGACCACACCGCAGATCGCCCAGGTGATCGACAGCGCCGCCTGCGTGAGCCATGAGGCGTAGAGCGCATCGAAGCGCCATTCCACGCCCGCGTAGTGATGGCAGGTGCGCAGCACCATGCCGGTCAGCAGCGCGAGGCCGGTGAAGCCGAGCGCGCCCTTCGCCACCATCGGCTGCACGCGCGCGAACGAGCCCTGCGGCAGAGCGCACCACCAGAGCACCAGCGCGAACAGCACGAGCCATTGCGCGAGTTCGAGCGGATTGAGCAGCGGCACATAAGGCAGCGGCGCCGCATTGCCAGGGCTGACGGCGTTGGTGACCCACACCCATGCGAGCAGGTACACCGCCACCGGCGTCGCGGCGAACTCCAGGTAGGCGCTGCGGTATTCGCTGAGCGGCCAGCGCTGCAGCAGCACGCGCGAGCGCAGCGCCCACAGCACCAGCGCCGGCACGATGGCCCAGCCCAGCAGCTGCCAGCTCGACCACTCGGCGCCGATGCGGCCGAGCTGCCATTGGCATTCACGCGCCGCGAGCAGCAGGAAGAGCCAGAAGCCCGCAACGTGGAACGGTGTCAGCGTCGATGCGTCGAGCCAGCGCTTCTGCGCACGCAGCAGGCGCAGGTGCCAGACGAGTGCCAGCGGCCAGGCGATCCAGCCGAGCGCGCTCGACGGCACGTAGAACAGCGTCGGACCGCCTGCGATGCCGTAGGCGGCGATCAGGCCGAAGCCGGGCAGCGTGGCGATCGTCGCCTGCCCGAGCTGCGACCAGTCGCGGCGGTGCGCCACGAGGGCGGACAGCACCGACGTCACCAGCACCACCGCCATGACGGCTGCGGGCACGTGGCTCGCCAACGCGTGGAGGTTCAGCACCCGGACGCTTTCGTCCAGCATGCCGAAGAGCCACCAGCCCAGGCCCCAGACCACCGGCACCCACAGCACGACAGGGTTGGCGCACCATGCATTGACCCAGCGCTTGCGCGCCACACCGGTGGGCTCGCCTGCGCGCGGCCGTGCCTCGTCGCGCAGCCAGTCGCCGGCCAGCAGCGCCGTGAGGCCCAGCACCACCGGCGTCCAGAAGCCCAGATGCCCGAAGGCGGGGCGCAGCACGCGCATGTCGCCGCCCATCTCCGCCAGCACGATGAAGAAGATCGCCGAGACCGCATGCAGCACGCCCGCGAACGCCGCGAGCGGCAGGTGCGCCATGCGCAGCGCCACCCACAGCACGACGGTGGCGGTCAGCGGCCACAGCAGCGCGGCCTGGCCAAGGCTGATCTGGAACAGCATCGCCAGGTGCAGCAGGCCCACGCCCGCGATCACGCCCACCACATTGCCGATCGACCACACGGGCTGCACACCGCGCGCCAGGGCCGCGCGGTGCGCCTGCAGCATCGACCAGGCGGCGCTGCCGAGCACGCTGAGCGCGATCAGGCACGCGGCCGCGGCGCCTTGCCAGCCGCTTTCGAGCGCCTGCTTCGCATCGAGCCCATCGCCCGCGCGATGCAGCGTGGCGATGAAGCCCGCCACCGCCAGCGCCTGCATGCCGAAGCTCACATACGTGAGCGGCAACAGCGCGAAGCGCACGGCGACAGCGAAAGTGACCGACGCGAGCACGGCCGTCGCGGCCGCGGCCCAGGGCGGCGTGAACCACTGCCACAAGAGCAGCGTGAGCGCGGCCATGCCAAGCCACGGCAAGGCGCTGCCGACGATGGCTTCGAGGCTGTCGCCCTCGTCGAGCTTCGCGCGACGGTGCATGGCCCACATCGCGAAGGCGCTCGCCGCGACCAGCAGCGGGCCGATCACCGAGCCCTGCAGCAGCGGATGCCCGGCGGCCCCATCGACTTGCGTGGCTTCCAGCAGCTTCCACACCGCACCGGCGAACACCAGGAACGAGAAGGCGCGCGCATAGACGCGCCCTTGCCGCGCGCCCAGCCAGTACATGCCGGCCGCCTCGACCGCCCACGCCGCACCGGTCCACTGCCCTTCGAGGCCGAGCGGAATCGCGAGCGTGCCGAAGATCACGCCGACGATGGCGTAGGCCTCCGCCAGCAGCGCGAGGCCCTTGGGCTGCGTGGCGAACACCAGCCGGCCCATCACGAGATAGAAGGCCGCGAGCGCCATCGCCGAGAAGGCGGCGCCGTACTCCCACGGGCGCATCAGCAGGTACTGCATGCCGAAGGCGACCATCGGCGTGCCGAACACCAGCGAGCTGTCGACCCGGCCCGCGCGGCGCAGCGTGTCGAGCGCGCGCGTAGCCAGCGGCTGCGCGGGCTGCACCGGCGCATCGAACAGCGTGCGGCGCGCGAAGAACAAGCCGATGGCGGTGAACAGCAGGAAGAACACGACGAGGAACGGCTGCACGGTGCCGTACTGGTCGTCGGTGTAGTACTTGTGCGCCCAGCCGGCCGCGAGCGTGAAGGTGCCGACAAAACCGATCAGGTTGAGCACGCGCCAGGCCTTGAACCAGGCGATCAGCACAATACCCACGTCGAGCACCAGCAAGTAAGTGAAGAGGCCCACCGGCTGGTTCGAGCCGGTCGATGCCAGCACCGGCGCCGCGAAGCCTTCGAGCGCCGCGACGATGGCGAGCAAGGGCGCGTGCTGCAGCACCGCAAGCGCGGCGCTGAGCACCGCCACGCCGAACAGGAACGCGAAGCCCACGCTGGCCGGCAGCAGGCCGCTGAGCTTCATGGCCGCGAGCGTCGTGAGATAGAAGACGCCGATGCCCGCGCCCTGCAATATCAGCGCATAGCCCGCGCGCTTGTGGCGCAGCAGCCAGCCCAGCACCAGGAGGCCCGCGCCCACCAGCGCGACCGCGGCGTAGCGCAGTTCGATCGGCACGGTGACGCGCTCGGCCGTATAGCGCAACAGGAAAGCCAGGCCGAGGAACAGGATCAGCACGCCGAGCTTGACCAGCATGTTGCCGCCGAAGATCAGGTTGGCGATCGGTGCGGGCAGGCGGTCGCGCAGTGGGACCGGTGGTGGGGGCGGCGGCGGGGGTGGGCGGCGAACCAGCGGCGGCACGGCGACCGGCGCAGGTGCGGCGACGGTTTCAGGCGGACGTGGCGCGGCGGGTTTGTCGACAGCGGGAACGACGGGGGCTGCAGGCGCCTCTGCGGCGGGCTCCTTGGCAACGACGACAGGTGGCGGAACCTGCATGGTCGAGATGCGAGGCCGCGGCATCTCGGCGGCGCGCGCGGTCGCCGGTTGGCCCAAGGGCAATGAAGGAGATTCGGCCACTGGCGCGCTGGCCATGGAGGTGGCGAGATCGCTGACCGGCGTGGCCGGTGTCACGGCGACTTCGCTTGCGCCCTGCGCGAGCCGGCGTTCGAGCTGGCTGACCCGCTCCTCGAGCTCGGTCACCCGCTGCTGCAGCTTCAGCACACCGCCTGCGGGTGCCGTCACGGCCGGCGTGCCGACGGTGCGGCCGTCCAGCAAGCCGCCTTCAGCCTCGGTGCGCTGCGGCGCATCTTTTTTCTTCTTGCCGAACAGCTGCGAGAACGCGTACGCGCCGACGAGTGCGAGGACCAGCGCCACGGGCACCGATTCGAACAGCGCCCCAATGAACAGGCCGGCAATCATGCCTATGAACCACATCCCTGACTCCCCATGTTTTGGCGAGTCCGGAGTGTACGGCTGATCCCGGCGAAAACCGGCCTGACGCCCGCCCGGCCTATGCTGTTAGCTATAGGTTTAGTAGCAGCTTCAGACCGGCGTGAGCTTGGCCACCGACAGCGCCAGCCACTTCACGCCGTGGCGGGTGAACTTGACCTGCGCCCGCGCGTCGTCGCCCGTGCCTTCGAGGGCGACCACCGTGCCTTCGCCGAACTTGTTGTGGAACACCTGCATGCCCGAGCGCAGGCCGTGCGACGGGGCCGTCTTCTGCGGCGGCACCGGCGGACTGGCGAAGGTGTCCTTGCTGCCGCCGTAGCTGCTGCTGCCACCGCTGTAGCCGCCGCTGCCGCCACGCGTGCTCGCGTAGCCGCCGCCATAGCCGAACGCTGACGGTGTGAAGCCCTGGTTCTTGGGCGTGAGCCACTTGAGCGCGCCTTCGGGCAGCTCGTCGAAGAAGCGGCTCTTGACGTTGTATCGGGTCTGGCCGTGCAGCATGCGGGTCTGCGAATGGCTCAGGTACAGGCGCTTGCGGGCGCGCGTGATCGCCACGTACATCAGGCGGCGCTCTTCCTCGAGGCTCTCGAAGTCGCTCATCGAGTTCTCGTGCGGGAACAGGCCCTCTTCCATGCCGGTGATGAACACGCAGTCGAACTCCAGTCCCTTGGCGGCGTGCACCGTCATGAGCTGCACCGCGTCCTGGCCGGCCTGCGCCTGGTTGTCGCCCGATTCGAGCGCGGCGTGCGTGAGAAAGGCGGCCAGCGGGCTCAGCGTTTCGCCGGTCTCGGCGTCGGGGGCAAGCGGCTCGTCGAGCACCGGGCGGGTGGGGTCGATGCCCTGGCTCGCGGGCGACTGGCGCAGCTCGTCGACCGGCAACGCCACCGCGTCGCGGCCGAAGCCTTCCTGTGTGACGAAGCTCTCGGCCGCGTTCACGAGTTCGTCCAGATTCTCCAGGCGGTCCGCGCCTTCGCGATCGGCCTTGTAGTGCTCGACGAGCCCGCTGTGGTCGAGCACCAGCTCGATGATCTCGCGCAGGCTCACGCCCTGGGTTTGTTCCCGCAGCACGTCGATCTTGGCGACGAAGCCGGTGAGGTTCGCGCCCGCCTTGCCGCCGACGACGCTGACCGCATCGTGCAGCGAACGCCCGGCCGCGCGGGCCGCGTCCTGCAGGGTTTCCAGCGTGCGCGCGCCGATGCCGCGCGGCGGGAAGTTGACGACGCGCAGGAAGCTGGTGTCGTCGTCCTTGTTCTCCAGGAGGCGCAGGTAGGCCAGCGCGTTCTTGATTTCGGCGCGCTCGAAGAAGCGGAGGCCTCCATACACGCGGTACGGCACCGAGGCATTGAAGAGCGCGGTTTCGATCACACGGCTCTGCGCATTGCTGCGATAGAGCACGGCCATTTCCTTGCGGTCGAAGCCGTCGCGCACGAGTTGGCGCATCTCTTCGACCATCCACTGCGCTTCGGCAAGGTCGGTCGGCGACTCGTACACGCGCACCGGTTCGCCCGGGCCCTGGTCGGTGCGCAGGTTCTTGCCCAGGCGCTTCTTGTTGTGGCTGATGAGCTCGTTGGCCGAGTCGAGGATGTTGCTGTAGCTGCGGTAGTTCTGCTCCAGCTTGATCTGGTGCTGCACGTCGAACTCGCGCACGAAGTCGGCCATGTTGCCCACGCGCGCACCGCGAAAGGCGTAGATGCTCTGGTCGTCGTCGCCCACCGCGATCACGCTGTTGTTGGGGTTCGGGGTGAACTGCCCGCCAACCGTGTGGCCCGAAAGCATCTTGATCCACGCGTACTGCAGGCGGTTGGTGTCCTGGAACTCGTCGATCAGGATGTGGCGAAAGCGCCGCTGGTAGTGCTCGCGCACCGGATCGTTGTCGCGCAGCAGTTCGTAGCTGCGCAGCATGAGCTCGCCGAAGTCGACCACGCCTTCGCGCTGGCATTGCTCTTCATAGAGCTGGTAGAGCTCGACCTTCTTGCGGTCGTCGTCACTGCGGATCTCGACGTCCTTCGGACGCAGGCCGTCTTCCTTGGCGCCGGCGATGAACCACTGGGTCTGCTTGGCGGGGAAGCGCTCGTCGTCGACGTTGAACTGCTTCATCAGGCGCTTGATGGCCGAGAGCTGGTCTTGGGTGTCGAGGATCTGGAAGGTCGAAGGCAGGTTCGCGAGCTTCCAGTGCGCGCGCAGGAGGCGGTTGCACAGGCCATGGAAGGTGCCGATCCACATGCCGCGCACATTGACCGGCAGGATCGCCGTCAGCCGCGTCATCATTTCCTTGGCGGCCTTGTTGGTGAAGGTCACGGCGAGGATGCCGCCGGCGGAGACCTGTCCCGTCTGGAGCAGCCAGGCGATGCGGGTGGTGAGCACCCGCGTCTTGCCGGAACCGGCGCCCGCCAGGATGAGCGCATTGCCCTGTGGCAGGGTGACCGCAGCGCGCTGCTCCGGGTTCAGGTTCTGCAGCAGCGGCAGTTCCGGGGGGTTGGCATCAGCCGCGAGATCGTTAAACAACATCCTGCGATTGTAGAAACCACCGCGTATGCGGGTTATACGAAGAACTGGAAGACCCGCCCTCGCGACACCGCGTAAAATCAATCACCGGGCCCAAGATTCTTGCGCCCGGTTTTTTGTGGGCGTTTCCTTTGCGGAATGCACCATGAAAGCCGGCCGGACCAAGCGCTCATTCGTTTCTTTCAACGATTCCTTTCAGGAGCCTGGTCATGCAGATTTTCGACTACGACAACATTCTTTTGCTCCCCCGCAAGTGCCGCGTGGAGAGCCGCTCGGAGTGCGACGCCAGCGTCACGCTGGGCGAGCGCACCTTCCGCCTGCCGGTGGTGCCGGCCAACATGAAGACGGTGGTCGACGAGTCGATCTGCCTCTGGCTCGCGCAGAACGGCTACTTCTACGTGATGCACCGCTTCGACCTGGACAACGTGAAGTTCGTCAAGGACATGCAGGGCAAGGGCGTGTTCGCCTCCATCTCGCTCGGCGTGAAGAAGCCCGACTACGAGACCGTCGACCAGCTGGTGGCCCAAGGCCTCACGCCCGAATACATCACGATCGACATCGCGCACGGCCATGCCGACAGCGTGAAGAACATGATCGGCTACCTGAAAGAGAAGCTGCCCAAGGCCTTCGTGATCGCCGGCAACGTCGGCACACCCGAAGCAGTGATCGATCTCGAGAACTGGGGCGCCGACGCCACCAAGGTCGGCATCGGCCCGGGCAAGGTGTGCATCACCAAGCTCAAGACCGGCTTCGGCACGGGCGGCTGGCAGCTGTCGGCGCTCAAGTGGTGCGCGCGCGTGGCGACCAAGCCGATCATTGCGGACGGAGGCATCCGCGACCACGGCGACATTGCCAAGAGCGTGCGCTTCGGCGCCTCGATGGTGATGATCGGCTCGCTGTTCGCGGGGCATGAAGAGTCGCCCGGGAAGACGGTGGACGTCGACGGCACGCTCTTCAAGGAGTACTACGGCTCGGCCAGCGACTTCAACAAGGGCGAATACAAGCACGTCGAGGGCAAGCGCATCCTCGAACCCATCAAGGGCAAGCTGGCCGACACGCTGGTCGAGATGGAGCAGGACGTGCAGAGCTCGATCAGCTACGCGGGCGGCCGCACGCTGATGGACATCCGCAAGGTCAACTACGTCACGCTGGGCGGCGCCAACGAGGGCGAACACCTGCTGATGTAAGCGCCCTGCCCCCGGGCAGTGTCGTTCAGGCTTCGAGCAGTTGCACCGCGTGGCGGTGCAGCGAGTGGGCCGGATCGGCGAATGCGTCGACCACGCCGAAGTGGTCCAGGCCCGGGAGCACCTCGCACACTGGCACTGCGTTGCGGCCCCAGGCATCGCGAATCATCGCGTTGTGGCGGATGAATTCGGGGCTCTCTTCGCCACCGACTGCCGCGTAGAGCTGGCCGCGTGGCGGCGCGGGCCAGAGCGCCGGGCTCGCGCGACGGGCATCTGCATCGGTCAGCTTGAGCGTGTGCTCCAGGAAGGGCGTACGTTGCAGCGGACGCAGGTCGTACAAGCCGGAAATCGAGAGCGCGTTGCGCACCAGTTGCGCGGGCAGGTCGGGCGCAACCGCCTTCCAATCGCAAGACAACACGGCCGCCGCCATGTGGCCGCCGGCCGAATGACCGGCAACCGTGATGCGCGAGGGATCGCCGCCATAGGCCGCGACGTGGCGCCAGGTCCATTCGAGCGCGCGCACCATCTGCAGCAGGATGCCCGGCACGGTGACGGGCGCCTCGACCGGTCCCGGGCACAACGCGTAGTTGGGCACGACGACGCAGATGCCGCGGTCGTTGAACGGCGGTGCAATGAAGGAATGCTGGCTCTTGTCCATGGCGCGCCAGTAGCCGCCGTGGATGAAGACCAGGACCGGCGCGTCGGGGATCGGCGCAGGAAAGATGTCGAGCGTCTCGTTCGGGCCCTCGCCGTAGCGCAGGTCGATCCGGCCGGGCAAGGCATCGCGCACCGCGGCCGATTCACGCGTCCATCGCTCGAAGTGCGCCGGGTGGTTTTTCACCCGCGCGAGATTGTTGTACATGCCTTCCAGCCAGGCGGGGTCGTAAGAGGCCATGCGATTGCTGCTCTTGGTTTTGCGAGGCGCGAATCTTGGCACGACAACGAGCGCGGGGACGGGAGTCTGGTTAGAATTTACGTCGTGTTGGGGGGTAGCTCAGCTGGGAGAGCGCCGCGTTCGCAATGCGGAGGTCGTGAGTTCGATCCTCATCCTCTCCACCAACCGATTTGAAAAGGCCTTGGCAACCGCCAAGGCCTTTTCTTTTTGGCGCTCAGGTGTCGAGCGTCAGGTGCTGGCCGTGCAATGCCACGGCTGCGGGCGATGCAAGGAAGCCGATGGTCTGCGCTGCGACCGACGTCGACACCCACTCGGCCGGATTGGCACCGGGCATCGCCTGGCGATTCGCCGGCGTATCCAGCACGCTCGGCGCGACGCTGTTCACGCTGACGCCGTGCGGTGCGGCTTCGGCAGCCATTGCTTCGACCAAACGCTGCAATGCGCTCTTCGATGCGATGTACGCAGCCATCGCCGGTACACCGCGCGCCGCAACCTTCGCCGTCACCGCGACGATGCGTCCGGCCTTGCGCTCGATCATCGAGGGCAGCACGGCCTGCGTCACAGCGACGAACGACCATGCGTTGAGATTCATCATCCGGTCCCAGCTCACACGCGACAGCGCATGCGTTGCCTCGCCCATCTCGAAACCGCCGGCGATGTGCACGAGCGCGTCGACGCGGCCGAAGGCCTTGAGCACCTGGCCGGTCAGTTCGGCCATCTCGGGCGCCGAGGTCACGTCGCCTGCGAGCAGCAGGTGCTGCGAGTTGTCCAGCCCCGGAAAGACTTCGGCCAGACGCCCCGCGTGGTGATCGACCAGCGCAAGGCGCGCGCCCTGGTCGAGGAAGTGCTGCGCCACGGCACGACCCAGCGCGCCTGCGGCACCGGTGATCACGACATGGGGTGTGGTGCTTGCATTGCTCATAAGAAAATGCTCCTGATTGAGGAGGGGCATGGCCCCGTTTGGTGGCGCATCCTAACGCCGCGGTTCACAAAATTTTTGGACACCGGAAAATTCTGGGATATACTCGTGGTCTTGCCTGAAAACGCTAGTCGCTTACAGCGCAGGGGCTCTTAGCTCAGTTGGTAGAGCAGCGGACTCTTAATCCGTAGGTCGAGTGTTCGAGTCACTCAGGGCCCACCACCAACATGGCGGAAACGCTGAAAAAGCCTGCTACCTCACCGGTAGCAGGCTTTTTTATTTGTCCGGCGGCATCGCACGAACCTGCTCAGCCGTTGCGAGCGATCCAGTCTTCGACAAAGCGCGCGAGCACGTTGCGCTTCTCGCTGACCTCCGCCATCAGGTACTGCCGCGCGTGCGTCTGCGCCAGTTCGTTCGACAGAAACCATTGCTCCCGCTCTGGGCTGCCTTGCGGTGGCGGCGTGCCCCAGGCCGCAATGAGCTTGCCGAGAAAAGCCTCGGTGACCGGCAGTCGCCCATCCGTCTTGCCGATGTCCGACAGCACATTGCGCGGCCCGCCGAGCGTGACGCGCGCCTGGACGATGTCACCCTCCGCGTGAATGGAGGCGCCGAGGCCGCCGACCTGATGCACCTGCCAGAGCTGCTCCGCCGAGGCATGGCGGATCCAGTTGTCGAGTGCGCGCGTCAAACTCTCGAGGATGATTTCTTGGTTCATATATGCACTATTTCACATTTACAAATGACGACTTCGGTTGACGGTGGCCCATGACCACAACGTCCGGTGCATGACATGGCATCTTGTACCCGCTGTCACACAGCACAACAATCAGGATTTCAGGGACATCACATCGAAGCAGAAAAAGCTCGTTGCACCCGCTTCGGCGGGTTATTTTTTGCCCTCCTCCATCCAGTGCGAACGGCGATGTCCGGTGACAACACAATCCACTGGCCCGGCAAAGTGATTTCCGGCCTGCGCTATATTTCTCCCATGGAAAAGGCTTCCGACATAGGCAAACCCACCGTCCCCATCGACCTGATCGGGCCGGAACACTGGGGTCGCTCCAGGCGCGGCAATGGTCGGGTCACCAAGGTACTTTGCGTCATCGTCGGCGGCCTCGCGGCTGCGGGGGTGATCGCCTATCGCTTCTTCGGCTTCGGGCGCTGAGCCTTTCGTCCGCACAAGAAAAAGCCCGCCGTCCGACGACAGCGGGCTTTTTGCATGAGGGTCGAGCCAATGCACAACGGCCTTCCCCTTACTGAAGCCGCGAGCCCTTGGGCAGCCGCCTCGCCAGCCACTCGTGCACGTCCGCGCGGATGTTGCGGCCTTCGAGCAGGAAGTTCTCGAAGCGGCTCGGCACGTAGGGCAGGTAGACCAGCGGCATGCCGGCTTCCTCCGGCGTGCGAGCAGCCTTCCTGTTGTTGCAGACGGCGCACGCGCTCACCAGGTTGGTCCAGGTCCACGGACCGCCGCGCGATTCGGGCAGCACGTGCTCGCATTGCAGGTCGCGCTCGTGGAACACGCCTGCGCAGTACGCACAGGTATGGCGGTCGCGCCGCACCAGCTTGCCCTTGGTGACGCCCGGCACCACGTCGAACAGGTTGATCTTCGACGCGCCGCACAGCGCGATGATGGGTGCCACGTCGATGCGCGACTGCACACCGCGCGCCACGTTGAAACCGCCGCGCAGCGTGGCCAGCGGCAGGACGCCGTCTTCCCACGCGACCGATCCGGTGGCGTAGTGCAGCACCGCCTGCTCCAGCGAAATCCAGGCTTGCGGCGTGCCCTGAATATCGAGTTGCAGGACGTGAGGGTGCATGGTGGCTCGCCTCCTTTTGCGGCGATGGGTGAATGGGTTGAAGAAGAAAAGATAAGGTGGGGTGCACGAACGGAATCGAACCGTCGTCAGCGGGACCACAACCCGCGGCTCTGCCGTTGAGCTACGTGCACCGTGAAACGAAACTCGATCGGCTGGCTACCACTCGCCCACTTCGCGCACGCGCTGATCGAGGTCGAGCACTTCGAGCAGACGCTCGCGGCCGGTCGAGGCCGACGGGTCATCGGCCACGCGCCTGCCGATGCCCAAGCGTTGTGCCAGTGCCAGCACCATGTGCCTGCGCGGCTGGGCCGGGCGCACGGTGATCATCCGGATCGGGGTGTTGCGCTTGCGCATGGTGACTCCCTGGTTGTGGTGACAGCAAAACAGAATGGCCCCACGTGCACGACTCGAACGTGCAACCCCTTGCTTCGTAGGCAAGTGCTCTGATCCATTGAGCTAACGCGGGATGAAAAGCAAAAACAAAAAAGTGTCCGGTTACGAGTTCCGGCGCCGCCCAATCTTTGCGGCCGGTTTCCGCGGAAGGACCATCTGCAATGGCCCGGTCCCGCTCGGGTTCGGTGCGAAAAAACGAATGACCGCTTTTCCATTTCGGTTGTGTCCTCACGCGACGGACAGCGCGCTGGGCGCTGCCCCGTACGACGTCGCTGCACAGAAGGGATCAGTTCCTGCACATCCCGCCAGACCGTCTACGCGGTGGGTTCTGGCGGTGTGGTGAAGGCACACCCGAAATGACAAAGCACGACAAACAAGAGCAAAAAAACAAACAAAAAGGCCCGGAAACCTTTCGGTGTCCGGGCCTCTGCTGGAGAGAGCTTGGAAGGTATGCGCCTATGCGCAACCTCCACCCGGTAGCACCTGATCCTCGAACTTGCCAACGCGCAGGCGGGCTGCGGTTTGCGTGGCATGCACGTAGCTCTGGCGCAGATTCGATTTCGACGACGGCATGCCGAACCCACCGCCACACGACCACACGCGCACGAACGCCCGGCCCGATGCGGGTCGAATGTTGGTGAGGGTCAATGCGGTGTTCACGATGGTTCCTGGTCAAAAATTGCCGCTGTCGGCTGTAAGGGGTTGGAAAAAAAGGACGGCTTGAGCCGCGAATGAGGGCAACTGTAAATAGTGTTTACGGCGACGTCAACAACCGGGACAATCTTTTCTTGTCTTGTTGTTGTTTTTGAACAGTGCCCAATACCACCGTCGCGCGCCGTCGCAATGTCCTTGCGCTGCATCGCCGCTTTCTCGAGGGCGCCGTTGCGGCAGGCCTGCCAGCCAAGGGGCTGGACCAGGCCTTCGCAAAGAAGATAGAAATCTCCCCCAGCATGTGGAGCCAGATCAAGAGCTCCCGGCCCATCGGCGACAACCTCGCGCGGCAGATCGAGCGGCATTGCGATGTGGAGATCGGCTGGCTCGACAAGGAAGACCGGCCCTCCGAGGTGCCCGATGCAGCGGAAGAGCGCTTCATCGCGGCCGCGCGCGAGGCGTGGCGCACGGCCAATGCCAAAGGCAAGCGAGAACTCAGCGGCTGGCTGAAGAAACACGCGCAGGACGCCGACCCAGCGCCCTGACGTTCAATTCGCCAATGCCGGTGCGTCGCGCAGGATCGCCGCGCGCATGTCGTCCGGAATGGCGACCGCGCGATGCGTCTCGAGCGATGTCGTCACGATCACCTGAGTCATCTGCATGCGCACTTCGCCGCTTTCGGCACCGAAGCAGCGCACCGCCAGCGTCATCGAGCGCGAACCCAGCCGCTCCACGGCGAGCCCGAGCATCACTTGATCGCCCATGCGGCTCACGGCGCGAAAGTCCACCTCGAGCTTCACGGTCGGTAGACCGATGCGGCGCTGCGCCACGAGCCCGTGGTAGCTCAGCCCCAGCCCTTCGTTGACCCAGTCTTCGACGAGCCCGTTGAGCATCACGAAGTACTGCGGATAGAACACGATGCCCGCCGGATCGCAGTCCGAAAACCGGATCAGCCGCGGTCGCCTGAACTCCGCACTCGCCGCCGCCAGGTCGACATGCGTGGCCTCGTCGCTCATGCTCAGCCCTCCTCGCCCGTCGCCTCGCCGCGCATCACGTGCACGCGCAGCAACCCGAGCTGGCTGTGCATCTGCTTGACCGTCTTCATGTCGAGGCCCGAGAACATCTCGAGGATCCACTGCTCGTGCTCGCTCGCCATCGTCTCGAAGGTGCGCCGCCCCGCGGGCGTGAGGCTCACGATCCATGCGCGGCGGTCGTCGGGGCTGGGGGCGCGTGCCACCATGCCTTCGCGCTCGAGCTCGTCGGTCAGGCCCGTCACGTTGCCGCCGGTCACCATGAGGTAGCGCGACAGCACGCGCATCTTGAGTCCGTCCTTGTAGCGGTGGAGCTGCGCCATGTAGTCGAAGCGCGCGAGCGAGATGCCGAAGCGCTCGCGCAGACGGCGGCGGATCTCGGCCTCGATCTGCGTGGTGCTCGCGAGCATGCGCAGCCACAGCTTGAGCATCGCGTGGTCTTCGTGACCGGCGCGTGCTTCGTGACCGAGTTCTTCGGCGTCGCTGAGCGCGGCGTGCGAGGCGTCGTTGCGTGTCATGTCACTTCTCCTCCCGAAACAGAGATCGACTGGCCGGTGACCGACGCCGCACCCTCGCCGCACAGCCAGCGCACTGCGTCGGCCACTTCGGATGGCTGCACGATGCGCTTCTGCGGATTCACGCTGGAGAACTCCGCCAGCGCATCGGCCTCGCTCCGGCCGGTCTTGCCGACCACGTTGGCGACGCTGTTGCGCAGGATGTCGGTGTCGGTATAGCCCGGGCACACGGCATTCACCGTGATGCCCTTGCGCGCCACTTCGAGCGCGAGCGAGCGCGTGAGGCCGATCACGCCGTGCTTGGCCGCGGTATAGGCCGAGACGTAGGCATAGCCCTTCTGCCCCGCCGTGCTCGCGATGTTGACGATGCGGCCCCAGCCGGCTTCAAGCATGTCGGGCAACGCCGCCTGCGCGCACAGGAAACTGCCGGTGAGGTTCACCGACAGCATCCGCTGCCAGAGCTCGACCGAGGTCTTGAGAAACGGCGCGCTCTCGGCGGCGCCAGCGTTGTTGACGAGGATGACAATCGGGCCACGCGCTGCACGGGCCTCTGCAAAGGCGGCCTGCACGCCCTCCGAATCGGCCACGTCGGCAGTTGCCACGCCATGCCCGCTGCCGGCCAGCGTATCGGCCACACGCTGGAGCGCTTCACGGTCACGCCCCAGCAGGGTCAGTACAGCGCCCTCGGCCGCCAGCGTGCGGGCGATCTCGGCGCCGATGCCGCGCGCCGCGCCGGTGACGAGTGCATGGCGGCCAATGAGTAGATTTGATTGCATACCTGAATTGTTTAGTTCTGAATCATTTTAGCGATGTCCGATAACCCGGACTGTCACCGCATGAAACAGCCCCTTCGAGATCCAGCGTCGCTCCCGTCATCAAGGCTGCGACCGGCCATCCCAGGTCTGCGGCCCCACGCCGCGCTCGCGCAGCTTGAACTTCTGCACCTTGCCGTTCTCGGTGCGCGGCAGATCGGGCAGCACGTCGATGTAGCGCGGCACAGCGAAGTAAGGCAGGCGCCCTTCGCAGAAGCGCGCAAGCTCGAGCGGGTCGATATGGGCACCTTCGCAGGCCACCAGCGCAGCCATCACTTCGTCCTCCGCAAGTTCGGACCGCACCGGATACACCGCGCACGAAGCCACGGCCGCATGACTCAGCAGCACCTGCTCGACCTCGAACGAAGAGATGTTCTCGCCGCGCCGGCGGATCGCGTCCTTGATGCGGTCGACGAAGCGGAACGCGCCGTCCGCATCGCGCACCACGCGGTCGCCCGTGTGGAACCACAGGTTGCGCCAGGCCTCGACGGTCTTCTCCGGCATGTTGAAGTAGCCGCTCGCGAAGGCATACGGTTCGTCCGCACGCAGCAGCAGTTCGCCAGCCGCGCCGGGCGGCAGCGCCACGTCGTCTTCATCGGCCACGCAGGCCTGGAAGCCGGGTCGCAGCCAGCCCATGACGCCACCGCGCGACGAATCGGGTGCGGTGGCGATCGCGAAGTTGGTTTCCGTCGAGCCGTAGCCCTCGAGCAGCGACACGCCGGTGCGCGCCTTGAACGCCTGCCCCGCCGCCGCCGGCACGCCCGGCCCGAGCCCGATGCGCACGCGGTGATCGCGCTCGCCTTCGCCCTCGGGCTGCGCGAGGAGGATCGGCACCATCGCGCCGAGCAGGTAAACCACGGTCGCGCCGCTCGCACGCATCGACGGCCAGAAGCCCGACGCCGAGAAGCGCGACTCGAACACCACTTCGGCCCCGGTCAGCGCGGCCTGTGCGAAGGTGTTGAGCGCATTGATGTGAAAGAGCGGCAGCGTGGTGCACAGCACGTCGTCGCGACCGACGTCGAGCACCTCGGCACTGTTCACGCCCCACCAGAAATACTGCGCATGCGGGCAGATCACGCCCTTGGCCGGACCGGTGGTACCCGAGGTGTAGAGGATGGCGAGCGGGTCGCCCGGCTGCACCGCGGCAGGCGCGATGGCCTCCGCCCCTTGCGGGTAGACCGACACGCGCACGCCGGCAGGCGGTTCCCATGCAGCGCCGCCCTCGCCCACCACCCACACCTCGCGCAACGCCGTGCGAGTGATGTCGGCCGTCTTCAACCGTTCGAGAAACCCCGCCTCGATCACCAGCAGCTTCGCCGCGCTGTTGGCCAGAAAGTATTCGATCTGCGGCCCCATCGACGCCGTGTTGACCGGCACGACCGACGCGCCCAACCACCCGGCTCCGAGAAAGGTTTCGAGAAATTCGATGCGATTGCCGCACATCACCGCGACGCGGTCGCCGCGCGCCACGCTGGCCTGCACGAGCGCCCCGGCACGCGCCGCAGCGGCTTCAGCCGCGTCGCCGTGCGTCCATTGCCGCCCGGCAATCCGCAGCAACGGACGACCGGCGAACAGTGCCGACTGCCGCTGCAGCATCGCGAGCAGCGTGCGCTGCCCTGGCGGCAATGCACGCACCTCACTCGTCATCGTGCGTGCCTCCGCCCAGATAAGTCGCCTGGACGCGCGGATCGCTCGCGAGTTCGGCCGAAGCGCCGGAGAGCGCGATCTCGCCTGTCTCCAGCACATAGCCCTCGTCCGAGCTCTCGAGCGCGGCGCGGGCGTTCTGCTCGACCAGCAGGATCGACACGCCGTCTTCGCGCAGCTTGCGCACGATGGTGAGGATGTCCCGCACGATCAGCGGCGCAAGGCCGAGGCTGGGCTCGTCGAGCATTAGCAGGCGCGGCGCCGACATCAGCGCGCGCCCCACAGCGAGCATCTGCCGCTCGCCGCCCGAGAGCGTGTCGGCGCGCTGCGCGCGGCGCTCGGCCAGCCGCGGAAAGCGGTCGTACACCGACTGCAGCCGCTTTTTCATCGCATCGCCGCGCAGCCGCTTGGCATAGGCGCCGAGCTGCAGGTTGTCGAGCACGGTGAGCTCGCCGAACAGCTCGCGCTTCTCGGGCACGAGGCACAGCCCGCGTTCCACGCGTGCTTCCACGTCGAGCCCTTGCAGGTCTTCGCCCTCGAAGCGCAGCGTGCCCTTGCATGGCAAGAGGCCCATGGCCGCGGCCAGCAGCGTGGTCTTGCCCGCGCCATTCGGGCCGATCACCGAGATGATCTGGCCCGGCTGCAAATCGAGCGATACACCACGCACCGCCTCGACCTGTCCGTAGGACACATGCAGGTCGCCAATCTCCAGCATCGCGGTCATACAACGCTCCCCAGGTAGGCCGCCTGCACACGCTCATCGGCACGCACCGCCGAGGGAACGCCCTCCACGAGCTTGGAGCCGAAGTTCATCACCACCAGGCGGTCCACCAGTTTCATCACGAAGTCCATGTCGTGTTCGACGATCAGGATGGTCACGCCCTCTTCGCGCAGCTTGCGCAGCAGATCGCCGAGCGCCATCTTTTCCTTGCGGCGCAGGCCCGCCGCGGGCTCGTCGAGCACCAGCAGCACCGGGTCGGCGGCCAGCGCACGCGCGATCTCCAGGATGCGCTGCGTGCCCAGCGGCAGGCTGCCCGCGAGCTCGTGCGCGCGGTCGCCGAGGCCGATGCGGTCGAGCTGGCGCTGCGCCTCCTGCAGGATCTGCATCTCTTCCCTGCGGTCGAGCCGCAGGCCCGCCTTCAGGATGCCCGAGCGCGTGCGCGAGTGCGCGCCCAGTGCCACGTTGTCCAGCAGGCTCATGTGCGGCCGGAGCTTCACATGTTGGAAGGTGCGCGCCAGCCCCAGCCGCGCCACCTGCCGCTGCGGCATGCCGGCGATGTCGTGATCGAGAAAGCGCACCTGCCCCGAGGTCATCGGCAGCGTGCAGGTCAGCAGGTTGAACATGGTCGACTTGCCCGCGCCGTTCGGGCCGATCAGCCCGACGATCTCGCCGGCCTTCACGTCGAAGCTCACGTCGTTCACCGCCACCAGCCCGCCGAAGCGCTTGACCGCGCCGTTCACCGACAGCACCTGTGTGCCGCGCGCCGGCAGTTGGCGATGCGGCAGCGGGTCGACCGGCGGCGCCTCATGGCGCGAGGCGCCCTGAGTGCCGCCGCGCCGACGCGTCCAGCGCCGCAGCAACCCCATCAACCCGCCACGCGCAAAGTGCAGCAGCAGGATGAAGAGCGTGGCGAACGCCACGGCCTCCAGTTGCCCGGCGCGCTGCGTGAGCATCGGCAGCACGTCCTGCAGGCCGTTCTTCAACACCAGCACCAATGCGGCACCCACCAGAGCGCCCGCCAACTGGCCGAGCCCGCCGGCCACCGCCATCAGCAGGTACTCGATGCTCGCGCGCACGTCGAAGGGCGACGGGCTCACGAAGCGGTTCATGTGCGCATAGAGCCAGCCCGCCAGCCCCGCGAAGAGCGCGGCCGTGACGAACAGCGTGAGCCGCACGCGGTAGGCATCCGCGCCCACGCTCGCCAGGAGCGTCGCGCCGCCACGCAGCCCGCGAATCGCGCGCCCCGGGCGCGACTGCAGCAGGTTGTGGCTGAACAGGCAGGCGAGGCCGACCACCACCCAGATCAGGTAGTACATCGACCGCGGATCGGCCAGCGACCAGCCCGCGACCTGCAGCGCCGGAATGTTCGACAGCCCCGTGTGCCGGCCGAGCGCATCGACATTGCCGAACAGCATCGCGATCGACAGCCCCCACGCGATCGTGCTGAGCGGCAAAAAGTGACCGCCGAGCCGCAGCGTGAGCATGCCGATGGCAAGCGCCGACAGGCCCGTGAGCAGCAGCGCGAACAAGAGGCCGATCCACGGCGACATGCCTTGCGCGGTCGTGAGCCACGCCGTCGCATAGGCCGCGATGCCCACGAAGGCCGCCTGTCCGAACGAGGTCGCACCACCCACGCCGGTGAGCAACACCAGCCCGAGCGCGACCAGCGCACCGATGCCGATGTCGTTGAGCAGCGAAACCGTGAAGCTGCCCGCCACCGCCGGCACCAGTGCCAGCACGACGACCACCACGGCGATCCACATCATGCGTTTGCGGTTGCCGTTCATTGGTCCACCTCGTCTTCTTCCTCTTCCGAATGGGTCACCATGAAGGACCGCAGCATGAGCACCGGGATGAGCAGGCTGAATACGATCACGTCTTTCATCGCACCGCTCCAGAACGAGGCGAAGCTCTCCACGACGCCGACCGCGAGTGCGCCCACGGCCGTCATCGGATAGCTCACGAGCCCGCCGATGATCGCGGCCACGAAGGCCTTCAGGCCGATGATGAAACCGGAGTCGTAGTACATGGTCGTCACCGGCGCGATCAGCACGCCGATGAGCCCAGCCAGCAGCGACGCGCAGCCGTACGCCAGCAGCGCGGTGCGCACCGGCCGGATGCCGACCAGCCGCGCGCCGACACGGTTTACGGCCGTGGCGCGCAGCGCCTTGCCGGCCACCGTGCGCTCGAACACCAGGAAGAACAACCCGCTGAGCACGATCGCAGCCCCCACCATCAGCACCACCTGGCCGCTGACCGTGAACCCGCCGCCGAGCGTGAACACCGCGCTCGTGAGTGGCGTGGTGCGCGAACCCTCAGGACCGAAAAACAGCAGCCCCAGGCCGGAGAGCAGGAAGTGCAGTGCGAGCGACACGATCAGCAGCACCAGCACCGACGCATCGGCAATCGGCTGGAACACCACCCGTGCCAGCAGCGGCGCGATGGGCACGACCAGCAGCACAGCCACAGCGATATGCACCGCCACCGGCACGCCGGGCCGCGCCGCAAGCCACGCCAGCACGCAGGGAATTGCGGGCAGCACACCCCACATCAGCACCGCCTTCGGAATGCGCGAGCCCTCGCCACGCCGCAGCAGGCTGCCGATCTCGGTCGCCAGCGCCAGCGCCGCGAGCACAGCCACCATGCCGATCGTCGCCGGCACGCGGCCGGTTTCGAAAGCCGCCAGCGACAGGGCCGCAAAGGCCGCGATGTCGCCGAACGGCACGAACACCACACGCGTCACGGAGAAGATCAGCACCAGCCCGAGCCCGGCCAGCAGATAGACGGCACCGTTGGCGAGACCATCGGTGATGAGGATCAGCGCGACGTCCCACGTCATAGGAAAACCTCAGGCGTTGCTTTCATCTTCTTTTTCGTCATCTTCGGAAAGAGAGGGCTCATCAGGGTGCGAGCTTCCATTGGCCGTTGTCGAGCTTGACGATCACGCGCGCGCGTTCGTCCACGCCATAGAGGCTGCCGGGCTTGAAGGTGTAGACGCCGTGCGTGCCCACTACTTCCTTGGTGCTGAAGATGGCGTCGCGCAATGCGACGCGGAATTCGGCCGTTCCCGGCTCGGCCTTCTTCATGGCGCGCGAAGCGGCGTCGGCGAACACCAGCCAGCCATCGAAGGAATAGGCCGAGAAGGCATCGCTGGTCGGCGCGTTGTTGACCTTCTGGAACACCGCGCGAAAATCGGTCGCGATCTTCTTGGTGGGGTAGCCGTCCGGCAGTTGCTCGGCGACGATCACCGGGCCGGTGGGCATCAGCGCGTTCTGCCCTGCTGCGCCGACCACGCGCACGAAGTCGGGGTTGATGAGCCCGTGCTGGCCGTACACACCGCCCTTGTAGCCGCGCTCCTGCAGCGCGAGGAACGGCAGCGCACCCGGGGTGCCGGCGCCGCCGGTCATCACCGCGTCGGGGCGCAGCGCCACGATCTTGAGCACCTGGCCGGTCACCGAGGCATCGGCGCGCGCATAGCGCTCGTTGCTCACCACCTTGATGCCGGCGCCGGGCGCGGCCTTCATGAGCGCGTCGTACACCAGGTCGCCCCACGCGTCGGTGAAGCCGATGTAGCCCACGGTCTTCACGTTGTTGCGCTTCATGCGCTCGACCACGGCGTCGATCATCAGCTGCGTGGGCTGCGCGACCGTCATCACCCACGGGTTCTCGTTCGGATCGAGCAGGATGGGCGTGAGGCCGATCATCGGCGTCTTCGCTTCCTTGCCGACCTGAGCCATCGCGATGGCGGCCGGCACGCCCGAGGTACCCATGAGCACGTCGACCTTGTCTTCCTCGATGAGCTTGCGCGCATTGCGCCCGGCCGTGGTCGGATCGGAGCCGTCGTCCAGCACGATGAGCTGCACCTTGCGGCCATTGATCTCGGGCTTGTAGGCGAGCGCCGCCTGCATGCCCTTCGCATAGGGCACGCCCAGCGAGGAGTTCGGCCCCGAGAGCGACACGCTCAGGCCGACCTTCAGATCGGCTGCGAAAACGCTCGCAACGCCACAGGCGGTCAGCGCCGCGGCGAGGGCACCGCGCGTCAAGATCAGCATCAGGCTCTTCATGTCGTAGCTCCGGTGAGGATGGTTGGAATGGACAGGTAACTCAGATGAACAACTGGATCGCCGGCAACGCGCGCGCGGCGTTGAGCAGGTCGATGCGCTTCTGGCGGATGGCCCAGCCCGAGGCTGTGCGCACGAGGTGGTGGCGGGCGGTACCGCTCAGCAGGATCTGGGATTCGCCCCGCGCCTCCACGTACAGGAACGGCGTGCGCACGCGCACTTCGCCGTCGCTCTCTTCCTCGATGCGCGAAGGCTGCAGCACATGCTGGCTGTGGCTCGCGGGATGCTGCGAATGCGCGCGCGGGCTCTTCAGGCGATCGACGCGCAGCTGCAGCAGCAGCCGGTCTTCGTAGGCCAGCGAGTTGTGCGAGAACGGATCGGCCTGCGCTGCGCCGCGCAGCGGCACCCAGTAGTGGCCGTCCTCAGCGAAGAGCGCCAGCCAGTCATCGAAGCGCCGCTCGTCCAGCAGCGCGGCCTCGTGGGCGACGAAATCGCGTGGGTCGTTCATGCCGCGGCCTCCGCTGCCATCGCCTTCGCCCAGGCGCGGAACTGGTTGCGCATGAGCAGCTCGTTCGTGCCATTGGTGGTGATGGTCGATTGCGCGAGTTCGGCCGCATCGAAGTTGCGGTGCAGGCTCACCCATTCATTGCCGCCGGCGCGCAGGCCCTGCTGGATGCTCTCGAACAGGTGCACGTCGTCGTGCGCCACCACCGACATCGGCGAGAACACGAGCCGGTTGTAGCTCATCGCGCGCTCGAACAGCAGCGCGGGTGCGCCGGCCGCGCGGAAGCTCCAGGCCTCGATCAGCGTGCGGTCGGCGGCGAGCGGGCGGATCACGCGGATGGCCTGCGGCGAGCCCTTCACGGAAAGGCTCGGATAGAAGACCGAGTTCTGCGGCGAGCGCTGCAGGATGTCGGCCGCCCGCTCGGCCCCGTGCGCCGCCTGCATCGCGGCTTTGTACTCGGGCAGCTGCGCATAGTTGGAATGGATGCTGAAGTTCACCCCGAGCACGCTGTGCCCGTTGGCGAACACCCGCCCGCCCATCCGGTCGAAGAACTCGTAGCCCGAACCGAAGGGCAGGATCTGCTCCATCGCCATCGGCTTGGGGTCAGAAGGCGCGTGGCCTTCCCACAGCGCCTCGGCCGCCTTGGTGGCCGACTCGTGCGTCGACATCGGGTGCACCGTGTCGTTGATGTTCTCCAGGTACATCTTCCAGTTGCAATGGACGATGTTGCGCAGCACGCCGCCGCCCACGGTGAGCTTGCCTTCGGGCGAGCGGTCGACCATGTTGTCGATGGCGCCGAGCACCTCGCCGAAGTAGTCCTCGAACGAGGGGCCGGTATCGGCGAGGCGCACGAACACGAAGTCGCGGTAGACCTTCACGTGCTTCACCACCGACAGTCCCTGCCCCGATTCGCAGGCCTTGAGCCGCGTGCCCTCGTAGCCGTTCTTCAGCGGCAGGCCGAGCGGTGCGCCGTCGAGCTTGTAGGTCCACGCGTGGTACGGGCAGCGGAAGAAGCGGCCGGTGTTGCCGCTCTCGTCCGTCACCAGCTGCGTGCCCTTGTGGGCGCAGCGGTTGTACATGACATGCACCGCGCCATCGGGCTGCCGCACCATCAGGAGCGGCCGGCCCGCGACCTCCTGCGTCACGAAGTCGCCCGCCTCCGGCACCTGGCTCGCATGGCCGAGAAAGACCCAGGTGTTGGCGAACAGGCGCTCCTGTTCGAGCGCGAAGATCTCCTCGCTCAGGTACAGGTCGCGGTGCACGCGGTCGTCCTGCACCAGGGCGGCGATGCGGTCGGGATGATGGCGGTAGCTGGTCATCGGCGGGCGCTCAGGTTTCTTTCAGGGGACCAGCTTCCACTGGCCCTTGTTCATCTGCACGATCACCACGCCACGCTGGTCGGAACCGTAGCGATCGTCGGGCTTGAAGCTGTAGATGCCGTGTGTACCCACCAGCTCCTTCGTGCTCACGATGGCGTCGCGCAGCGCGGTGCGGTACTGCGGCGTGCCGGGCTCGCCCTTGGTGCGCGAGGCGGCGTCAGCCAGCAGCAGGTAGGCGTCGTAGGTGTACGAAGAGAAGGCATCCGTCGGCACCGCGCCGTTCACCTTCTGGTAGGCGTTGCGAAAGCCCATCGACACCTTCTTGATGGGGTTGCTGTCGGGCAACTGGTCGGCCACCAGCACAGGGCCGCTGGGCACCTGCAGGCCCTCGATCGAAGCGCCGCCCACGCGCACGAAGTCGGCGTTGATGAGCCCGTGTGTGCCGTAGATCTTTCCCTTGTAGCCGCGCTCGGCGAGCGCGATGTAGGGCAGCGCGCCGGGCGTGCCCGAGTTGCCCGCGAACACCGCGTCGGGTCGGGCCGCAACGATCTTCAGGATCTGTCCCGCCACCGACGAATCGCTGCGCGCATAGCGCTCGTTTGCCACCACCTTGATGCCGGCCGTGGCCGCGCTCTTGACCAGCGAGTCGTAGGCCAGGTCACCCAGCGCGTCGGAGAAGCCGATGAAAGCCACCGTCTTCACGCCGGACTTCTGCATGCGGTCCACCACGCCCGCGACCATGAGCGGGAACGGCTGCGAGACCGTTACCGTCCACGCGCCTTCGGGGCCGGCGATGGTCACCGGCGTCGGCGAGATCAGCGGCGTGTTGAGTTCGCGCGCCACCGAGGCAATGGCCATCGCGCCCGGCACGCCAGAAGTGCCGATGAGCACATCGACCTTGTCTTCCGTCACCAGCTTGCGGGCGTTGCGGCCGGCGGTCGTGGGGTCGGAAGCGTCGTCGAGCACGATGAGCTGGACCTTGCGGCCGCCGATCTCCGGATGCTCGGCGATGGCCGCGCGGATGCCCTTTTCGTACGGCACGCCCAGTGCGGCGACGGGGCCCGAAAGCGAGCTGATGAAGCCGATCTTGAGATCGGCCGCCATGGCCTGTGCGGCTGCCAATGCGACGGCGGTGAGGCCGAGGATTCGGGCCAGGTTCTTTTTCATTGAGATTGCTCCAGCGTGTGTTGTGTGCGTTGCATCAGGGAACCAGCTTCCACTGACCCTTTTCCA
This sequence comes from Variovorax sp. RKNM96, assembly GCF_017161115.1. Classification (GTDB taxonomy): domain Bacteria; phylum Pseudomonadota; class Gammaproteobacteria; order Burkholderiales; family Burkholderiaceae_C; genus Variovorax. The sequence continues at coordinate 1,848,787 of NZ_CP046508.1, read as the reverse complement.
GCTTCACGACCACGCGCGAGCGTTCGTCCGACCCGTAGCGGTCGGTCGGCTTGAAGTTGTAGACGCTGTGCGTGCCCACCAGCTCCTTGGTGCTCACGATCGCGTCGCGCAGCGCGAGGCGGAACTGCGGCGTGCCCGGCTCGGCCTTGGTGGCGAGCGCGCGCTGCGCGGCGTCCAGGTACAGCAGCCAGGCGTCGAAGGTGTAGGCCGAGAAGGCATCGGTCGGCGGCGCGCCGTTGGCCTTCTGGTAGGCCGCGCGGAAGTCCATCGACACCTTGCGGATCGGGTTGTCGTTGGGCAGTTGCTCGGCCACGATCACCGGGCCGGTGGGCGCGAGCATCCCTTCGACGGCGGCACCGCCCACGCGCACGAAGTCGGGGTTGATCAGCGCATGCATGCCGTAGATCTGGCCCTTGTAGCCACGCTCAGCGAGCGCCAGATACGGCAACGCGCCGGGCGTGCCGGAGGTGCCGGTGATCACCGCATCGGGACGCAGCGCCACGATCTTCAGCACCTGGCCGGTCACCGACGAATCAGCGCGCGCATAGCGCTCGTTCGACACGATCTTGATGCCCACCGGCTCCGCGCTCTTCTGCAGCGCGTCGTACACCAGGTCGCCCCACGCATCGGAGAAGCCGATGTAGCCGACCGTCTTCACGCCCGACTTCTTCATGCGTTCGACCACCGCGCTCACCATCAGCGGCGCAGGCTGCGGCAGCGTGACCATCCACGAACCTTCTTCGCCCGGCAGGTTCGCGTTGGCGATGGAGATGAGCGGTGTCTTCGTCTCGCGCGCCACGCCGGCGATGGCCAGCGCACCGGGCGAGCCTGCGGTGCCGATGATGACGTCGACCTTGTCCTCGTCGATCATCTTGCGGGCGTTGCGCGCGGCCGTGGTCGGGTCCGAGGCGTCGTCGAGCTGCACCAGCTGGATCTTGCGGCCGCCCAGGTCCGCCTTGTAGGCGAGCGCGGCCTTCATGCCCTTCTCGTAGGGAATGCCCAGCGACGACACCGGTCCCGAGAGCGACGTGATGAAACCGACCTTGAGATCGGCAGCCCACGCGCCCGCAACGGCGCTCAGGGCGCCGAGGCCCACGGCGATGCCTGCGAGGGCACGGAATCGGTTCAGGACTTTCATGGCGATGCTCCAGAGGTGATGTTTTTTGAACGAGACGAACGCTGAGAACTAGAGGGCCAGGCTGCCGACGCTGGTGCCACCGCAGACGTAGAGCACCTGGCCGGTAACGAAGCTGTTGTCGGGGTCGGCGAAGAAACGCACGGCGCGTGCCACGTCGGCCGATTCGCCCAGGCGCTTGACGGGCACGGAGGCCGCGAGCGCGCGTTCCTTCTCGCTGCCGGCCTCGACCACGTCGTAGAACATGTCGGTGCGGATGGGGCCGGGTGCGACCACGTTCACCGTGATGCCGTCCGCCGCGAGTTCGAGCGCCCAGGTGCGCGCCATGCCCAGCATGCCGGCCTTGGTCGCGGAATAGCTGGTGCGGGTCGCAAGGCCCAGCGCTGCGCGCGATGACAGCAACACCACGCGGCCGAAGCGCTGCGCACGCATGGCGGGCAACGCGCCTTGCACGAGCTGGATCGCACAGCCCAGGTGCAGGTCCACCAGCGCATCGAGATCGTCGAGCTTCACTTCGGACAGCAGCGCCGCGCGGATCACACCGGCGTTGTGCACGATGGTGGTCGGCGCAAAGCGCTCGACCAGTTCGCGCACCGCTTCACCCGTGGCGGCGCGATCGCTCAGGTCGACTTCGAGGCTGTGCAGCTTCGGGTGGTCGATCTCGGCCGTGCGGCGCGCGAGCGACACCACCTCGTAGCCCTGCGCGAGCAAGTCTTCGCAGATCGCCTTGCCGATGCCGGCGCTGCCGCCGGTGACGGCCGCGATCTTCGGCGTCATGCCTGCGCTCCCACCAGTGCCAGCACGCGCAGCGGGCTGCCGCTGCCCTTTTCGATCTTCAGCGGCGGGCAGATCAGCACCGCGCCCGCGGGCGGCAGCAGGTCGAGGTTGCTCAGGCACTGCAGGCCGTAGCGCCCCGCGCCATGCATGTAGTAGTGGCACGGATACGGCGGCCGCAGGTGATAGCCCTGCCCCGCATCGGTGCCGATGGCTTCCGAACCGAAGCCCAGCACGTCGCGCTGCTCCACCAGGAAGCGCACGGCCTCGGTGCTCGGGCCGGGCGTGTGCTGGCCGGTCTCGTCGAAGTTCTGATAGGCCTCGGGGTCGCTGCGCTTGGACCAGTCGGTGCGCATCAGCACCCATGCACCCTTCGGGATGCGGCCGTGCGCGGCTTCGTAGCGCTCGATGTCGGCCACGCTCAGCAGGTAGTCGTCGTTGCCTTGCACATCGGCCGAGCAGTCGATCACGCAGGCCGGGGCGACGAAGTTCTGCACCGGGATGGTGTCTACCGAGTTGTTCGGCAGGTCGCGGCCCGAGATCCAGTGGATCGGCGCGTCGAAGTGCGTGCCGGTGTGCTCGCCGCAGGAGAAGTTGTTCCAGTACCAGCCCGGGCCGCGCTCGTCGTACTTCGACACTTCCTCGATGCGGAAGGGCCAGCACTGGCCCATCTCGGGCGGCAGCGCGATCTGCGGGAACTCGGGCGTGAGCGTCTGCGTGAGGTCGATCACGCGGATGCGGCCGCTCGCCATGGCGGTCACGAGGCCGCCGAGGATTTCGGCGGCGGACATCAGTTCGGTTGTCGTGGTCATTCGTGTGACTCCTGTTCTCAGCCGCCAGCGGCCAGCTCGCGTTCGAGCACCTTGGGGTTGTCGCGCCAGCGCTCCAGCCACTCCTGCGCCACGTCGCCCGGATAGACGTCTTCCACGCCGTCGCGCAGCGCCTTCACGATGGCGTTGGCCAACGCCGTCGGTGCCAGCTTGGGCGGCGGCGTGTGCTGGTTCCATTCGTCGTCGATGGGCCCCGGGAACACATTGATCACGCGGATGCCGGCCGGCCGCATCTCCGCGCGCAGGCACTGCGCGAGCGAATGCGCCGCCGCCTTCGAAGCACTGAAGGTGCCATGCGGCGGGAAGTTGCTGAGCGCATAGATCGACAGCAGGTTGACCCAGGCCGTCGCGCCCGTCGCGCCGTCGGCCGAGCGGCCCTTGAGCGCGGGGCCGAACTCCTGTGCCAGGCGCAGCAGGCCGAAGTAGTTGATGTCCATCTCGGCCTTGGCCACGTCGGTGCCGCGGCGCGCGCCGATGCCGAAGGTGCGGTGCACCTCGGCGTTGTTGATCACGATGTCGACCTTGCCGCCGATGGAGCCCGCAAGCTCAGTCACCTGGCGGCCGTTGGTGAGGTCGAGGGGCACCAGCGTCACCTGCGGCAGCGCCGAGATGTCGTCCAGGCCATCGCCCATCTTCTTCCAGGGCTCGGCATGGCCGACCCAGACGATGTCGGCGCCGGCCTTCACCAGTGCGCGCACGATGGCCTGACCGGTCTCGGTCTTGCCGTCGGTCACCAGCGCCTTGCGGAACTTCGGGTCGCTGGTCATTTCACGCAGCATCTTGTCGTCGGCCATGTGGGCACTCCCTTCATTCGGAAAACCAATGAGAACGGCCTGGCCCGCGCGGTCGAGCCGGGCGCCGACACGCACGCGCGTGGGTGCATCGCCGACCTCGCCGTGCAGGTGGACCATGAGCGTCGGGCCGGCATCCAGATGCACCAGCCCCAGCCGCCAGGGCAGCCGCTCGCGAAAGAACAGGTCGTTGCTGTGGTGCAGCGTGGTGCTGCCGAGCAGTTCGCCCTCGCCGCTCTGGGCGCGCCAGCGCAGAGAAGCCGACAGGCACTTGTGGCAGACCTCGCGCGGCGGGTACTGCACGGTGCCGCAGTCTTCGCAGGTCTGCAGTTCGAAGCGGCCTTCGGCGGCAGCCGCCGTGAGGCCGAGCGCCACGCGGCCGCGCGCACCGGGCGGCAGGTTCATCTGCCGGGTGCGCAGCACCGGGTTCTTGCGCGGGGGGCGCATCATCGGCATGGTCATGCGGGTCTCCCCAGGATGACCGCGCCTGTGCACAGGCAGCGGTCGTAGGTCACCATGCCGAAGCCGGCGACGAGGCCCAATTGGGCATCGGGCACCGCACGTTTTTCAGCTTGATCGGTCAGTTGGCGGATCGCCTCGACCATGCCGAGGAAGCCGCCTGCCGCGCCGGCCTGCCCGGCCGAGAGCTGGCCGCCACTCGTGTTGTTCGGAAAGCTGCCGTCGAAGGTCATGGTGTGCGATTGCACGAAGGCCGAGCCCTCGCCCTTCTCGCAGAAGCCCAGGTCCTCGAACTGCATCATCACGATGACGGGGTAGTCGTCGTAGGTCTGCACGAAATCGAGCGCGGCGGGCTGCACGCCGGCCTGCGCATAGAGGTCGTCGCGGTCCTTGCGCCAGCCGCCCTGCACCATCACCGGGTCTTCGGCGTAGGCGTTGTGGCGCTCGATGGCGCCGCGGATCACGGCGTGCGGCAGGCCCAGGTCGCGGGCGCGCTCCTCGCTCATCACGAGGAAGGCGTCGGCACCGGCGCAGGGCATCACGCAGTCGAAGAGGTGGATCGGGTCGGAGATCGGCCGCGCGGCCATGTACTCATCGAGCGTCAAACCCTTCTTGAACATCGCGTTGGGATTGCCGAGCGCATTGGTGCGCTGGTCGACACAGATGCGGCCGAAGTCTTCGCGCCTGGCGCCATAGGTGCGCATGTAGTTGGCGGTGATGAACGCGAAGATCGAGTTCGGCCCGCCCGAGCCGTAGGGGTAGCTCGCATCGCGCGCGAAGTTGCTGAAGCTGCCGAGCGTCTGGCGGAAGGAGTCGACGTGGTTGGTGTCGGCGCCCACGCAGGCCACGATGTCGGCATCGCCCGCCTGCACGGCGCGCGCAGCGCGGCGCAGGCACATCACGCCCGAGGCGCCGCCGGTGGGCACATGGTCGAGCCAGCGCGGCGACATGCCCAGGTGCTGCGTCACGCCCACGGCAGTGTCGGGCGCGAGCGAGAAGCTGCTGAGGCACAGGCCGTCGATCTCTTCCTTGACGACACCGCTGGCCTGGACCAGCGCCTCGATGGCCTGCCCGATGAACCAGTGCGCGGTGCGCGTGGAGTAGCGCACATAAGGCACCGTGATGGGCACGGCCACCGCGACGCCTTCGTAGGAAAGCCTTTGCCTGGTCATGCCTGCCCCACTTGTCGTTTCTTCATCGCACGCGTGTCGATGCAGTGGCCCTGCCCCGGCAACGACTGCGCCATCTCGCGCAACTGGCCGCGCTGGATCTTCTGCGAGGGCGTGAGCGGAAGCGCATCGACGAAGGCGACGTAGCCCGGCGCCTTGTAGTAGGCAAGTTGATCGAGCGCATGCTGGACGATGCTCGCGGCGACCTGTTCGCGCTGCGATGCATCGGCGTCCTCGCGCATCACGATGCAGGCCAGCACCTCGTCGCCGCGCACCGCATCGGGCGTCGCGGCCACGGCTGACGTCTTCACGGCCGGGTGCTGGTTCAGCACGCTCTCGACTTCGACGGCCGAGATGTTTTCGCCGCTGCGGCGGATCACGTTCTTCTTGCGATCGACGAAGAAGAAGTTGCCCTCGGCGTCGCGGCGCACGAGGTCACCGGTGTGGAACCAGCCATCGGCCCAGGCTTCGCGCGTGGCTTCTTCGTCCTTCAGGTAGCCGGAGAAGAAATAGCGCTTCGGATCGGTGCCGGCCGAGCGCACGAGCAGCTCGCCCGGTGCATCCGTGCCGACGTCGTTGCCGTCTTCGCCCACGAGCCGGATCTGCACGAAGTCTTCCTGACGGCCGAAGCAGCTCGTGCCCACGAGGCGCGGTTCGCGGTTGGCCATGATGCAGGCGGCCGCACCGGTCTCGGTCATGGCCCAGGCCTCGACCAGCGGGAAGCCGAAGCGCTCCTCGAAAGGCACGTGGTTCTTGCGGTCCACGCCGGCGCCGAAGCCCCAGCGGATCGCATGGTCGCGATCGGCGGCCGACAGCGATGCGGAGAGCAGCATCGCGGGCATCACGCCGAGGTAATGCACGATGGTCGCGCCGCTTTCGCGCGCGCTCGCCAGCCAGGTCTTCGGATGGAAGCGATCGAGCTGCACGAGGCACCCGCCCGCCACCAACACCACCATGGTGGAGAAGGCCATCGCGTTCATGTGATTGAGCGGCAGCGGCGTGATGACGCGCTCGGTATCCGGGTGGATGCTGCAGACGCCATCGAGCGCGGCATACCACTCGCCTGCGCGCAGGAAGTAGGCGTTGCTCAGGATGCAGCCCTTGGGGCGACCTGTGGTGCCCGAGGTGTAGAGCAGGCCGCATTCGGTGTCGACGCCGATGGGCTCGTGGGCGTGTGGCGCGGTGGTCTTCGCGCTGGGCACCGCGTCGTCGGGCCCCATCGTCTCGAAGGCCACGCCGGCTTGTGCCGCAGCGGCGCGCAGGTCGGCGGCGCGCTCCGGCAGCGTGACGGCGAGGCCGATCTCGCTGTGGCCGATCAGGTAGACCAGTTCGGCCGAACGCATCTCTGCGTTGATCGGCACCACGCTCACGCCCAGGGCGTTGAGCGCGAACCAGTGGAAGAGGAACGCGGGCCGGTTCTCCAGCAGCAGCCCGACGCGGTGGCCGTGCCCGTAGCCGGCATGCGCATAGGCGGCGCGCAAACGCTCGACCTCGGCGGCTGCCTCGCCCCAGCGGATGGCGCCTGCAGCGATGCCGTAGGCAGCCGCGGTCACCGACTCGGCGAACAGGAATTCGGCCTGCGGCGTGCGCGCTGCAGTCGTCGCGAAAACTTGATGGACGGTGGCGTGTGGCATCGCGTCCTTAGATGAAAAGCTGCACGGCCGGGAGTGCCGCGTCGCAGTTGAGCAGGTTCACGCGTTTGAGCGTCATGCGCAGCGCACCGTCCTGCATCGTGAGGTGATGGAAGAAGGTGCCGACATAGAACTGCAGTTCATCGCCCTGCGATTCGGTGTAGTGGAAGCTGGTGCGCACCACGAAGCGGTTGCCCTCGGCATCGAACTGCTCGACCACAGGCACCTGCAGCAGATGGTGGCAGCGGCTCGGCGGCTGCTGCGAGAACGCACGCGGGCTCTTCAGCCGCTCGATGCGCAGGTCGCGCAGCAGCTTGTCCTCGTAGAGGTGCGAGGTGTGGTTGAGGCCGTCTTCCTGGTCGGGCACGAGCGGCACCCAGTAGAAGGCGTCGTCGGTGAAGAGCGCGTTCCACTCTTCGTAGCGGCGCGTGTCGAGCAGATGGGCTTCGTTCACGACGAAGTCGATCAGGTCCTGGCGAGTGATATCGGTACCGGCCATCACATCGTCTCCGTCATGCGTTCGACCCAGCTTCGGTACTGGTTGCGCATCGGCAGTTCGTTGGTGCCGCCGGTGGTGATCTCGCCACCCTTGAGTTCCGACGCGTCGTAATCGCGGTGCAGGCTCACCCACTCGTTGCCGCTCGCATGCAGACCGGCCTGCATGCCGCGGTAGGCCTGCAGGTCGTCATGCCCCACCACCGAGAACGGCGAGTTGATCAGCCGGTTGTACATGGTGGTGCGCTGCAGCAGCTCGGGCGGTGCGCCCTTGAGGCGAAAGGTCCAGCTCTCGATCAGCGTCTTGTCGGCCGAGATCGGCTTCACCACGCGGATCGCCTGGATCGCGCCCTTGATCGTGAGGTTCGGGTAGTACACGGTGTTGTGCCGCGCCATGCCGAGGATCTGCGCGGTCTTCTCCTCGCCATAGCGCGCCTTCATCGCGTCGTCGTACTCGGGGATCGCCTTGTACTTGCTGTGAATGCTGAAGTGCACACCCGTGAAGCTGTGGCCGTGGTCGTAGGTGCGGATGCCCATGTCCTCGAAGAACTTGTAGTCGGACATGAAGGGCACAAACTGCTCGACCGCCATGGGCTTGGGCTCGTCGGCGGGCCTGTCGGCCCACATGCGCTTGGCGGTGCCGGCCGAGGACTCGTGCGCCACCATCGGATGCATGGTGTCGTTGAGGTTCTCCACGAACATCTTCCAGTTGCACTGGTGCATGAAGCGCAGGCACCCGCCGGCGATTTCGAGTTCGCCTTCGGGCGAGCGGTCGGCCATGTTGTCGATGGAGCTCAGCGAGTCGCCGAAGTACGCCTCGAAGTCGGGGCCCGCGTCGTTGATCTTCACGAAGATGAAGCCGCGGTGGCTGCGCACATGCTTGAGCGTCGTCAGGCCCTTGGCCGACTCGCATTCGTGCAGCGCGGTGTGCTCGTAGCCGGTCTTCAGCGGAATCGCCAGCAGCGAGCCGTCGGTCTTGAAGGTCCAGGCGTGGTACGGGCAGCGGAAGAACTTGCCGGTGTTGCCGCAGGGCGCGCTCACGAGGCGCGAGCCCTTGTGGGCGCAGCGGTTCATCATTGCGCGCACGCTGCCGTCGGTGTGACGCACCACGATGAGCGGGCGGCCGGCGATCTCGTTGCTGATCCAGTCGCCGGGCTTGGGCAGTTGGCTCTCGTGGCCGACGTAGTTCCAGGTGTTGGCGAAGAAGTGTTCCTGCTCCAGCTCGAACAATTCCTGGCTGGTGTACAGGTCACGGTGCACGCGGTCGTTCTGCACGAGCGCGCGGACTGCTTCGGGGTTGTCTCTGTATGAAGGCATGGTTCTGGTGTCTCCTTGCTTCAGATATCGAGCACCAGGCGTGCACCCTTGGCGCGCGAGATGCAGATCTGCATGACGTTGCCCTCCGCCTTCTCGCGGGCGGTGAGCACGTAGTCGCGGTGCTCGATCTCTCCCTCGAGCACGGGCACGGCGCACACGCCGCACTCGCCGCGCTTGCAGTCGAACATCGGATCGCAGCCGTTGTCGATGAGGCAGTCGAGGATGCTCTGGTCGGCCGCCACGGTGAAGCGCTGGCCCGACTGGGCGAGCTCGACCTCGAAGGGCTGGTCGCCTTCTTCGGCGACCGGCTCGGTGAAGAGTTCGAAGTGCACGCGGTCGTGCTCCCAGCCACGTGCCTGGGTCCGGGCGAGCACGGCGTCGAGCATGACCTTGGGGCCGCAGACGTAGAGGCGGTCGCCGGCGGGGACATCGTCGAGCAGCGCGTCGATATCGAGCGGCGCGCCGGCCTCGGCATCCGCATGCACGTGCAGGTTGTCACCGAGCAGCGCCTCGAGCTCAGGCAGGAAAGCCATCAGGTCGCGGCTGCGGCCGGCGTAGTGCATGCGCACCGGTGCTTCTTCGGCGCGGCGGCGCGCTGCCATGGTGGCGAGCGGCGTGACGCCGATGCCGCCCGCCACCAGCACCGAGCCGCCGGGGCCGGTGTGCAGCGGAAAGTCGTTCTTCGGCGCCTCGATGGCGAGCGTGTCGCCTTCCTTCAGCCCTTCGTGCATGAAGCGCGAGCCGCCGCGGCCTTCGGCTTCCTTGCGCACGGCGATCACGTACTCGGTCGGCGCATTCGTCGCGTTGCGCGCGGTCGCGAAGTTGATCAGCGAGTAGTAGCGCCAATCGGTCTTGCCGTCGGGCAGCGACACCTGCACGCGGATGTGCGCACCCGCTGCGAAGCCCGGCAATGGTCGGCCGTCTTCCGCGCGCAGGCGCAGCATGCGGATCAGCGGGTTGAGTTGGCGCGCTTCGGCGACGCGAAGCTGGAGCGTGGCGGTGGGAGCGGTCATCGTGCGTCCGTCGTTGTCTCTTCAGGCCAGTGCGTGCTGCGCCAGCGCAGCCTGCAGCTTGTGGCCGTGTTCGTCGGCGAGCGCCGCGTCGCGCAGTTCGCGCAAGGTGGCAGGCGCGAGCTGCGCGCCGGCGCGCTCGACAGCGCGCATCACGGTGTCGTAGTTGCGGATGCCGCGCTCGTGCGTGTCGCTGTAGCCCTTGACCAGGCGCTGGCACTGCGCGAGTTCCACCGCCAGCTCGGGGTTGTGCTGCGCAGTGGCGGCGATGCGCTGCAGCCATTCCTCGATGCGGCGGTTTTCTTCGGCGTAGCGCATCGTCGAGAGGCGCCAGCGCTTCATCGCGGCCACGGTGCGCAGCATCAGGTAGCCGCGCAGCGAACTGGTCCGGATCACCCGGCCCTTCTGCGTGAAGCGCTCGACGATCTTCTTCGGCAGCGTGGAGTTCATGAGCCAGCGGCCGATGCCGCCAGGCAGCGTCTCGCAGATTTCCTGCAGGCGCGGGTGCATGTATTCGTTGATCGCGAGCACCTGGCCCGCCTGCACGCGGGCCTCGCCGCGCACGCGCTCGAAGCGGGTGGCGCGGGTCTTGAGGGCGGCCACGCGGGCGGTGTCGTCGTAGGACATCCAGAGCGCGAGGTGACGTGCGGTTTCGCGCAGCAGGCGGTGATCGCCAGTGCCCGGCAAGGCGACGATGGCGGCCATCCGGTCGAGGTACAGGCCGGCATAGGCCAGGTCCTGGTAATCGATGAGGCGGCGCACCCCTTCGAGCAGAAAGTCTTGTGCAGCGAACGGGAAGTCGTGCTGCACTCGTTCGACCAGTGCGCGCACGGCTGGGTGACGGGGCTGTGGCGTGGGCGTGGCGGCCACGGCTTCCGGCGGCGTCTCGCCATCGTCGCCGCCTCGGGCGCGAGCGAATGCATCACCGAAGGCTTTCAGGCTGGGCTTGACGCCGACGCCCCCGCGTTCAATGGTCGCCTCGAACTGCGCGCGACTGAACGGCAGAACGCCCGATCCCGCCAGCGCGCCGAAGAGCACCGCGCTGATCACGCTGCCCGAGGCTTCGGCGGCCTGCGCCATGTCGAAGCGGATGAAGCGCTTGGCGGCCTTGGCCGTGTGCGCGAGCAACTGCGTGCTGTCGACGCGGCCATCGCCAAGCGCGCTCTTCTCCGCGATGGAGAACACGCGGTGCGTGGAGGCGATGAGCGTGGTGCGATCGTTGGTGACGAGACCGCGCTGAACGGCGCGACCGGCTTCCATGAGTTCGGAGGCGAGCACCACATCGACGTCGCCCGGCAACGGCATCAGCGCCAGCACGGGCCGGCCACCATCCGACTCGGCTTGCGCGATCGGGTACAGCTCGACGTAGTAGATGGTCGCACCGGTGCGCTGGGCCACACCCGGCACCGAGGTGGTCTGCGCGACGTAGCCGTTGGCCTCGCCCATGTCGACGATCCAGTCGGCCAGCACGCCACCCCCCTCCCCGCCCATGGCGAGGATCGCGATCTTGATCGGTTGCGCTTTTTTCATCGCTTCAGAACGCATAGGTTTCGCGGCGGCGCGCTTCGCCGCGCTGCAGCCAGCCGATGACGGCAGAACGCACGCGCTCGCGCAGCTTGTCCCAGCCGGTGGGGTTGCTCACGATCTGCGCCTTGTAGAACGAAGGGCACAGCACCGCGGCGTGCGAGACCTCGCCGCACACGCCGCAGCCCACGCAGCTGTCGAGCACGGTCGCGACCGGATCGGTGCGCAGCGGATCGGGGTTGGGCTTGATGGAGAGCGACGGGCAGCCCGACAGGCGGATGCACGAGTGGTCGCCGGTGCAGGTGTCGGAGTCGACGCCGAACTTCTCGCGCACCATGCGCTTGCCATCGGCGATGGCCTTGCGCACCAGCGGCTTCTCGCGGCGCTGCTTGTTGAGCATGCACTCCGACTGCGCGATCAGGACCTTGGGGCCCTTCTTCGTGGTGGTGAGCGCTTCTTTCAGCGCATCGCGCATGCCGGCCACGTCGTAGGTGCGGCGCAGCGTCTTCACCCACTCCACGCCCACGCCGCGCACGGCGCGCTCGATCTCGTGGCCGGTGCTGCGCGTCTTGTTGACGGCGTTCGACGAGAGGATGTCCTGCCCGCCCGTGGCCGAGGTGTAGTTGTTGTCGACGACGATGGTGAGGTTGTCGCTCTTGTTGAAGACCGAGTTCGCCACGCCGCTGGTGAGGCCGTTGTGCCAGAAGCCGCCGTCGCCCATCATCGAGATGGCGCGCTTGCCCGCCGGCGCGTTGAGCGCCGAGGCGCCCGCGCCGCCGAGGCCATAGCCCATGGTGGTGTTGCCGATGTTGAAGGGCGGGAGGATCGAGAACAGGTGGCAGCCGATGTCGGCGCTCACGTGGTGCGCGCCGAGCTCTCGCTCGACGAGCTTCATCGCGCTGAAGATCGGTCGTTCGGGGCAACCGGTGCAGAAACCCGGCGGGCGGGCGTGCACGACGTCGCCGAGCGCCGTGGAAGGCATGGCCGGTTCGGGCGCTGCATCGACGCCGATGGCGGCCACCTCCTTGAGCGGGATCACCTTGCGCACCGGTACGGGCACCGGCAGCGGCGCGAGGCGTTCGTAACGCTCGCAGAAAGTGCGCGCGCCCTTGAGCAGTTCGGATGACGTGTACTCGCCGGCGACCGGCAGCATGTCCTTGCCGTGCAGCGCGGTGGTCGAGCCGGCCTGACGCAGGATGGTCGCGAGGTTCTGCTCAACGAAATTGGGCTGGCCCTCTTCCACGATCAGCACCGCGCGCTTGCCTTCGCAGAAGCGGATGACTTCGCTCTCGATGACGGGGTAGGCCACGTTCATCACGTAGAGCGGCACCTTGGTGTTGCCATACACGTCGGCGAGATCGAGCCGCTCGAGGGCACGCAGCAGCGTGTTGTAGCTGCCGCCCTGCACGATGATGCCGATGTCGTCAGCGTCTTCGGAGAAGAACTCGTTGAGCTGGCGCTCCTCGATGAAGCGCACCGCTGCGGGCCAGCGGTCCTTCACCTTTTCTTGCTCATGGACGAAGCTCGCGGGCGGCAGCACGATGCGGCTCACGTCGCGCTGCGGGTTCTCCAGCGCCTCCTGCAACGTGAACTTCGCGCGCTTGTTGTCGCCGGCGATGAAGTGGCCGTGCACGTGGCAGGCGCGGATGCGAAGCTGCAGCATCACGGGCGTGTTGCTGGCCTCGGAGAGATCGAAGCCCGTCTTCACCGCATCGACGATGCTCGGCAGGTTCGGGCGCGGATCGAGCAGCCAGATCTGCGACTTCATCGCGAACGCATGGCTGCGCTCCTGCATGATCGACGAGCCTTCGCCGTAGTCCTCGCCCACGATGATGAGTGCGCCTCCGGTCACGCCGCCCGAGGCGAGGTTGGCCAGCGCGTCGGACGCGACGTTGGTGCCCACGGTCGCCTTGAAGGTGACGGCGCCGCGCAGCGGGTAGTTGACCGAGGCCGCAAGCGTGGCGGCGGCGGTGGCTTCGCTCGCGCTGTTCTCGAAGCGGATGCCCTGCTCGGCGAGGATGTCCTGCGCATCGGCCAGCACGTCCATCAGGTGCGAGATGGGTGCCCCCTGGTACCCGGCCACATAGGAAACTCCCGATTCGAGCAAGGCCTTGGTGACCGCCAGAATGCCTTCGCCACGAAATACATCTCCGCCGGAAAGCCGCAGCTTCTTGACTTCTTCGACGAACGAACGCTCAGCCATGTGGGTCCTTCTTCTTTCTCGTGGGAGGATGCGCTTCAGGTGCCACATCACGCTTTCTATAATGTTGACAAATGAATGTATCCACAATCATGAATTACCCTAGACATGCAAGCAGCGTGCCCGCGGCTCGCGTGGCGCACCGGGAAGCGAGGTGCCTTCATGGCTGAGCAGGACCAACCCTCCGAGTCGCATCGCTTCGTCGACGACTACCTGCCGGCGCTGCTCGCGCAGGCGAGCCAGCTGATCTCGTCGGAGTTCCACGAGGTGGCGCGACAGCAAGGTTTCTCGGTGTCGGAGTGGCGCGTGATGGCGTCGCTCGCCGGCAGCGAGGCGATCAGCATCGGTCAGCTCGCGCAGGTGACCGTGACCAAACAGCCGACCGTCACGCGCCTGCTCGATCGCATGGAATCGCGCGGACAGGTCGAGCGCCTGCCCCACGAAAGTGACCGCCGCATCACGCTGGTGCGCATCACGCGCAAGGGGTTGAAGGCCGTCGAGCACCTGATGGAACTGGCGCGCGAGCACGAGCGGCGCGTGCTCGAACCCTTCGGCCTGCGGCGGGCCGAAGAGCTCAAGCAGACATTGCGGCGGATGATCGAACTGCACGTGCATGTGCCGCTCGAGGAGTCCGAGCCGGAAGAAGACTGAGGCCGTCTAGGGCACGAGCACCGCGCGGCCGCGATGGCCGCGTTGCGCGATCCATTCGAGTGCGCTGGCAGCATCAGCCAGCGCGAAGCTCTGCACATCGAGATGCAGACGGCCATCGGCCAATCGCGCGAGCAACTCGGGCGCCGCGGCGCGGCCCGCCGCCTCTCGCCGGAACATGTTGAGCGGCAGCAGCGCAACGTCGCGCTGCAGGAAATGCGCAATGTCGAGTTGCAACGTGGGGCCCGCGGTGTAGCCGATCAGCACGGCGCGACCGCCGGGGCGCACGGCAGGCAGAGATGCGGCGAGGACGTGGCCGCCGACTGTGTCGATGAGCAGGTCGGCGCTGGCGGTTGTGGGCGCGGTGTTCGGGTCGACCTGCGTCACGGCGCACCCAGCATCGTGCGCAAGTTGCATCGCGAGAGAACCCACCGCACCGCTCGCACCCGTCACCAGGACTTGCTCTCCAGCCCGCAGCTTTGCGACTTCATGCAGCGCCACCCATGCCGACGTAGTGGGCGAGAAGAACGCGGCGCCAAGCGTCATCGGCAATGCATCGGGCAAGAGGCCAAGCGCTTCGTCGGGCGCATCGATCTGCTCGCACCAGGTGCCGTCGAACAGGGTACCCAGCCCGCTGCCGCGCAGCCACACGCGCTGTCCGACCTCGTAGCGCCCGCTCGCGACGACGATGCCCGCGGCTTCCACACCCGGCGTGTAGGGCAACGGTGGATGCCGCAGGAAGCTGCCGCGCCACACGGTGCGGTCGATGTGGCCGACCGTGGCGGCCTGCATGCGCACGATGGTGCGACCGGGGCGCGCGACGGGATCGGCCACCTCCTCCAGCACGGGCACTGCATCGAAACCGTGGATGCGGATGGCTTTCATGGCAGCGTGGAAAGAAAGTCGATCACGGTCTGCGCGAAGGCTTCAGGCATCTGGTCTGGCAGCGGCACCATGCCGCCTTCGATGTCGACGATGCGCGCTTGCGGCAGATGATGCTGCAGCTCGGCTGCATGCGGTGCGGCGAACGGATCGTCGGTGGCGCGGATGATGAGCACAGGCTGCGTCACGCGGCCAATGCGGTCTTCCATGCGGTAGGAAGCAACGGCGCGATGGCCCTCTTCCACGCGATGGCCGACCTTCAACGCATCGAGCACGAAGGCTTCGAGCAACTCCGGTCGTCCCACCGGATAGAAGCCCTGGCGCCTTTGCCACAGCGCGGCAAGATGACTTCCGTCTTCGCTCGGCGTGACCTCGTCGATAGGCGGCCTCTGGGCCCGCGCGATGCGAAAGGGCTCGTCGGTGTATGGCGTCGACGACAGCACCAGGCCACGCACACGATCCGGAAACGCAGCCGCCAGTTCGATCGCGACGACACCGCCCGTGTGATGGCCCACGACATCGGCCCGATGGATGCCCAGCGCATCGAGCAGTTCGCATGCCACACGCGCCCATTGCGCGATGCTGGCGGGCACGCCGCCGTCCGAAGAGTCGCCGAAGCCCGCGGTGTCCATCGCGATGGCGCAATAGCGCGCACCGATCAGCGGCAGCACCTCACGGTACTCGAACCAGCTGCGCGGCGACTGGTGCAGCAGCAGCACGGCCGGCGCATCTGCATCGCCGCATGCCGCGTAGTGCACCTGCCCCACCGACAGGTCGGCAAAGGCGCGGCGGATCGTCATGACAGCGTCTCGCCGGCGGGTGCGCGCCAGAGGCCCGCGTGCTTCAACTCACCCAGCGTGCGCGAGAGCACGTCGCGCCGGTAGGCGGCGATGTCGCGGCCTTCGTAGTCGTAGAAGCCGCTGCCGCTCTTGAGGCCGAGGCGTCCTTCCTCGACCATGCGATCGACGATGGCCGGCGCGGTGTAGCGTCCCTTGTCGATCGAGACCGACATCTCGCGGCTCGCGTGATGGAGGATGTCGCAACCACCGAAGTCGATGAACTCGACCACGCCCAGCGCGGCGAAGCGCAGGCCCAGGCCGTAGCGCGTGGCCTTGTCGATTTCCTCGGCGGTGGCGGCGCCCTCCTCGATCATGCGGGCCGCCTCGTTCATCACCAGCGCCTGCAGGCGCGGCACGATGTAGCCGGGCGAGGCACCGCAGACCACGGGCAGTTTTCCGATCTCTTCCATCAGCGCCTTGGTGCGCGCAAGCACGGCGACATCCGTGCCTGGGTGGCAGCTCAGTTCCACCACGGGGATCACATAGGCCGGGTTGAGCCAGTGCATGTTGAGGAAGCGCTCGGGCAGCCGCACCAACGCCGCGAGCTGCGTCACGAGGATGCTGCTGGTGGTCGAGGTGAGGATCGCGTCGTCGCGGCAATAGCGGTTGAGGTGCTCGAAGGCTTCGCGCTTGGCGTCCATGGTTTCGGGGACGCCTTCGAACACCAGCTCGGCGGCGGCGAGTGCCTGCGGGGCGGCTGCGGCATTCACGAAGTCCACGCGCGCGGCGATGGGCTGGATCTGCGCCGCATCGATCACGCCGAGTTGAGCGAGGCCTGCGAGGCTGGCTTCGATCTCCGACTTCGCTTCGTCGCGCAGGCGCAGCCACGCGTCGTCGCTGCGTAGGCGCAGATCGATCAACGAGATGCGGTGCCCGGCATACGCGAACGCGATCGCGATGCCGCGCCCCATGCGGCCTGCACCGACGGCCGCGAAGCGAGGCAGCGCGCGCTCATTCGCCATCGTGCAGCCTCTGCTTGAGCTGCGCCGCGCTCAGGTCGGCAAGGCCCAGGCTCTCGAAAGTGCGCGGGCCGTGGCGCAGGTCGCGGCCGAGAAAGCCGCCGACGATGGCCAGCAGGCCGTGCGCGATGGGGGCGTCCACGCCCGCATGGCGCGCGGCCGAAGCAAGGAAGGCCAGGCCGAGCTCTGTGTCTTCGGTGATGTAGCGGTGCGTGTGCAGGTCGATGTTCTCGCGCCAGTCGCCCGACTTGACGAGTTGCTTGTGCGCGTCGCCGTACATCCATTGGTCGTTGTTGTAGTGGTCGGCCAGCGGATAGTGCGGCGCGCCCTGCCCGAAGGCTTCGCGCACGGCCATGCGCTCGCGGTCAAGCCGGTCGGTCACATCGCGCACCGCGCGCTGGGTGCCTTCGTTGTGGATGTCCCAGCGCTCGAAGTGCTGCAGCGGGGCGGCATTCATCACCATCAGCGGCGGGTGAATGACGGGGCCGGCGTTCATCAGCGCACCCGAGAGCGCGTCGCCGCAGCCGTGCACGGCCGGGTAGGCCTTGCGGATCACCTCGATCGCCGCGGCCTCCTTGCGCGCCGGGTAGACGCCGGTCGGCAGGCGGATGGCGCGGATCGTGACGTTCACTTCGCGCTCGCCATGCTTGCGCGCGAGGTACGGCAAGGTGCCGGTCTCGGCCCATGCCACGTCGGCGCGGTTGCCGGCCTCTTTCACCGTTCGCGCCATCACGTAGCTGCCGAAGGTACCCGGCGGCAGGAAGACGACCTGGCCGTCTACCAGATGTGGTGCCATGGCGAGCGCGATGTCTTGCTGGGCGATGGCGGGCGTGGGAATGACGATCAGCTCGACGCCCTTGAGAGCCGCGGCGATGTCGGCGGTCGCAAGTGCGAGCGCCACTTCGCGCGCGCCATCGGCATCCTTCAGCGTGATCGCGCCGGCTTGCACGACCGGCTCCAGCGCCGCGGCATCGCGACGCCACAGGCGCACCTCGTGACCGGCTTCGGACAGGTCCGCGGCGGCTGCGTAGGCGCCGTGACCACCGCCAAGAATCGCAATTTTCATGTTCGGAAATTTGAAAAGCAGATGTCGATGAACCGGCAGCCGCGGCGCGGACCGGGGAGCAATGCGCTATTACATTACTTTTCATCGATTCAGATGTCAATCAAATACCGCGACAGCCGCCCCCTCGGAAACCCGCAATGAAAAAGCCCGCGCTTCTTGCGAAGCGCGGGCTTTCTTTTGGGGCGAAGCGACCGCTGGGCCGCTCTGGAATGGATCAGCGCGAGGGCTTGAACGCACGCTTTTGTGCGTCGCGGGGCACGAAGACCTTGCCCGGGCCGCCATGGCCTGCGCCATTGCCGCGCGGAGCGAAACCTTCGCGGGGTGCAAAGCCTTCACGGGGCGCGAAGCCGCCGTCGCCGCGACCACCACCGTGATGGCCCTGGCCGTGGCCGCCGCGCGGGGCGCTGTCGCCCCAGCCCGGCTTGCGGCCGTAGCCTGCGCCACCGCCGTTGTTGCCGCCGTCGTCACGACCGCCGCCGAAGCCGGCGTTGTTGCCGCCCTGGAAGCCACGCGGGCCTTGGCCTTGGGCCGGGCCGCGTGCGTTGCGGTCGTTGAAGCCGCTGGCACCGGCATAGCCGCCGCCGTTGTTGTTGCCACGGTAACCACCGCCGCCGCCCGCACCGCCATTGCCGAACTTGCGGTCGCGCGACTGGTTGTCGCCACGGCCACCGCGGTACTCGCCCATCGGGGGACGCGATTGCGGCATGCGCTGTTGCGGCTCGAGACCGGCAACCACTTCAGCCTTGAACTGCTGGCGGCTGTATTGCTCGATGTCCATGATCTTGCGGCGATCGCGGAACTCGGCAAACGTGATGGCCAGGCCATCGCGGCCTGCACGGCCGGTGCGGCCGATGCGGTGGGTGTAGTCCTCGGCCTTCATCGGCAGGCCGAAGTTGAAGACGTGGGTGATGGTCGGCACGTCGATGCCGCGGGCGGCAACGTCGGTGGCCACCAGGATCTGCACCTGGCCCTGGCGCAGCGCCATCAGGCGGCGGTTGCGCAGGCCCTGGCTCAGGGCGCCATGCAGCGCTACGGCGCTGAAGCCTTCTTGCTGCAGGTCGTTGGCGAGGCCGTCGCACTCGACTTGCGTGCTGGCGAACACGATCGCCTGGTTGATGCTGGTGTCACGCAGCCAGTGATCGAGCAGCTTGCGCTTGTGCTGGCTGTTGTCGGCCCAGTACAGCGACTGCTTGATGTTGACGTGCTTTTCCTGCGGGCTGTCGATGGTGATGCGCTGCGGCTCGCGCATCACGCGCTGGGCCAGTTGCTGGATGCGCGGCGCGAAGGTGGCGCTGAACATCATCGTCTGCTGACGCTCGATGGTGAGCTGGTTGACTTCGGCCAGGTCGTCGGAGAAGCCCAGGTCGAGCATGCGGTCGGCTTCGTCGACCACCAGGAACTTGACCTGGTCGAGCTTGAGTTGCTGCGAGCGTTGCAGGTCGAGCAGACGGCCGGGCGTGGCCACCACGAGGTCGGCGTTCTGCAGCTTGGCGATCTGCAGCTGGTAAGGCATGCCACCCACCACGTTGGCGATGCGAAGACCACGGCAATGGCGGACCAGTTCGATGGCGTCGTGCGCGACTTGCTGCGCGAGTTCGCGCGTCGGGCAGAGGATCAGGGCGCCGGGGGTGGCAGCCTTGAAGTGGCGGGCGTTGGTCGGGTCCTTGCGCTTGGGCTTCTTCGGGGCAGCTTCACCGCGGGCGGCTGCTTCGGCGGCGAGGCGCTGGAACTCGGCCTTGGCTTCGGCTTCGGCTTCGGCCTGGCGCTTCAGGAGGGTGTGCAGCACGGGCAGCAGGAAGGCTGCGGTCTTGCCCGAACCGGTCTGGCTCGAGACCATCAGGTCGACAAAACGGGCCTTGCCGTCCTGGCCGGCTTCGCCGCCCATGGCGAGCGGGATCACCTTGTCTTGCACGGTGGTCGGCTGGGTGAAGCCCAGGTCGGCCACGGCGGCGATCAGTTCGGGTGCGAGGCCCAGGCGGATGAAACCGTTGGGGAGGCTCGGTTCTTGTTCGACCGCAGCGGCCTCGGGGGCGGCTGCATCGAGCGCCTCAAGGATCGGCGCTTCGGACACAGTGTCCACAGCGGCGGTGAATTCGTTGTTGGTAGCGGATTGCACAGGCGCGAACTCGCCCTGCGCTTCAAAAGCGTCGGTCATGTAGATATCAATCTCAAACGCAAGCGCTGCCGTAGGCAGCGCCCCGTTGGTGGTTAAAAACATCAACCATCCAACGACATTCAGCTTCCGGCTAACGCCTGAGGCTGCGGCCCTTTTTGATCAGCGGATGCGATCGGGCGCGGTGTGCAAGATAGGGAGATGCAAGAGACGCTGATCTGTGTCCTATGACAAATGCAAATCAGCGAAGCCTGCGATTATGGCACGGCTTCGGGTTTTTACCTAATCTCTTGTCAATCGGTCAGGCGAAGGAAGGTTTCCCGGTAATGGGCGAGCTCCTCGATGGACTCGTGAACGTCGGCCAGCGCGGTGTGCGCCTGCTGTTTCTTGAAGGCGCTGTAGGCCGAGGGCTTCCAGCGCTTGGCCAGTTCCTTGAGGGTGCTGACGTCGAGATTGCGGTAGTGGAAATACGCCTCCAGCTTGGGCATGAACTTGACCAGGAACCGCCGGTCCTGCCCGATGGTATTGCCGCACATCGGCGAGCCGCTGCGGGGAATGTATTTGGCGATGAATTCCAGCAGTTGCTGCTCGGCCGCCGCCTCGTCCAGCGTGGAAGCCTTGACCTTGTCGATCAGGCCGCTGCGGCCGTGGGTGCCCTTGTTCCAGGCGTCCATGGCGTCGAGCACGGCGTCGCTCTGGTGAATGACGAGCACCGGGCCGTCGATGCGGGGCGTGAGGTCGGGGCCGGTGACGACCACGGCGATCTCGAGCAGGAACTCTTTCTCGGGGTCGAGGCCGCTCATCTCGCAGTCCAGCCAGACCAGGTTCTGGTCGCTTTTCTTCAGGGTGGGCACGGCTGCGGGGGGCGTCGGGTCAAGGGATTCGGGCATCGCAGGATTGTCGCCCAAGGCCTGCGTCCCGATTTACCGGGGACTAAACTCGCCGCTCCATGTCCTATTCGCTCATCTTCACCATCGCCTTCGCGGCCGCGCTCGTTGCAGGCCTGCTCGTGAAGTTCTGGCTCGCTTCCCGGCAGGTGCGCCATGTGGCGCAGCACCGCGGCACCGTACCGGAAGCTTTCGCGCAGACCATCACGCTCGCTGCCCACCAGAAGGCGGCCGACTATACGATCGCCAAGGCCCGCTTCGGCCTGGTCGAGATGGCCTGGAGCGCGGCACTGCTGCTCGGCTGGACGCTGCTCGGCGGGCTCGACGTGCTGAACAAGCTGCTGCTCGTGTGGCTCGGTGGCGGCATGGTGCAGCAACTGGTGCTGCTTGCCGCCTTCGCGGCCATCGGCGGCCTGCTCGAGCTGCCGTTCACGCTGTGGCAGACCTTCCGGCTCGAAGAGCGCTTCGGCTTCAACAAGATGACCTGGAAGCTCTGGCTGGCCGACACCGTCAAGTCGACGCTGCTCGGCGCGCTGATCGGCCTGCCGATCGCGGCGCTGATCCTCTGGCTCATGGGCGCGGCCGGCACGCTCTGGTGGCTCTGGGCCTGGGCCGCATGGATGGGTTTCAACCTGCTCCTGATGCTGATCTACCCGACCTTCATCGCCCCGCTCTTCAACAAATTCAAGCCGCTGGACGATCCCACGCTGAAAGCGCGCGTCACGGCACTGATGAAGCGCTGCGGCTTCGCAGCCAAAGGCCTGTTCGTGATGGACGGCAGCACCCGCAGTGCCCATGCGAATGCGTACTTCACCGGCTTCGGCGCAAGCAAGCGCGTGGTGTTCTACGACACGCTGCTGCGCCAGTTGAATGCCGGCGAAGTGGAGGCCGTGCTCGCGCACGAGCTCGGCCATTTCAAGCACCGCCACATCGTCAAGCGGCTCGTCGCGATGTTCGCGCTGAGCCTCGCAGGCTTTGCGTTGCTGGGTTGGGTCTCGACCCAGATCTGGTTCTATTCCGGCCTGGGCGTGCAGCCAAACATGTCACCAGCCGCGCCCAACAGCGCGCTGGCCCTGCTGCTGTTCATGCTCGCGGTGCCGGTGTTCGGCTTCTTCGTGGCCCCGTTGCCGGCGCGCCTCTCGCGCAAGCACGAGTTCGAGGCCGATGCCTACGCCGTCGCGCAGACCAGCGGCGCCGACCTCTCCGCCGCCTTGCTCAAGCTCTACCAGGACAACGCATCGACGCTCACGCCCGATCCGGTGTTCGTCAAGTTCTACTACTCCCATCCGCCCGCGTCCGAGCGCCTTGCGCGCATGACCGCGGCGTGATCAACCACCCCACCCTTCAGCAGAGCCCCCTATGAGCAGCATGTTCAAACCCAAGGACTGGAAGAACCTCCCTCCCCGTCAGGCCCTGAGCGCCACCGAGATCGTGTCCGGCCTCGCCAAGCTCGACGGCTGGAAGCTCACCGGCGACGGCGCCGATGTCGCCATCGAGAAGACCTTCACCTTCGCCAACTACTTCGAGACCATCGCCTTCGTGAACGCGCTGGCGCTCGTGGCGCACACGCACGACCACCATCCCGACCTGTCGGTGCACTACAACCGCTGCGTGGTGCGCTTCAACACGCACGACGTGAACGGCCTGTCGGTCACCGATTTCGATTGCGCGCGGCAGGCCGACGCGCTGGTTGCGAGCCCCGCCGCATGAGGAAACACGCCTGTGGCTAAGCCGGGCCGCGCCGCCTTCACCCCCGCTGCGCACAACACGGGAAAGGCGCACCACGACGGCCTCGTCGTTGCCAGCCATGGGCGTCACTGCCTCGTCGAAACACCCACGGGCGAGCGGCTGATCTGCCACCCGCGCGGCAAGAAGAGCCAGGCCGTGGTCGGCGACCGCGTGCGCTGGCAGGCCACCGAGGACGAAGGCACCATCGAGGAGGTGCTGCCGCGGCGCAACCTCTTCTACCGGCAGGACGAGATCCGCACGAAGTCTTTTGCGGCCAATCTCGACCACGTGCTGATCCTGATCGCTGCCGAGCCGGAGTTTTCCGAGCATCAACTGGCGCGCGCGCTGATCGCGGCGGAGGCCCAGCGCATCACGCCGATCATCGCGCTCAACAAGAGCGACCTGGTCGAACCCTTCGAGCGCGCCTGGACCAAGCTGGCGCCCTATCGCCGCATGCACCATGGCGTGCTGCCTCTGTCGCTCAAGGCATCGGGCGAAGCGGACTACGCATCGCTGATGAAGCTGCTGTCCGGCAAGTCCACCCTCGTGCTCGGCCCTTCCGGCTCGGGCAAGAGCACGCTGACCAACCTGCTGGTGCCGGGCGCGACGGTGCTGACCCAGGAAATTTCGCAGGCGCTGAACTCCGGCAAGCACACGACCACGAGCACCACCTGGTACTGGATCGACGAAGCCCGCACCACCGGCCTGATCGACTCGCCGGGCTTTCAGGAATTTGGCCTGAACCACATCGAGCCGATGCAGCTCGCCGGGTTGATGCCCGACATCGCCGAGCACACGGGGGACTGCAAGTTCTACAACTGCACCCACCTGCACGAGCCGGGCTGCGGCGTGATCTCGAACGTCGAGACGCCTACGCACGCGGGACCGATCAGCGCCTCGCGCTACAGGATCTACGGCGAGCTGTTCGCCGAGTTGAGCCAGACGCGCTACTGAGTATCCAGGATGGCTTGCAGCGCCTGCACCAGCGCGCTGCACTGCTCGCGGGTGCCGATGCTGATGCGCAGGTACTGCACGATGCGCGGTTGCCTGAAATGCCGCACCAGCACCGCGCGTTCGCGCAGCAACGCGGCCAGCTCGCCCGCATCGCGCTGCGGATGGCGCGCGAACACGAAATTGGTCTGCGAGGGCAACACCTCGAAGCCCAGATCTTCAAGCTGAAGGCTGAGCCCTTCACGCGTATCGACGATCTTGTCGCGTGTGGTGCCGAACCACGCCTCGTCCTCCAGCGCCGCGACGGCGCCCGCCGTGGCGAGCCGGTCGAGCGGATAGGAATTGAAGCTGTCCTTGACGCGCACCAAGGCGTCGATCAGGTGCTGCTGGCCGCACGCGAAACCAACGCGCAGACCGGCGAGCGAGCGCGACTTGGAGAGGGTCTGCACCACCAGCAGGTTCGGATACTTGTCGATGAGCGGCAACGCGCTCTCGCCGCCGAAATCGACATACGCCTCGTCCACCAGCACCACGCGGTCGGGACACGCTGCGAGCAGCCGTTCGATCTGCGACAGCGGCAGCCCGATGCCCGTGGGCGCATTCGGATTCGCGATCACGAGGCCTGCGCATCCACTGCGTGCACGGGCCGCCATGGCTTCGACGTCGATGCGCAGGCCCTCGTCGACCGGCTGCAGCTCGCACGCGATCTCGTAGAGCTGCGCGTAGACCTTGTAGAAGCTGTAGCTCACGTCGGGCATCAGCAAGGGCTCGGCCTGCTGGAAGAAGGCGAAGAAGGCGTGCGCGAGCACCTCGTCCGAACCGTTGCCGGCGAACACCTGGTCGATCGTCAGATCATGCCGTCGCGCCACCGCTTCGCGCAGCGCGAGCGAGGTGGGGTCGGGGTAACGCTCCAGCCCGTTCGCAGCCGCTTGCTGGATCGCGTCGACGGCGAGCGGCGACGGCGGATACGGGTTCTCGTTGGTGTTGAGCTTCACGAGGTTCGCGATGCGCGGCTGCTCGCCGGGCACGTAAGGCTCGAGCGCACCGATGCGCGGGCTCCAGAAGGCCGGCACTGCGGAGGTCATGCCGCGCCGTTCAGCCGAGCAGGCGGGCGAGCGTCAGCAACGCCAGCAGCACCATCCACATCACGACCGAGCGCCAGACGAGGCCGACCACGCTGCGCAGGTGCCCGGGCTCGGGCTCGCGCCCTGGCGTGCTGCCGCTGTCGGGCCTGCGGCCATCGATCACGGATTCGCCGGCCTGCGCGCGCGGCAGCGGATCGGTGACCGGAATGGGGCTCAGCGAACCGCCCCCCAGGCGGACATTGACCGCGCCGGAAGTGGCCGCGAGGATCACGCCGTCGTTCTCATTCGGAAAGCGCCGGGCGTCGTTGCGCCAGCAGTCGATGGCTTCCTCGAAGCTGCCGACCACCGCGAAGCCCAGCGCCGTGATGCGCGCGGGCAGCCAGTCGATGCCGTGCCAGGCGCTCTCGGCGGCCTGCTGCACCGAGACGCTCGACGGCTGCACCGCCGCGCCGTTCTTGTGGGCCCAGTAGCGCGCGACGAACTCGCTCATGCGATAGAACACCGCGCCGGCTGGTCCGAGGCCGATGGCGGCGAGCACCGAGAACCACGCCAGCACGCCGAACACGTGGCGGTGCGCGGCGATGACCGAATGCTCGATCACATGGCGCACGATCTCGCTGCGCTTCAACTCGGCGGCATCGACGCCCTGCCAATGCGCAAGCAGCGAGCGCGCGAGCGGCTCGTCGCCCTCGTCGAGCGCGTCGCGGATGTCGGTGAAGTGGTGGCTGAACTGCCGGAAGCCCAGCGTGACATAGAGCACCGCGATGCTCCAGAGCACCGCGAACGGCAGGCCCAGCGTGAGCACCAGCAACCAATGCACGCCAAGGGCCACGAGCGTGGGCACGAAGACAGCGAGCGCCCAGGCGATCCATCCGTGATGGGGCTTGCCCGCATCGAAATTGCGGCTGGTCCAGCGGGTCCACGCGAGAACGGTGCCGTACACGGGGTTGTGAGGGCCCAGCGGCCTCACTTGCTCGATCAGCAACGCGCACAGGATGGCAAAGAAGCTCATCCTTCGATGATAGCGAGAGAGCCCAGAGGTTCAGCCGGGATTCAGGCGCTCAGGAAGCGGTAAAGATTGCGCAGCATGCCGGCGGTGGCGCCCCAGACGAAGCGCTCGTCGGCACCGTCCTGGTAGGGCATCGAGTACCACTGGCGTTTCGTGCCATCGGGTGCGGGCACGGTGTGGTGGCGGTGGTTGGCCGGGTCCATCAGCCATGCGAGCGGCACTTCGAAGGCATCGGCGACTTCGTAGGGATTGATGGTGAGTTCGAAGCCGGGCTGCACCAGCGCGACCACCGGCGTCACGATGAAGGAGGTGACCGTGGTGTAGGTCGGCAGGTTGCCGAGCACCTCGATGTATTGCGCCGAAAGGCCCACTTCTTCCCAGGCCTCGCGCAACGCGGCGGCCGCGAGGTTCGCGTCCTCGGGGTCGACACGGCCACCCGGAAATGCCACCTGACCCGAATGGGTCGAGAGGTGCGCGGTGCGCTCGGTCAGCAGCACGGTCGCACCCTGCGGTCGTTGCACGATCGGCACGAGCACGGCGGCCTGGGCAGGTGCTCGCTCGGTCATTCGCGGCTCGCGGCGCAACTCCGGGGTCCAGACCGGCGGCGCCTCGAAACGCGCCCGCAGGGCCTGCGCCGTCAACTGCACGGCCGGCACGGCCGGCAGTCCCTCGTTCCTCACCGCGAAAGGCGCCTTGCGCGGATCGAACGGCGGCAGCGTGGACGGCGCCACGGCGTTGACGGGTTCGAGGGAGGCGTCCTGCTGCGGAGAAGTGGATGAGGAAGTCAAGAGATGAAAGGTGCCGGAGCCGGAATGAAGGAGTAGAGCGGAAAAACGAAAAGTTGTCTTTGAGCAGGAGCAACAACGCAAAAAGCCGCCCGAACGGCGGCTTTTTGCACTGCAGGAAAACGGCTTACTTGGCGGCCGCTGCTGCTTGCGACTTGCCCGGCAGCTTTTCCTTGATACGTGCCGAACGGCCGCTGCGATCGCGCAGGTAGTACAGCTTGGCGCGGCGCACATCGCCACGACGCTTGACTTCGATGCCGGCGATCAGCGGGCTGTAGGTCTGGAACGTACGCTCCACGCCTTCGCCGCTGGAGATCTTGCGCACGGTGAAGCCGCTGTTGAGGCCGCGATTGCGCTTGGCGATCACGACGCCTTCGTAGGCCTGCACGCGCTTGCGGGTGCCTTCGACGACGCTCACGCTGACGATGACCGTGTCACCGGGCATGAAATCGGGGATCTTCTTGCCGAGGCGGGCGATTTCTTCCTGCTCGAGGGTTTCGATGAGGTTCATGATTTCCTGATATTCGATCGTGTCGGGCTACACAAAAGGCGCCGTTGGTATCTGTCACCCGGGGGTGGAGAAGGCCAGGCGCGGCCGGACAGAGGATCGGGGAGCCCGAGATTATAGCTTTTTTTTCAGCGCCGTCTCATCGGCCTTGTCCAGGCGACCGGCAGCGCGGGCGGCGTCGATGAGATCGGGACGCCGGGCGGCCGTCATGGCCAGCCGCTGGTCGCGGCGCCAGCGCTCGATCTGCGCATGGTGGCCCGAGAGCAAAGGCGCTGGAACGCCCTGCCCGTTCCACTGCTCGGGCCGGGTGTAGTGCGGGCAGTCGAGCAGGCCGTCAAGCGCAGGGTTGAAGCTGTCCTGCACATGGCTCGCCTCGTCGCCGAGCACACCGGGCTGCAGCCGCGCCACGGCGTCGAGCAGCGCCATGGCCGCGATCTCGCCGCCGGAGAGGACGAAGTCGCCAAGGCTGATCTGATGGGTGACCCGCGCGTCGATGAAACGCTGGTCGATGCCCTCGTAGCGGCCGCAGACCAGCACAGCGCCCTCGCTGGCCGACCACTTCTCGACCGCCTCGTGGCGCAACGCCTCGCCGATGGGCGAAAACAGCACGACCGGCGCTTCCGCCCCGCGCGCGGCCAGCGCCGCATCGAGGCAGGCGGCGAGCGGCTCGGCCATCATCACCATGCCGGGGCCGCCGCCGAAAGGCCGGTCGTCCACGCGCTTGTAGTTGCCCTGCGCGAAATCGCGCGGATTCCAGAGCACGACCTCGACCTGCTTCGACTCGTAGGCGCGACGCGTCACGCCGCTGGCCATGAAGGGCGCGAACAGTTCGGGAAAGAGCGTGAGGACGTCGAAGCGCATGCGTGCGCGGCCCGGGGTCAGAACTCGGGCTGCCAGTCGACCGTGATGAGACGGCCGGGCAAATCGACCTTGTCGACGAAGACCGAGACGAAGGGCACCATGCGCTCGACGGTCTTGCCGTCTTCTTCGGCGGTGAGCACCAGCGTGGTCTGCGGGCCGGTGGCGAGCAGCTCGCGCACCGTGCCGAGCGTCACGCCTTCGCGGTTGACGACCGAAAGGCCGATCAGGTCGACCCAGTAGTACTCGTCGTCGCCGGCCGTCGGGAAGCTGGAGCGCGGCACGAACACGCGCGCGCCGCGCAGGGCCTCGGCCGCATTGCGGTCAGGCACATCCTCGGACGAGGCGACGATGCAGTCGGAATGTTCTTTGGCTTCGCGGATCGCGAGCCGGAAAGCGGCGTTCGCCGAGGCTCCGGGAGCCTGCAGGAACCAGCGCTTGGAAGAAAAAAGCGCCTCGGGCTGGGCGCTGTGGGGCAGGACCTTGAACCAGCCCTTGATGCCCCATGCATCGGCAATGCGTCCTACCTCGATCGCGTCCGCCGGCAATTCGGCGGCTTCGAGTGCGGGCAACATCGCCGTGCGGGACGGCTTAGGCTGCCGCCTTGGGGGCTGCGGCTGCAGCTTGCTTGATCAGGCGCAGGACCGTGGGCGAGGCTTGGGCGCCAACGCTCTTCCAGTAGGTCAGGCGATCCTGGGCAATGCGGATGCTTTCTTCGTTTTCCTTGGCGGTCGGGTTGTAGAAACCCAGGCGCTCGATGAAACGGCCATCGCGGCGAACGCGCTTGTCCGACACGACGATGTTGAAGAACGGACGGCCTTTGGAGCCGCCGCGGGAGAGTCGAATGACGACCATGATTTATCCTTGGGTGGTCAGCGAGCCAGTTGGATGAGAAAGAGGCCCGCTCACAATGTTCTTCCAGCGTCGAGACACGCGACATGGCCACCCGGCCAGCGACACGCTGAAAAGCCTGCGATTATAGCCCGCTACGCGTTTTCTCCGAATTTTCGGCCCCGCGCCGTCTCTTTTTCACCCATGACCCTCTCCATTCGCCCCAGCCGCGACGACGACGTCGCGGCCATCACGGCCATCTATGCCCACCATGTGCTGCACGGCACAGGCACCTTCGAGACCGAGGCGCCCTCGGCCGCCGACATGGCCGCGCGCCGCGCCGACGTGCTGGGCAAGAACCTGCCCTACCTCGTCGCCGAGGAAGATGGCCAGGTGCTGGGCTTTGCCTACTGCAACTGGTTCAAGCCACGCCCGGCCTACCGCTTTTCGGCGGAAGACTCGATCTACATGTCGGAGTCAGCACGCGGCAAGGGTCTGGGCGCCAAGCTGCTGGCGGCGCTCTCGCAGGCGGCAGAAGCGGTCGGCGTGCGCAAGCTGATCGCGGTGATCGGCGATTCGGCCAATGCCGGCTCCGTCGGCGTGCACCGCAGCCAGGGCTTCACGCACGTGGGCGTCCTCAAGGACTGCGGCTGGAAGTTCGGCGAATGGCGCGACGTGGTCCTGATGGAAAAGGTGCTCGGCGAAGGCAGCACGACAAAACCCGAATGAAAAACAAAACTACCGCAGCCTGGCTCTCTTTCCTCGGCGGCCCGCTCGGGCTGCACCGCTTCTACCTGCGCGGCATGGGCGATTTGCTGGGCTGGCTGCTGCCCATTCCGACGGCGCTCGGCATCTACGGCATCGAGCGCGTGCGCATGTACGGCGTGGACGACGGCCTGAGCTGGGCGCTGATTCCCTTGCTGGGTTTCACGATCGCCGGCTGCGCGCTGACCGCCATCGTCTACGGCCTGATGTCACCCGAAAAGTGGAATGCCCGCTTCAACACCAGCGCCCCGGAAGACGCCGCGCCGGGCCAGACGAACTGGTTCACGATCGGCGCCGTGGTGCTGTCGCTCTTCTTCGGCAGCACGATCCTGATGGCCAGCATCGTGTTCAGCTTCCAGCGCTACTTCGAGCACCAGATCGAAGAAGGTCGCAAGATCTCCCAGTAGCCGTCAGAACAGCTGCATGCTGAGCCAGTAGGCGATCGCGGCCACAAAGGCCGACGCCGGGATCGTGAAGATCCACGCCCACACGATGTTCCCCGCCACGCCCCAGCGCACCGCGCTCGCGCGCTGGGTGGAGCCCACGCCGACGATGGCGCCGGTGATGGTGTGGGTGGTCGACACCGGGATGCCCAGCGCCGTTGCCAGGAACAGCGTCAGCGCGCCGCCGGTCTCGGCGCAGAAGCCGCCCACGGGCTTCAACTTGGTGATCTTCTGGCCCATCGTCTTCACGATGCGCCAGCCGCCGAACATGGTGCCCAGCGCGATCGCGGCGTAGCAGCTCACGATGACCCAGGTGGGCGGCGTCGCGTCGCTGGCCGCGGCGTAGCCGGTGGCGATCAAGAGCATCCAGATGATGCCGATGGTCTTCTGCGCATCGTTGCCGCCGTGGCCCAGGCTGTAGGCACCCGCCGAAACCAGCTGCAGCCGCCGGAACCAGCGGTCCACCCGCGAGGGCGTGGCACGCCGGAAGCCCCAGGCCACCGCGATCATCATCAGCGAACCCAGCAGGAAGCCCAGCAGCGGCGACACGAAGATGAACGCCACCGTCTTCCAGATGCCCGAGGCCACGAGGCCTGTCGTGCCGGTCTTGGCGATCACCGCGCCCACGATGCCCCCGATCAGCGCGTGCGACGAGCTGCTCGGGATGCCGTAGTACCAGGTCACCAGGTTCCAGCTGATGGCGCCGATGAGCGCACCGAACACCACGTGCACATCGACCACGCCGGGCTGGGCGATGCCCTTGCCCACCGTGGCCGCCACGCTCAGATGGAAGATGAAGATCGCGATCAGGTTGAAGAAGGCCGCGAACACCACGGCCTGCCCCGGCTTGAGAACCCCGGTGGAGACCACCGTCGCGATCGAATTGGCGGCGTCGTGGAACCCGTTCATGAAGTCGAACAGGATCGCCAGCGCGACCAGCACTATCACCACCCAGAGGGCGACCTGAACCGTTGCCATCGATGGCTACCCGCTCAGGAGTTCTCGAGGACGAT
This sequence comes from Variovorax sp. RKNM96, assembly GCF_017161115.1. Classification (GTDB taxonomy): domain Bacteria; phylum Pseudomonadota; class Gammaproteobacteria; order Burkholderiales; family Burkholderiaceae_C; genus Variovorax. The sequence continues at coordinate 1,818,082 of NZ_CP046508.1, read as the reverse complement.
GCCCTCGATCACGTTGGCCACGTCCTCGCACTTGTCGGTGATCGTCTCGAGCAGCTCGTAGATCGCCTTGAGCTTGATCACCTCGCGCACATCGGGCTCCTCGCGGAACAGCTTGCTCATGGCGCTGCGCATCACGCGGTCGGCATCCGATTCGAGGCGGTCGATTTCCTCGCAGGTCTTGAGCACGGCCTCGGCCACGGCCGGGTCGGCGATCTTGCCGAGGAACTTGACGGCGTCCTTCAGGCGGTCGCAGCACTTCACGCTCAGGGCCGTCAGGCGCACGATCTCGTCGGTCATGTGGCGCACGTCGTACAGCGCCATGGTCTCGGCCGAGTCCTGGATCAGGTCGGCCACGTCGTCCATCGTGTTGATGAGCTTGTGGATCTGCTCGCGGTCGATGGGCGTGATGAAGGTCTTGTGGATCAGCCGGTTGACGTCGTGCGTCACGCGGTCGGCGGCGCGCTCGGCGTTGTCGACGTCGCGGTTGTACTGCTCCCGCAGGTGCACGTCGCTGTAGTTGGCAACGAGTTGCTCGAAAGCCCTCGCCGCCTCCACGATGCGCTCGGCGTGCTGGTTGAACATCTCGAAGAAATTGCCCTCGCGGGGCAGCAGCTTGCCGAACATGGAAACTCCTGGGGTGCGCCAATCACAACTTGATGACGCCTTCATGAAAAAACCGGCGAAGTTTAACGGGAGCGACGACCGCACCCTGACCAGCCTGCTTTCAGGACCGCCGGAATGCCCGCGATTCAGCCCGGCAGCCGCAATACCGGCAGGTGCCAGCCGCCGTAGATCCCACCCATCCGGAGCGCCACGATCAGCAGCACGCCCACGTGGAAAGCCCACCGCCGGGGCATCCGGGCGGCTTGCAGCAGCAGGTAGGCGGCGATGCCCGCGATGGCCGCGGAACCGTAAATGCCGCTGCTCAGCAGCAACGGGATGCGGGCGGTGAACACGTCGCGCAGCAGGCCGCCGGCCGCGCCGGTCATGGTGCCGACCAGGATCACGATGGCGGCCGGCAGGCGTCTCTCTTCGGCAATTTGCGCCCCGGTGATGGCGAACAGCGCCAGCCCGAGCGCATCGGCCAGCGCCAGGGCGTGCTCGGGCATCGGCAGCAGATGCACCCAGGCGATGGTGAGCGCCACGGCCGCCAGGATCACGTAGACATAGCGGGTATCGCGGATCCAGAACACCGGATGGCGGTCGAGCAGCAGGTCGCGCAGCAGGTCGCGCAGCGTGCCGCCACCCACCGCGGTGACCGAGGCGATCACCACCACGCCCAGCCAGTCGAGGCCCGCATGGCCGGCGCCCAGCGCCCCACTGACCGCGAAAACCGCCACGCCGGCGAGATCGAGGACGTAGAGCAGCACGGCCTTGGGCCTTGTCTTCAGACGATGCGCTTGACCACCTGCCCCGTGACGCGTGCCAGCGCCGCGCGCGGCACCTTGTCGGGGGCGATCTCGGCGAGCGGCTTCAGCACGAAGGCGCGCTCGCGCATGCGGGGATGCGGCAGGGTCAGCGTCGGTGTGTCGATCACCGAGTTGCCGTGCATCAGCAGGTCCAGATCGAGCGTGCGCGGCGCATTGGGGAACGGCCTTTCGCGGCCGGCCTGCGTTTCCAGGCGCTGCAATGCCACGAGGAATTGCTCGGCATCCAGGCCGGTGCGCACGGCCACCACGGCGTTGACGAAATCGGGGCCTTCGGCATCCACCGGCTCGCTGCGATAGAGCGACGAACGGGCGGTCACCGTGGTGCGTTGCAGCGCGCCGATGGCGGCCATGGCAGCCTTCACCGAGGCTTCGGCATCGCCCAAGTTGGCGCCGATGGCGACGAAGGCCTGCACCGTCGGGTAGTCCTCGCGCGGACCGCGGGGGCGGCTCGTGGGGGCGCGGGTGGGCGCACGGCGTGCGGGAGGGCCACTGGGTGGTCCCTTCCTGGCGCCTGCCGGCGGGGGCCTGGCACCGCCCGCGCGCGGCGGTGCGGCCTTGGCCTTGTCACTGGTCCTGGGGTTCTTCTTGCCGTCCTTCGGCTGGTCGGACGCGCTCATTCGCCTGCGGCGCTCCCGCCGCCCTCACCACCACCGCCACCACCTCCGGTGCGGGGCTTGCGGCGCCTGCGGCGCTTGCGCGCCGCAGGCGCCTCGCCATCGGGCGGCACGGCGCCGGCCTCGACTTCGACTTCTTCGTCCTCTGCCGAATCCTGGGCCTCGGCCGGGCGCTGCCGGCCGGCCGGCTCGCTGCGCGGCTTCGGCGGCGGCGGGGTTTCGCGCACACGCACGCGCTGGCGGGTCTTCTGCTCGTCGCGCACCTGCTCGAGCAGGTCCTGGCGGCGCACATCGTCGGCGGTGCTGAATTCCTGCCACCACTCGGCAATCGCTTCGCCGACCTCGCCCACGTCGGCGCGCAGCCGCATGAAGTCGAAGGCGGCGCGAAAGCGCGCCTGCTCGACCAGGCTGTAGGGCGTGGAGCCGGTGCGCTTGTCGAAGCGCGGCTGCATCATCCAGATCTCGCGCATGTCAGCGGCCAGCTTGCCGCGGCCCGACACGTCGCCGATACGCGAATTGAACACGTCGTCGATCGCATCCTGCAGCGCCGGGAACGGCGGCTGCGGCCGCTGGCCGTGACGACCTTCCTGGCGCTGGGCCCAGCCGTCGCGCACATCGGCCCACAGCACGCAGGCCAGCAGGAAGCTGGGCGCCACGGGCTTGCCTTCACCCACGCGGCGGTCGGTGTCCTGCAGGGCCGCCTTCACGAACGGCTGGTCGGCACGCTCGACCACCACATCCAGCAGCGGATAGATGCCGGTGGAGAGCCCGAGCTTGCGCAGTTGCTCGACCGTGGCGATGGCATGGCCGGTCTGCAGGAGCTTGAGCATCTCGTCGAACATGCGGCTTTGCGGCACATCGGCCAGCAGCTTGCTCGACTCGATCAGCGGCGCGGCGGTCTTGGCTTCCATCTTGAAGCCCAGCGCCGCAAGCTTGGCCGAGAAGCGGATCGCGCGAATGATGCGCACCGGGTCTTCGCGGTAGCGGGTGACCGGGTCGCCGATCATGCGCAGCGTGAGCTTCTGGGCGTCCTTGATGCCGTTGTGATAGTCGACCACCACCTGGTTGGCCGGGTCGTAGTACATGGCGTTGACGGTGAAGTCGCGGCGCGCCGCGTCTTCTTCCTGCGGACCCCAGACGTTGTCGCGCAGCACACGGCCGCTGGCGTCCACGGCGTGCTTCATGCTCGCGAGCTCGCCCTTGCTGGTGCGCTCGTTGCCGGCCACTTGCTCGGCGGCGGCGCTGTCCATGTAGGCACGGAAGGTCGAGACCTCGATCACCTCGTGTTCGCGGCCACGGCCGTACACCACGTGCACGATGCGAAAGCGCCGACCGATGATGAAGGCGCGGCGGAACAGCGACTTGACCTGCTCGGGCGTGGCATTGGTGGCCACGTCGAAGTCCTTGGGGCGCAGGCCCAGCAGCAGGTCGCGCACCGCGCCGCCCACCACATACGCCTCGTAGCCCGCCTGCTGGAGCGTGGTGACCACGTTCTTCGCGCGTTCGTCGACCAGGGCCGGATCGATCTTGTGAACCTCTGCCGGCACCTCCTGGCGCTTGCCGAAGCGGCTCTTGCCCTGTGCGCTGCCGGCGGATTTGCCCAGCAGCTTGTCGATGAATTTCTTGATCATTGGTTGTGAAAGCTCTTCTTATTCGTTTTCGAGCATGGATCGGATCAACGGGATGGTGATCGCGCGTTGTGTCTGGAGGGCGTAGCCGTCGAGCTGGGTGAGCAGCTCCATCAGGCTGCCGAGGTCACGGCTGAAGCGGTGCAGCATGAAATCGAGCACGTCGTCGGACAGCATCACGCCGCGCGCGTCGGCCGCCTGGCGCAGCACCGCGCGGCGCTCGGTTTCGCTCAGCACCTGCAGGTGGAACACGTGGCCCCAGCCCAGGCGCGTGCGCAGGTCCTCGCGCAGCGGCAGGTCGGCCGGCGGCAGCGCGCCAGCGGCGACCACGCCGCGCTGCAGGGTCTGGGCGTTGACGAACCAGTTGAAGGCCGCGTGCTGCTGCACGGCGGTGTAGAGGTGCACGTCGTCGAGCAGCACGGCGCCCCAGCGCTCGTCGAACTCGGGCGGCTCCAGCAGGCCCGCGTGCAGCCAGCCCACGCTCGCGCCCTGCTCGCGCAGTGCGACACGCACCGATTCGAGCAGATGGGTCTTGCCACTGCCGCCTTCGCCCCAAAGATAGGTAGGCACCGGCGAGTGCAGCGCAGGGCTGCCGGCGCTGCCCACCCACACTTGCAGGTGGCGCAGCGCCGCCTCGTTGGGGCCGGCAAAAAAGGCGTCGAAGCTGGGGCCCGTCGCAATGCCGATATCGAGCGCGAGCTGTTTCATCCCGGGAAGGTTCATGGAGGGGGCCGCTGGGGCCCTTAAAATCAACAGGAATTCTATCGGCCCGGCCGCTCCGGTTGCCGGCGCCTCTACCACCCCGCCTCTTGTGGGCTCTCTTGTTCGCTTTCGCACACCCATGACTTCCCCTACGCCCACCCCGCTCAGCTACAAGGATGCCGGTGTCGATATCGATGCCGGCGACGCGCTGGTCGACCGCATCAAGCCCCTGGCCAAGAAGACCATGCGCGAAGGCGTGCTGGCCGGCATCGGCGGTTTCGGCGCCCTGTTCGAGGTGCCCAAGCGCTACAAGGAGCCGGTGCTGGTGAGCGGCACCGACGGCGTGGGCACCAAGCTCAAGCTGGCTTTCGAATGGAACATGCACGACACCGTCGGCATCGACCTGGTGGCCATGAGCGTCAACGACGTGCTGGTGCAAGGCGCCGAGCCGCTCTTCTTCCTCGATTACTTCGCCTGCGGCAAGCTGGACGTGGACACCGCCGCGGCGGTCGTCGGCGGCATCGCCCGCGGCTGCGAGCTCTCGGGCTGTGCGCTCATCGGCGGCGAAACCGCCGAAATGCCCGGCATGTACCCAGCCGGCGAGTACGACCTGGCGGGTTTCGCAGTCGGCGCGGTCGAAAAGTCGAAGATCCTCACCGGTCAGAACGTGAAGCCCGGCGACGTGGTGCTCGGCTTGGCTTCGGCCGGCGTGCATTCCAACGGTTTCAGCCTGGTGCGCAAGGTGATCGAGCGCGCGGGCGCCGACCTGCCCGCCACGCTCGACGGCAAGCCCTTCCGCGAAGCCGTGATGGAGCCCACCCACCTCTACGTGAAGCCGGTGCTCGAGGCGCTGGCCAAGCACCCGATCAAGGCGCTCGCCCACATCACCGGCGGCGGCCTGCTCGAGAACATTCCGCGCGTGCTGCCCGAAGGCACCGCCGCGCACCTCAAGAAGGGCAGTTGGCCGCAGACCGAGCTCTTCGCCTGGCTGCAGAAGGTCGCCGGCATCGACGACATCGAGATGAACCGGACCTTCAACAACGGCATCGGCATGGTCGTGGTCATCGATGCGGCCGAAGCCGCCGCCTGCGCCGCCACGTTGCGCGCGTCGGGTGAAAAGGTGCACGAAATCGGCGTCATCGCCGAGCGCGGCGCAGGCACCGCAGTGGTCGTCGGCTGATTCCCCAAGACCCCGCAACCACCCCGAGCAGCGCACCCGAACCCCGGATGGCCAAGAAGCCGCAACCCACCTTCACCGCCGCCGCACCCGCGGCGCCCATCGTCCGGTCCACGGCCTCGCGCGGCGTGATGCTCGCTAGCTACCTGCTGATGCTGGGCGCGCTGATGCTCGTGATGTGGGAGCACCTGCTGCCAGGTCTCATCTGCGTATGCATCGGCTTCCTGGTCACGCGCTGGCTCGCCCGCCTGCTCGAAAAGGGCCTGCTGCGCATTCCGGCCATGCGCGCGAGTGCCGGCGGCTGGGCCGGGGTGCTGGCGGTGATCGTGGTGCTGCTGGCCCCGGCCGCGCTGGTCACGCTGGGGCTGTCGCAGGCGCGCGAGTACATCGTCGATGCGCCCGATCAGTACCGCGAACTGCTCGACTACACCGCACGCACGGTGCTCGAGCTGCGCTCCAAGCTGCCGCCCGACATCGCGACCTACCTGCCCGAAGGGGCGGCCGAGATCCAGCGCGTGATCGCCAACTATCTGCGCGCGCAGGCCGGCTCGCTCGCGATGGCGGGGCGCGCCTGGCTGCACGGGCTGCTCTTTTCCTATGTGGGGCTGATCGTCGGCAGCCTGGCCGCCGTGGCGGCGGCGCCCCTGCGCCGCAAACCCCTGGCCGAGCAATTGCACCAGCGCGTGGAGACCTTCGGCGAGGCCTTCGCCCAGATCGTGGCCGCCCAGTTCTGGATCGCGGCCTTCAACACGCTGCTGACCGCCATCTTCCTGCTGTTCCTGATGCCGCTGTGGGGCGCGCACCTGCCCTACACGCCGGCGCTCATCACGCTCACCTTCCTGGCCGGGCTGGTGCCGATCGTGGGCAACCTGGTCTGCAATTCGGTGATCACGCTGGTGGGGCTGTCGGTGTCGCCGATGACGGCGGCCGCCTGCCTGATCTTCCTGATCGTGATCCACAAGGCCGAATACGTGATCAACGCCAAGGTGGTGGGCGCCCGCACGCAGATGAGCGTGTGGGAACTGCTCGCGGTGATGTTCGTGGCCGAGGCGGTGTTCGGGCCGGCCGGGCTGGTGGCGGCGCCGCTGTACTACGCCTACCTGAAGAAAGAGCTGCAGGCCGCATCGCTGGTCTGACCGCCTTTGCAGGGCAGCGATGTCCTGATCTGATCGGTTCTGGTCCGCTTCGGCGCGGACCGGGCCCTGGCAACGCACAAGAATTGGCGGCATCATCCACTTCGCTTCTGCGAGCCAGCCACCGCCATGAAAACCTGTCTGATTGTGATCGACGCCCAGCAATCGTTCCGCCATCGCGGGTACTGGAACGAGGGCGTCGCAGCGCCCTACTTCGCCGCCCAGAACGCGCTGATCGAAGGCGCCGTGGCAGCCGGCCTGCCGATCGTGCGCATCTTCCACGTCGACGAGCCGAGCCATGCGAGCAACCCCTTCGCCGTCGAATCGGGCCACATCCATCCCATCGACGGGCTCGTGGCGTTCGAGGCCGCGGCCACCTTCACCAAGCACCGCCACAGCGCGCTGGTCAACAGCGGGCTCGATATCTGGCTCACCGAGAACGGCATCCGCCGGCTGATCGTGAGCGGCGTCCGCACCGAGCAGTGCTGCGAAACCACCACCCGCCACGCCTCGGACCTCGGCTGGGAGGTCGACTACGTGACCGACGCCACGCTGACCTTCGACATGGTGCAGCCCGATGGCCGGCCGCTGCTGGCGGCCGATATCAAGTCGCGCACGGCCGCCGTGCTGGCCGGGCGCTTCGCGACGATCTGCAGCGTGCCTCAGGCGCTGGAACGCGCGGGCGCGGCGGCATGACTCCCTTGCACGTGCTGATCCTGGCCTACGACGGCGTCGAGGCACTCGACTTCGCCGGCCCCTTCGAGGTGTTCACCACCGCCAGCCGCGTCAGCCAGCGCATGCAGCCGGGTACGGCGGCGCCGTTCGAGGTCGCTTCGGTCGCGCTCGCGCCGAGCGACCAGCCCGTGCAGGCGCGCGCCGGCCTGCAGCTGCTCGCCGACCACAGCATCGCAAGCAACCCGGCCGCCGACGTACTGATCGTCCCCGGCGGCGTGGTCGATGCGCCGATGGCGAGCCCCGAAACCCTGCGCTGGATCGCCGATTGCGCGGTCGGCACACAGATCGTTGCCTCGGTCTGCACCGGCGTCTTCCTGCTCGCCAAGAGCGGCGTGGTCACGCAGGAGGCCGTCACGACGCACTGGGAAGACATCGCCGACCTGCGCGTGCAGTTCCCCAAACTCGACGTGCGCGACGACGTGCGCTGGGTCGACACCGGCCGCATCGTCAGTTCGGCCGGTATCAGCGCGGGCATCGACATGAGCCTGCACCTGGTCGAGCGCCTCGCGGGGCGCGCGCTGGCGGAGCGCACGGCACGCCAGATGGACTACGCATGGACCCACAACACCAGCCACCCATCCGCGTAGTCTTCGTGCTGCTCCCCGGCAGCCTCGTGCTCGACTGGGCCGGGCCGGCCGAGGCGCTGCGCATCGCGAACCAGCGGCTGCTGGCGTCGGGCCAGCCCGAGCGCTTCGCGATCGAATTCGCGAGCCCGCGGCCGACATCCATGGCGTCGGTCGGCGTCGCGCTTGCCGGGCTCTCGCCCTTGCCCACGCGGTGGGACGGGCCGGCCTGGGTGGTGCTGGTCGGCCTGCCCGGCGACACCATCGCCATCGACAACCCCGAGACGCAGGACCTGCTGCACTGGCTGCGCGGCCAGCGCTTCGAGCGCGGCCGCGTCGAGCTGGTCACGGTCTGCGCGGGCGCGGTGCTGGCGGCGCATGCCGGTGCGCTCGCGGGACGGCGCGCCACCACGCACCACCATCACCTGGACGAACTGCGCGCGATCGAGCCGCGCTGCGACGTGGTGAGCAACCGCGTGTTCGTGATCGATCCGCCGCTCTACAGCAGCGCGGGCGTCACGACCGGCATCGATCTCGTGCTGCACCGCATCGCCGAGACCTGCGGCGAGGCGCTCGCGGCCCAGGTGGCGCAGACGATGGTGGTGGCACTGCGGCGCGGCCCGCACGATCCGGAGCTCTCGCCTTTTCTCGCCTACCGCAACCATCTGCACGCCGCGCTGCACCGCGTGCAGGACGCCGTGAGCGAGCAACCGCAGGCCGACTGGAGCGTGCCGCGGATGGCGGATGTGGCCCACACCTCGGCGCGGCATCTCACGCGGCTTTTCGTGGAGCATGCGGGCGTGGCGCCGCTGGCTTATCTGCGGCGGTTGCGGCTCGCAGCCGCGCAGCTGGCGCTGTCGTCGGGCGCGAGCGTCACGCGGGCGGCGGAGCTGTCGGGCTTCGGCTCCGACACACAACTGCGCCGGGCGTGGCACCAGTTCGGGCTGCCCGGCTCGCCATCGGACGCGAACGCCGCACTGAAAGCCTGACGGTCAGCCTGTGCTGGCCCGCGCACGCGCGCGCAGCAGCGCCTGCTCGCGCGTGTTGCGCGTGAGCGAGGCGGCGCGCTCGAACTCCTTGCGCGCCTCCTCGCGGCGGCCGAGCTTGAAGAGCAGGTCGCCGCGCACCGTCGGCAGCAGGTGGTAGCCCTTGAGCGCGGGCTCGTCCATGAGCGCATCCACCACTTCGAGCCCCGCGGCCGGCCCGAAGGCCATCGAGAGCGCGACGGCGCGGTTGAGCTCGACGATGGGCGAAGGCGCGAGCTCGGCCAGCGCGTCGTAGAGCGCGGCGATGCGCGGCCAGTCGGTTTCGTCGGCGGTGCGCGCGCGGCCGTGGCAGGCGGCAATGGCGGCCTGCAGGGCGTAGGGACCGAGCGCGCCGAGTGCTTCTGCGCGCGCGAGGCCTGCGAGGCCGCGGCGGATCAGCATCTGGTCCCAGCGCGCGCGGTTCTGTTCGAGCAGCAGCACCGGCTCGCCCGAGGCGCCGACGCGCGCAGCCGTGCGCGAGGCCTGGATTTCCATCAGCGCCACGAGGCCGTGCACCTCCGAGGCATCGGGCACCAGTTCGGCCACGATGCGGCCCAGGCGCATGGCCTCGTCGCAAAGCGCGGGGCGCATCCAGTCGTCGCCGGCGGTGGCCGAATAGCCTTCGTTGAAGATGAGATAGAGCACCTCGAGCACAGAGGCCAGCCGCACTTCGAGTTCGTGTCGGCGCGGCACCTCGAACGGCACGCGCGCCTCGAGCAGCGTGCGCTTGGCACGCACGATGCGCTGCGCCACCGTGGCTTCGGGCACGAGGAAGGCACGGGCGATCTCGTCGGTCGTGAGGCCGCCCATCAGCCGCAGCGTGAGCGCCACGCGCGCCTCGGTCGAGAGCACCGGGTGGCAGGCGGTGAAGACAAGGCGCAGGAGGTCGTCGCCGATGTCGTCGTCCAGCGCCGCATCGACCGCCTCGGCGAAATCGGCCTGCGCCATCTCGTGCTGCGCGTCGAGTTCGCGGCCGATCTCGGGCGCCTTGCGTTCGGCCAGCTGGCCGTGGCGCAGGCGGTCGAGGGCGCGGTGCTTGGCCACCTGCGTGAGCCAGGCGGCGGGGTTGTCGGGCACGCCGGCCCCGGGCCATTGTTCGAGGGCGGCGACCAGCGCGTCCTGCGCCAGTTCCTCGGCCAGGCCCACGTCGCGCACCATGCGCGCGACGGTGGCGATGATCCTGGCCGACTCCATGCGCCAGACGGCGTCGATGGCGCGGTGGATGGCCGTGTCGTGCCTGTCGCTCACGCTACAGCCCCTTCGTTTCCGCGCATCGTGCGCGATAGCATGCGGCCATGAAACGATGGCTCCTGATCCTGTGCCTCGTCCTGGGCGGCGCCCAGGCCGCCGAGGTCGAACGCAACAGCCTCGGCATGGCCTTCGTCAGGTTGCCGGCCGGCGAATTCATGATGGGCAGCGACGAGAAGCCCGAAGCGCTGGCTGCCGCCTATCCCGAGCTGCCCAGGGAGCGTTTCACCCAGCTCGGCGACGAAGGCCCGGTTCACCGGGTGCGCATCACGCACTCGTTCTGGATGGGCCAGCACGAGGTGACGGTCGGCCAGTTCCGCCGCTTCGTCGAAGCCTCGGGCTACGTGCCGGAATCGATCGCCGACGGCACCGGCGGCTACGGCTGGCGCGCCGACTACGACCCGGCCAAGACCCGGCGGGGTGATGCTTTCGAAGGCCGCGATCCGCGCTACTCCTGGCGCAACCCGGGCTTCGCACAAGGCGACGACCACCCGGTCGTCAACGTGACCTGGAACGACGCACAGGCGCTGGCCGCATGGTTGAGCAAGTCCGAGGGCAAGCGCTACCGTCTGCCGACCGAGGCCGAGTGGGAGTACGCCTGCCGCGCCGGCACCCGCACCCGCTACAGCACGGGCGACGATCCGCAGGCGTTGGTGCGCGCGGCCAACGTGTTCGATGCGCGCACCGCCAGGTATTGGCCGCGCTGGGACCCGATGGCGCTGAAGGGCGACGACGGCTTCGCGTTCACCGCCCCGGTCGGCAGCTTCGCGCCGAACGCCTGGGGCCTCTACGACATGCACGGCAATGCCTGGGAGTGGGTGGCCGATTGGCATGGCGACGAATACTACGCGGCCTCCCCGGTCGACGACCCGCAGGGCCCGGCCGAAGGCAGGGTGCGGGTGCGCCGCGGCGGCTCCTGGCACACCTGGCCCTTCTACGCCCGGTCTTCCTATCGCAACTGGAACGCGCCGGACACGCGCTACACGCTCGTGGGCATCCGGCTGGTCCGGGAAGACTAGGAAGAACCGGGAAGGACCTACTTCTTCACCGTCTGCATCGACGGGAAGCTCTCGGCCACGGCCTGCAGGTCGGGCGAGAAATCCTCCAGTTCCTGGATCTGCCGGACCTCGATGACCTCGTTCTCGCCGCCCGGGCAGCGCGTGGCCCATTCGATGGCCTCGGCGCGCGAGGCGACGTCGATGACCCAGTAGCCGCCAAGCACTTCCTTCACTTCGGCGAAAGGGCCGTCGACCACCTTGGCCTTGCGCCCCGGAAAGCTCACGCGCGCGCCCATCGAGGGCGGATGCAGGCCGTCGCAGCTGATCAGCACGCCGGCTTTCTGCAGGGATTCGTTGTAGGCCATCATCGCGGCCATCGCCTCGCGGTCCTCGGGCATCGTGCCGGGTGCGGCCGTCTCGTAGCCGTGGGGAATCATCAGCATCATGAATCGCATGGTGTGTCTCCTTGGGATTCGACGGGCTCAGCCGGCAGCGCCGGTGCGCTTGGCGGATTCGGCGCGCAGGCGGTCTTCCTGAGCGAGCAGTTCGGGCGTCATCGAGTCGCCGAAGTCGGTGGCTTCGAACACCTGGCGGATCTCGATCTCGCCTTCCTGGAAGGGGCTGCGCTTGATCCACTCGATGGCTTCTTCCTTCGACTTGACCTGCAGCAGCCAGAAGCCGGCCAGCAGCTCCTTGGTTTCGGCGAAGGGCCCGTCGATGACGGTGCGCTTCAGGCCTTCGCAGCGCACGCGCGCGCCCTTGGAGCTCGGGTGCAGGCCCTCGCCCGCCAGCAGCACACCGGCCTTGACCAGTTCCTCGTTGAACTTGCCCATCTCGGTGAGGATTTCGGTGCTCGGCATCACGCCCGCTTCGGAATCCTTGTTCGCCTTGACCAGAATCATGAATCGCATGTCGTTTCTCCTGAAGGTTGATGAAATCGGGAGCCGCTGAATTTGCGTGCTCCTGTACTCACGTCGGACGAACGGAAGCGGGATCGACACGTTCGCATCGGTCCAGTTGTAATTTTGTGTTTCAGAAATTCAGGGCAGATAGCCGCAGAAGCGCAGCACGTGGCCATCGGGTTCGCGGATCGCGAATTCGCGCAGGCCCCAGGGCTGGGAGATGGGCGGCTCGATCACCGTCACGCCGCGCTTCACATACGCGGCGTGCAGGCCGTCGACGTCCTTGCCCACGTGGATGACGATTTCGCCGCGCCAGGACGGCGTGCCGCGCGTGTTGCATTGCCAGAGGCGCAGGTAGACCGGGTCGCCGTGGCTGCCGTCGCCTTTTTTCACGCGCGCATAGCTGGGCGGTTCGCCGGCGATGAAGTCGAGCTCGAAGCCCAGCACGTCGCGAAACCAGCGCGCGGCCCGCGTGACGTCCGACACCGGCAGCACGGGCTGCACGCCGTGGAATTCGTGCAGGGTGCCCAGGTCGGGCACCGCGCCGCCCACGCCGCTCAGGCCGGCCTTGGCGGTCATCCGTTGGCCGTTCGGCGCAATGCGGCCACGCGTTCGGCGATGGCGTCGATGTCCAGGGCGTCCTCGGCGTGGGTCAGGTAGACCTCGAGGTCGCGCACCGCAAGCGCGGTGTTGCCCTGCTCCGCGTGCGCGATGCCGCGGTCGCGGTACTCGCCCCAGGCGCTGGGCAGCAATGCGATGAGACGGTCCTGCACCGCGATGGCGCGCTGCCAGTCTTCCTGCGCGCGGTGCACTTCCTTGAGGTTGCGCAGCATGCGGCCGATGATCTCGCGCGAACTGGCCGGCTGCAGGTACAGGCCCAGCGGCACGTCGAAATCGCCGACCAGCCCGTTGCTGCGCTTGTAGGGCTCCAGCCGCTCGCCCAACTCTTCGCGCGAGAGCGACTTGCCGGTGAACGGATCGATCACCACCTGGCCCTTGGGCAGGGTGACCTTGAGCATGAAATGCCCCGGAAAGCCGATGCCGCGCGCCTGCAGGCCCAGGCCCTGCGCCAGTTCCATCCACAGCACCGCGAGCGAAATAGGGATGCCGCGGCGGGTGCGCAGCACGGCGTTCAGGTAGCTGTTGTCGGGGTCGTAGTAGTCGTTGACGTTGCCGCCGAAGTTCAGGTCGTTGAAGAAGAACTGGTTCAGCGCGCGCAGCCGGGCAAGCGGTGCGGCATCGGCCGGCAAACGGCGCTTCAGGCGGGCGAGGAGCTGGTCGACATCGCCGAGGATCTGCTGGACGTCGAGCTCCGGGTACTCGTCCTGCGCCAGGCTGGCGGCGGCCTCGAGCAGCGGGAAGTGGTCATCGCTCTGGACGAGCGATTCGAAATATTCCAGAGCGGTGGGGACCTGAAATGTGAACGTCATGTGTCTTTGTAGAGGAGCATCCGGGGAGCGTCAAGGCGGGACACATGCGTATTGCCAGGTATCGCCACGCGGCTCAACGGCGCATGAAGCTGCGCAGCCGCACCCCGACCGCCGCCAGGATGGCGAAATAGATCACCGCGGCGCCCGCAACGAGCGCAGCCAGCAGGCCGATGCGGTGCAGGGGCTGCGCGCGCAAGCCGATCCAGTTGAACCAGTTCGCGCCCCACACCAGGAAAGCCGCCAGCACCAGCGTGCCGGCCAGCACCTGCAACGTGAACTTGCCCCAGCCGGGTTCCGGCTTGTAGCTGCCGCGGCGCACGAGACCCACCAGCAGCCAGGTCGCATTGACCAGCGCGCCGATGGCGATGGTGAGCGTGAGCGCCGCATGCTGCAGCACCGGCACCAGGAAGAAATTGAGCACCTGGGTGAAGACGAGCACGCCCACCGCAATCAGCATCGGCGTGCGCGTGTCCTGCTTGGCGTAGTAGCCGGGCGCGAGGATCTTGATGGCCACGATGCCGATGAGGCCCACGCCGTAGCCCATCAGCGCCAGGGTGGTGCGCTTCACGTCCTCGTCGCCGAAGGCGCCGTTGTGGAAGAGCACGGCGACCAGCGGCTGCGCAAAGAGCAAAAGCGCGATGGCACAGGGGGCCGAGAGCAGCACCACGAGGCGCAGGCCCCAGTCGAGCAGCGACGAATAGCGCGCGTCGTCCTTGGCGGCGCGGGCGCTGGCCAGTTGCGGCATCAGCACGACGCCGAGCGCCACGCCGAGCATGGCGGTCGGAAATTCCATCAGGCGGTCGGCGTTGGTCACCCAGGTCACGCTGCCGGTGGCCAGGTGCGAGGCGATCTGCGTGTTGATGAGCAGCGAGATCTGCGCCACGCTCACGCCCAGCAAAGCGGGGAGCATCAGCTTCATCACCTTGCGGGTGGTCGGGTCGGTCCAGGCGGCGCGCAGCGCCTTGAAGCTCGCGCCGACGCGCGGCATCAGGCCCAGGGCGCGCAGCGCCGGAATCTGTATCGCCAGTTGCAGCACCCCGCCGACCAGCACGCCCACGCACTGCGCATAGATCGGCTCGATGCCGTAGTGCCGGAACAGCGGCGCGCCGGCCACGATGGAAAGGATCAGCGCCAGGTTCAGCAGCACCGGCGACGCCGCAGGCACCGCGAACTTGCGCCAGGTGTTGAGGATGCCGCCCGCCAGCGCCACCAGCGACATGAAGCCGATGTACGGGAACATCCAGCGCGTCATGACGACCGCCGCGTCGAAGCCGTTCAGGCCGCTGGCCATCGCCCAGACCAGCAAAGGCGCTCCGACCACGCCGGCGACGCACACCACCAGCAGGGTCCAGGTCAGCAGCGTGGCGACGTGGTCGATCAGTCCCCTGGCGCCCTCGTCGCCCGCTTCCGTCTTGCGCCCGGCCAGCACCGGCACGAAGGCCTGGCTGAAGGCGCCTTCGCCGAAAACCCGCCGGAACAGGTTCGGGATGCGAAAAGCGACGTTGTAGGCATCGGTCAGCGCGCTGACGCCGAACATCGAGGCGAAAAGCACGTCGCGCACGAGGCCCGTGATGCGCGAGGCGAGGGTCAGGAGGGAGACGGTGGAGGCGGATTTGAGCAGGGACACGGGGGCGAGTGTAGGGCCCCGAAAGCGCGCGAAATGGCCCGATTCGGAGGAAAAGCCGACCCGGCCTATAATGGAGGGCTTTGCTGCATCATCCTCAGACACCTAAGGAACTAAATCATGGCATCCGCCAAGCCCAAGAAAAAGAACCCGCGCCTCGCCTCCGGCCGTAAGCGCGTCCGCCAGGACACCAAGCTCAACGCTGCGAACACCTCGCTGCGCTCCAAATACCGTACCGCGGTCAAGAACGTCGAAAAGGCTGTTCTGGCTGGCGACAAGACCAAGGCAAGCGAACTGTTCGCGAAGGCCCAGAGCATCGTCGACACTGTCGCCGACAAGGGCATCTTCCACAAGAACAAGGCAGCCCGCGACAAGAGCCGCCTGTCGGCCAAGGTCAAGGCCCTCGCCCTCGCGCCTGAAAAGGCCGCCGCCTGACACCTGTCAGGCAAGCCCGGACCGGAATTCTCCAGTCCGCCGTTTGATCGGGGTGCGCTGCAGCAAAGTGTAAAAAACCGCCTTCGGGCGGTTTTTTCATGGGCGCTCGGTTTTGTCGGGTCAGTCGGCTTTGGGCGGCTCGACGGGAATCACCGGTGCAGCAGGGTCCGAGCGCACCACGGCGGCCACCGGGGTCTGCGCGGCCTTCGGCACGGCCGGTGCGGGCGGCGCAGGGGACACCTCGGACACCTGCAGGTCGTTGTCCTTGGCGAAGTTCACGCAGAAGTCCCAGGCCATGGGCTCGGCATCGCGCAGGTCGCGGTTCACGATCACGCACTTGACCCCGTTGATGGTGGTCGGCTCGCACCACGGCGAATAGCTCAGGTAGCTGCCCGGAAAGGCGCCGCCGGGCCGGAAGGAGCTCATGACGCCGGCCAGCCGCTCGGCCCAGTCGCTGGGGCGGAAAGTCCGGCCATCTCGGGTGATGCCCTGGATGAATATCTCTTTGGCGGTGGGGGAAATCATCGTTGAATGAAGCGACCCGAGCAGGTGCTGCGGTGCAGCAACGGATTCTATCCGGGGCACTTTTTGCATCCTGAAGGGCTGGCATTGCTGTGATGCGGAATCCTCAACGAAGCCGTCAAACCGCACGCCTAGAATCCGCGTTCCCTATCTGGAGAACCCAATGAGCGCTACCGCCCAACCCACCTCGCCCCACGTCATGAACACCTACGGTCGCCTGCCGATCGCACTGTCGCATGGCCAGGGCTGCCGAGTCTGGGACACCACGGGCAAGGCCTACATCGATGGACTGGGCGGCATCGCCGTCAACACGCTGGGCCACAACCACCCCGAGCTGGTACCCGCGCTGCAGGACCAGCTGACCAAGCTGATCCACAGCTCCAACTACTACCACGTGACCGGCCAGGAACAGCTCGCCGCCAAGCTGACCGAGATTTCGGGCCTCACCAACGCCTTCTTCTGCTGCACCGGCCTCGAAGCCAACGAAGCTGCCCTGAAGCTGGCGCGCAAGTTCGGCCACGACAAGGGCATCGAGCGCCCCGAAATCGTCGTCTACGAAGCCGCCTTCCACGGCCGCAGCATCGCCACCCTCTCGGCCACCGGCAACCCCAAGGTGCAGGCCGGCTTCGGCCCGCTGGTCGAGGGCTTCATCCGCGTGCCGCTGAACGACATCGAGGCGCTCAAGAAGGCCACCGAAGGCAACCCGAACGTGGTCGCCGTGTTCTTCGAGACCATCCAGGGCGAAGGCGGCATCAACCCGATGCGCGTGGACTACCTGAAACAGGTGCGCCAGCTCTGCGACGAGCGCGACTGGCTCATGATGATCGACGAAGTGCAGTGCGGCATGGGCCGCACCGGCAAGTGGTTCGCCCACCAGTGGGCGGGCATCAAGCCCGACGTGATGCCGCTGGCCAAGGGCCTGGGCTCCGGCGTGCCGATCGGCGCCGTGGTGGCCGGCCCCAAGGCCGCCAACATCTTCGGACCGGGCAACCACGGCACCACCTTCGGCGGCAACCCGCTCGCGATGCGTGCCGGTGTGGAAACCATCCGCATCATGGAAGAGCACAAGCTGCTCGAGAACGCCGCCACCGTGGGCGCGCACCTGAAGGCCGCGCTGGAACGTGAAATTGGCGGCCTGCCGGGCGTGAAGGAAATCCGCGGCCAGGGCCTGATGCTCGGCATCGAGCTCGACCGTCCCTGCGGCGTGATCCTGAACCGCGCCTGCGATGCCGGCCTGCTGCTGAGCGTGACCGCCGACAAGGTGATCCGCCTGGTGCCGCCGCTCATCCTGAGCATTGCCGAGGCCGACGAGATCGTCGCGATCCTCGCGCCGATCGTCAAAAACTTCCTGTCGGAGCCTGCCGCGCAATGACGACCGCCACACCGCCAGCCATTCGCCACTACCTGCAGTTCGCCGATCTCTCTGCGGATGAGTACGTCTACCTCTTCGATCGCATGGCGATCATCAAGAAGAAGTTCAAGACGTATGAAAAGCACCAGCCGCTGGTCGACCGCACGCTGGCCATGATCTTCGAGAAGGCCAGCACGCGCACCCGCGTGAGCTTCGAGGCCGGCATGTACCAGCTCGGCGGCAGCGTGGTGCACCTGACCACCGGCGACAGCCAGCTGGGCCGCGCCGAGCCCATCGAGGACAGCGCCAAGGTCATCAGCCGCATGGTCGACATCGTGATGATCCGCACCTACGAGCAGACCAAGATCGACGCCTTCGCCGCGCACTCGCGCGTGCCCGTCATCAACGGCCTGACCAATGAGTTCCACCCCTGCCAGATCCTGGCGGACATCTTCACCTACATCGAGCACCGCGGCTCGATCCAGGGCAAGACGGTGGCCTGGGTGGGCGACGGCAACAACATGGCCAACACCTGGCTGCAGGCGGCCGAGATCCTGGGCTTCACGGTGCATGTGAGCACGCCCAGCGGCTACGAGGTCGACCAGTCGATCGCGGGCATCCGCTCGGGCGACAGCTACAAGGTCTTCAAGGATCCGATGGAAGCCTGCCGCGGCGCCGACCTCGTCACCACCGACGTCTGGACCAGCATGGGCTATGAAGCCGAGAACGAGGCGCGCCGCAAGGCCTTCGCCGACTGGTGCGTGGACGAGGACATGATGCGCATCGCCCAGCCCGGCGCCCTCTTCATGCACTGCCTGCCCGCGCACCGCGGCGAGGAAGTGCAGGCCGAGGTCATCGACGGGCCGCAGTCGGTCGTGTGGGACGAAGCCGAGAACCGCCTCCATGCCCAGAAGGCGTTGATGGAGTTCCTGCTGCTCGGCAAGCTCTGAGCAACTGAAGAAGAAGGCGCAGCCGCGTGTCCCATTGCCAGCAATGCGGCGCCTGCTGCGCCAGCTACCGCGTCGACTTCAGCGTGCATGAACTCGACGACAACGGCGGCCGCGTGCCGTCGGGCCTTGCGGTCGAGGTGAACGACGCCCTCTGCCGCATGCGCGGCACCGACCACACGCCGATGCGCTGCGCGGCGCTCACCGGAAAGATCGGCCAGGCGGTGGCCTGCGGCATCTACGAATGGCGCCCCAACCCGTGCCATGAGCTGCAGTCCGGCAGCGACGCCTGCGAGCGGGCGCGCGCCCGGCATGGGCTGCCTTCGCTCTCGTCGCTGGATTCCTGAGCCACATCATCTCGTCACATCGTGTGTTGGAAATAACCGACACCACGACCCCTCGCCCGGCGCTAACTTCGCGCCATGCGTTCTCTGCAACCCCAACCCCGCGTCTGGGACATCTCCCCCCCGGTGCATGAAGGCACGCCGGTGTTCCCCGGTGACACGCCCTACCAGCAGCGCTGGGCCGCGACCATTTCGCCGGACTGCCCGGTCAACGTCAGCGAGATCAAGCTCTCGCCCCACATCGGCGCGCATGCCGATGCGCCCCTGCACTACGACCCCGAGGGCCAGACCATCGGCAATGTCGATCTCGCGCCCTTCCTCGGCCCGTGCCGGGTGATCCATGCCATCGCCAAGGGGCCGTTGATCGAGTGGGAGCACATCGCGCATGCGGTCACGAGCGACCTGCCGCCCCGCGTGCTGGTGCGCACCTACGCCACCATGCCCGTCGGCCACTGGGACCCGCAGCTTGCTGCCTACGCGCCCGCCACCGTCGAGCGCCTGGCCGCGATGGGCGTGAAGCTCATCGGCATCGACACCGCCAGCATCGACCCGGCCGACAGCAAGACGCTGGAGAGCCACCAACGCATCCGCCGCCTGGACCTGCGCGTGCTCGAGAACCTCGTGCTCGACGCCGTGCCCGAGGGCGACTACGAACTCATCGCGCTGCCGCTCAAGCTGGTGAGCGCCGATGCATCCCCCGTTCGCGCCGTGCTGCGCAGTCTATGAATCTCCCCCAGTCTTCGCGCACTTCGTGTCGCTACGCCAACCCCCTCGCCGGGGGCAACACCAGCGGCCCGGCAAAGTCGGTTCCGCGGTGTTCCACGACCGAAGCATCGCCAACCCTGACCCCACAAAGCTCATCATGACCCTCGACGATTGCCGCGCGCTCGACGCGCAAGACCCGCTGCGCGCCCTGCGCGACCAATTCACCATTCCTGCCGACGTGCTCTACCTGGACGGCAACTCGCTCGGCGTGATGCCCAAGGCGGCACCCGCGCGCATCGCCGAAGTGGTGACCCAGGAATGGGGCGTAGGCCTCATCCGCTCGTGGAACACCGCAAGCTGGTTCGACCTGCCGCAGCGCCTGGGCGACAAGGTCGCGCGCCTCATCGGAGCGGCGCCCGGCGAAGTGGTGTGCACCGACAGCACCTCGGTCAATCTCTACAAGGTGCTGTTCGCAGCACTGTCTCAGCAGAAAGACAGCGGCCGCAAGCTGGTGATCAGCGAGCGCAGCAACTTCCCGACCGACCTCTACATCGCGGAATCGCTGTGCCGCGAGCGCGGCTTCACGCTCAAGCTCATCGATGCGAGCGAACTCCCGGCCGTGCTGACCGACGAAGTGGCGGTGCTGATGCTTACGCACGTCAACTACCGCACCGGCGCCATGCACGACATGAAGGCCATCACCGCCGCCGCGCACGCGGCGGGCGCGCTCACGGTGTGGGACCTCGCGCACAGCGCGGGCGCCGTGCCCGTGGCGCTGAACGACAGCAATGCCGACTACGCGATCGGCTGCGGCTACAAGTACCTGAACGGCGGGCCGGGCGCACCGGCCTTCGCATGGGTCAACACCCGGCACGCGGGCCAGTTCGAGCAGCCGCTGTCGGGCTGGTGGGGCCACGCGGCGCCCTTCGAGTTCACGCCGCATTACCGGCCCGCACCGGGCGTCGGCCGCTACCTCTGCGGCACGCAACCAATCATCGCGCTGGCAGGTCTTGAGTGCGGGCTCGACACAGTGCTCGCCGCCGAAGCCTTCAACAAGGACCAGGGCGCGATGGCCGCGCTGCGCACCAAGTCGCTCGCGCTCACGGACCTCTTCATCCAGTTGGTCGAGGAACGCTGCGCGAATCAGGGCCTCTCGCTCATCACGCCACGCGACCACGCACATCGCGGTTCGCAGGTGTGCCTCAGCCGCGAAGAAGGCGCCTACGCCATCGTGCAGGCGTTGATCGCGCGTGGCGTGATCGGCGACTACCGCGCCGGCGATTCGCAGATGCCCGACATCCTGCGCTTCGGCTTCACGCCGCTGTACATCGGCTTCGAGGATGTGTGGAACTCGGTCGAACACCTCGTGCAGGTGCTCGAAACCGGCGAGTGGCGACGCGCCGAATTCAACCGCAAGAACGCAGTGACATGACCGCCGAAAAGCACACCGAGAACATCGTCCACGAAGAGAAGGCGCAGTTGGACTTCAGCAAGTCCATGAGCTACGGCGACTATCTGCACCTGGACGAGATCCTCAACGCTCAGCACCCGCTTTCGCCCGCGCACGACGAGATGCTGTTCATCGTGCAGCACCAGACCAGCGAGCTCTGGATGAAGCTCATGCTGCACGAACTGCGCGCCGCCACCACCTGCATCGCCGACGAAAAACTGGCCGACGCCTTCAAGATGCTCGCGCGGGTGAGCCGCATCATGGAACAGCTGGTGAGCGCATGGACCGTGCTCTCGACCATGACGCCGCCCGAGTACACGGCGATGCGCCCTTACCTCGCCAACTCCAGCGGCTTCCAGAGTGCGCAGTACCGCTGCATCGAGTTCGCGCTCGGCAACAAGAACGCCGCGATGCTCAAGCCACATGCGCACCGCGCCGATCTGCTCGCACAGGTCGATGCTGCGTACCGCCAGCCCTCGCTCTACGACGAGTCGCTGCGCCTCCTCGCACGCCACGGCCTCCCGGTGCCCGCCGACCGGCTGGAGCGCGACTGGACGCAGCCCTATGAATCGAGCGACGGTGTCGAGGCAGCGTGGCTCGTGGTCTACCGCAACCCGCACGACCACTGGGACCTGTACCAGCTCGGCGAAAAGCTCACCGACCTCGAAGACGCCTTCCGCCTCTGGCGCTTTCGCCACGTGACCACGGTCGAGCGCGTGATCGGCTTCAAGCGCGGCACCGGCGGCACGGGCGGCGTGAGCTACCTGCGCAAGATGCTCGACGTGGTGCTGTTCCCCGAGATCTGGAAGCTGCGCACCGACCTCTGACATGCGCAAGCCGCGTGCAACAATCGCCGCGGCACCGGACCTTCAAGACTCGACAAGGCGGGCGATTCGTCGCTTTCCTTGTGCTGCGGGGCACCCCCGCGGTCGATGGATGGGTACGCATTTCGGCGCGTGAGCGGAACTGCGCTGTCGCGCAGCGCAGCTGGCGCATCACCGGCTGGTTGAAGGGCCGGTTGCCACCCACGTTCCACTTCACCGCCTTCATGACGACGCGCGAACCGAGCTACAGGGAATGGATTGCACGCGGCCTCGCGCATGCCCTGCTGGCCGATGCGAGGCAGCCGGGGGGCACCACGCCGGATGCTTTGCGCGCGCGGGCCGAGGCGGCACTGGGCGCCAATCCGCCGTGGCTCACCCTGTTGGCCGAGGACCTTGGCAAGCGATCGCTCGCGACATGGGAGCGCACCGATCTTCCCGGGCTGACGCAGGCGATCCTCGAGACACCGGCGCTGGAACTGGCCTTCGAACAGGACGAGCCGCCCCGCATCCGCCGACTCATCCTGCGACCGGCCGACATGTTCCCGCGCCCGATGGGCCTCGACCACTTCGCGTTGCCCCGCCTGCCCACGTTCGCCAATCTCGCGCAATGGCTCGAGATCGAGCCCGACCGTCTCGCGTGGCTCACCGCCGCATCGCAAGCCTTCCGCGCGCCCGACGCATCGAGCCCGCGCCCCGCATCGCACTACCGCTACCAGCTGCAACCCAAGCGCCTCGGCGGCCTGCGGCTGCTCGAGATTCCCAAGGCGGACCTCAAGCGCCTGCAGCGCCGCATCCTCGACGACCTGCTGCAGCGGGTGCCCGCGCACGAGGCGGCCCACGGCTTCGTGCAGGAGCGCTCGGTCGCTAGCCACGCGGCCGCGCACGTCGGCCAGGAGGTGGTGATCGGCTTCGACCTGCGCGACTTCTTTCCCAGCGTTCGCGCCTCGCGCGTGCATGCGCTGTGGCGCACGCTGGGCTATCCCGACGGCGTGGCGCGCGCGCTCACCGCGCTGTGCACGCATCGAACGTCGGCGGCGGTGATCGAACGCCTTCGCGACGACGGCGGGCTCGACTGGATGGGCGCCAAGCGCCTGGCCGAACCGCATCTGCCGCAAGGCTCGCCCTGCTCGCCCGCGCTGGCGAACCTCTGCGCCTTTCGCCTCGACCTGCGGCTCGAAGGACTGGCGTGGGCCTTCGGCGCCACCTACACGCGCTACGCCGATGACCTCGTGTTCTCGGGACCTGCGACGCTCCGCGAGCAGTTCAACGCGCTGCGTGCCTGGGTCGACGGCATCGCCGCCGACGAGGGCTTCGCGCTTCATCCGCGCAAGGTGCGCTGCATGCCGCGGCACCACCAGCAGCGCGTGACGGGCGTGATCGTGAACGAGAAGGCGAACACGCCGCGCGTCGACTTCGACCGGCTGAAGGCGGTGCTTCATCAGTGCGTGCTGCACGGCCCCGCAAGCCAGAACCGCGCGAAGGTGACCGATTTCCGCGGCCACCTGCTGGGCCACATCGCGTGGATCGGCCAGTTCAATCCGGCGCGCAAGGCAAGGCTGATGCGCCTCTTCGAACGCATCGAATGGCCAGCCGTCTCGCAACCGCCGGGCTGAACGCTCGCATGTACTGTTTGCCACACCTGCGCAAAGCGCTACATTTTTGGCAACAACGGAGGCCCCTGCCATGCACAACATCCGGTTCTCATCCGATGAGATCTCCACCTTGCGGGCACACGGCGTCGTGCTGTTCGCGGACCGCGTGATCTTCGATGCGCAGCCGCCGATGCCGGCGCAGCAGATCGCGGCGGTACAGGCCCTGTGCGCCGGACCGATTCCCGAGGCGCTGGTCGCGTTGTGGCAAGAGACGGCGGGCGGCCGCCTCGACTACGACCTCGCGCTGCCGATGAACGGCAACGTCGAGAGCGTGAGCTGGTCGGAACTCTTCTGGGACGGCAGCGACGGCTACCGCGACCTGCAGGGCTGGATCGAGCATGAGCAGGCGCTGGCCGAAGACGCCGCCGCCGAGAACGGCGCACCCTGGAGCGGCAAGCTCACCCACCTGCCCTTCGGCGGCTTCGAGTACCTCGACCGCATCTACACCGTGGTCGAGCCCGGCGAAGCGTACGGCCGGGTCATCGCATGGAAGCAGGGCCTGCCGCCGGCCTGGACGCACGCACTGCACGAAGACACCCTGAGCACCGTCGCGCCCGACCTGCATGGCGCCTTCGCCGCACTGCACCTCGACGAAGACCCGCTGGCTCCCACGAGCGACTACTTCTCGGGCCAGACCCTGCTGCAGTACCTGGACGACCGCCACCAGGCCCATGGGCTGGACCTCGACCTGATGGACAAGCTGGTCACCTTCTACTGCCGCGCCGTGGTCGACTGGCGCACGCCGCTCGCGGACGGCACGCTGCGCCATCACCCGGCGTTGGCACGCGCCGCGCTGCACCACGCGATCGCGACCGACGATGCGCCGCTGGTGGTCGAGCTGGCCGCCTCGGGCGTGAGCTTCGACGGGCCGCAGCAAGGCAGCGCGCTCGCGACCGACGTTGCGCTGAGCCAGAGCGCCTTCGCGGCGGCTGCGGCCCTGGTGCGCGCGGGCGCGCCGGTGGCGGTCGATGCCCTGCGCAATGTCGATGGCCAGATCGCGCCCGAACTCACGAGCGCGCTGCTGGCCAATGGTGCGGAGCCGAGCGTCGCGGCGATCGTCAAGTGCGTGGCGTGCGGCGCGCCTGCGAGCGCGCACCTGATCGCAGACGCCTGCACCGAAGCCGGCATCGACGTGCCGCCGGCCTTCGTCGCGGACCGCGATGCGATGCTGATCGAACTCGAGACGACGCTGGTGAAAGTGCGCGATGGCTCGCTCGGGCACTACCTCGGGCCGGAAGGGCTGGCAGAACGCATCGAGCACCTGCAGACCTTCAGGCTCTGAAGGTCCGAGGGTTCATCACTCAACCGCCGTACAGCCAAGGCTGGTCGAGCAGCCGCGCGCCGAGCGTGCGCATCGCGAGGTCGCGCCCCAGGCGCACAGGGCCGGTGGCATGGAAGACCTCGCCGTTGCGCCGCGCGCGCGCCTGCACCTGTGCATTGCGCTGCCAGCGCGCCTCGGCGTAGCGCGCGAAGGCCGCGGGCACGTCGGCCGCGGTGCCATCGCCGAGCGCATCGGCCAGCGCGATCGCATCCTCGATCGCCATACCCGCGCCCTGCGCGAGGTACGGCACCATCGGGTGCGCCGCATCGCCCACCAGCGCGACGCGCTCGTGCGCCATGTCGGCGGCGGAGGTCAACGGCGCGCGGTCGCTGAGCGACCAGGCGCGCCAGCCGGGCATCGCTTCAAGCAGCGCCTGCAGGCCGCCACTGCTGCGGCCCGTGGCCTGCTGCAAGGCTGCGATGCTGCTGGACTGGTCCCAGTCGCGCGCATCGCCGGCCGGGGCGGATTCGGCGATCACCACCACGTTGAGCCAGTCGCCGCCGCGCACCGGGTACGCCACGGCGTGGAGATGCGGGCCCAGCCACACATCGACCTGCTGGCGCCGCAACGCAGCGGGCAGATCGCCTTGCAGGGCCAATGCGCGCCAGGCCGTGTGGCCGGTGACGCGCGGCGGCTCCGCGGCGGAGGGTGTATCGAGTTGGCGCCGCACCAGGCTCCAGAGGCCATCGGCGCCCACCAGCGCCTCGCCCTCCCAGGCGCGGGCATCGGCGCTCGAGACGCACACGAGGTCGTCGCTGGTCTCGACCTGCCTGATCTGCGCGGCAGTCACCAGCGTGCCGGTGCCGCGCGCACGCACCGCTTCGAGCAGCAGTGCATGCAGGTCGGCACGGTGGGCACAGAAGTAAGGAGTGCCGTAGCGTTGCTGCATCGCATCGCCCAGCGGCAGGCGGGCCAGCACGGCATCGCTGCCGGCGCTGCGGACCACCAATGCATCCGGGCGCGCCGCGATCTTCGCGAGGCCCGTGCCCAAGTCCAGTTGTTGAAGGCGCCGCGTGACGTTGGGACCGAGCTGCACGCCGGCCCCGATCTCGCCGAAGACCGCGGCCTGCTCGAAGACATCGGCGCGGTGCCGGCCCCGCGAAAGCGCCAGCGCCGTGGCCAGCCCCCCGATGCCGCCCCCGGCGACGAGGATGTGCGTGGGCATCGGAATCAGAGGCTGTTCGAGAGGGGCTTGTCGGCTTGCGTGGCGTTGGTGTTGCCGGCTTTCTTGGGGGCGCAGCTGCCGCAGGTGTCGCAGGAGCCGCAACCCGAGGTCTTGGCGAGCGAGGCGGCCAGCTGGTTGGCGCGCTCCTGGTCGACCAGGCCGGCGCGCTGCGTGCCGGCGGCCAGCTTGTGGGCCGCGCTGCGCCGCCAACCAGCGGGCATCCAGCGCCAGACCGCGTAGAACGCAGCCGCCGCGACGATCAATCCGACGATCAGTTGTTGCGTCATTTCTTCTTCAAACCTTTCAGCGTCAGGAGCGGTTTTAACCCGCGCCCAGTGCCACTGCAACGTGGTAGGTGATGAAGCACGCTGCGTAGGCGAGCGCAAACAGGTAGCCCGCCATGATCCACACATACTTCCAAGAGGCCGTCTCGCGCTTCACGGCAGCCAGCGTCGAAATGCACTGCGGCGCGAACACGTACCAGACCAGCAGCGACAGCGCCGTGGCCAGCGACCAGCTGCCGGCGATGAGCGGCTCGAGCGCACCGGCCACGTCGTCGCCGGTGGCCGAGAGCGCGTACACCGTGCCCAGCGCACCCACCGCCACTTCGCGCGCCGCCATGCCGGGCACCAGCGCGATCGAGATCTGCCAGTTGAAGCCGATGGGCGCAAAGATGACTTCGAGCCCGCGGCCGATCATGCCGGCCAGGCTGTACTGGATGGCCGGGCCGGTCGCGCCTTCGGGCGGCGACGGGAAGGTCGAGAGGAACCACAGCAGGATCGTGAGCGTGAGGATGATCGTGCCCACGCGCTGGATGAAGATCCACGCCCGCTCGTAGAGGCCCAGCGCCAGGTTGCGCAGGTTCGGCCAGCGGTAGGCGGGCAGTTCCATCAGGAGCGGCGAATGCTGCGTGTTGTCGCGAAAGCGCTTCATCACCCAGGCCACGGCCATCGCCGAGACGATGCCGAACACGTACAGCGCGAACAGCACCACGCCCTGCAGGTTGAAGACGCCGCCGACGGTGCGCGCCGGAATGAAGGCCGCGATCAGCAGCGCATACACCGGCAGCCGCGCCGAACAGGTCATGAGCGGCGCGATCATGATGGTCGTGATGCGGTCGCGCCAGTTGCTGATGGTGCGCGTGGCCATCACGCCCGGAATGGCGCAGGCGAAGCTGGAGAGCAGCGGAATGAAAGAGCGGCCCGACAGGCCCACGGTGCCCATCACGCGGTCGAGCAGGAAGGCCGCGCGCGGCAGGTAGCCCGAGTCTTCGAGCGCGAGGATGAAGAGGAACAGGATCAGGATCTGCGGCAGGAACACGATCACGCCGCCCACGCCCGCGATCACGCCATCGACCAGCAGGCTCTGCAGCATGCCTTCAGGAATCGCCGTCTTGAGCAGGCCGCCGAGCGCCTCGGTGCCAGCCTTGATGGCATCCATGGGCACATTGGCCCAGCTGAACACGGCCTGGAACATCAGGAACATCGTGACGGCCAGCACCACCATGCCCCAGAGCGGATGCATCACCACGCGGTCGATGCGGTCGCTGGTGGCGAGGCTGCCGACCGGCTCCTTCACCGCGAGGCCAAGGATGCGGCGCACTTCGCGCTGCGTGGCGAGCACGTCGTCCAGGCCCGGCGCCTGCCAGGGCTGCGGCACGGCGGCGGCGACCGGGGCGTCGAGCGCCTCGAGCAGGTTCTTCGCGCCGCCGGTGTGGACGCCGACGGTTTCGATCACGGGCAGGCCGAGCTCGCGCGAGAGCACGGCCGTGTCGACCGCAATGCCCTGCTTCTTGGCCATGTCGGTCATGTTGAGCGCCACCACCATCGGCAGGCCCAGCTTCTTCGCCTCGAGCACGAGGCGCAGGTTCAGGCGCAGGTTGGTGGCGTCGGTCACGCACACCAGCAGGTCGGGCAGCGCCTCGTTGCTCTGGCCGGTGACGATGTCGCGGGTGACGGCCTCGTCGGCGCTGAGCGCATTCAGGCTGTAGGCGCCCGGCAGGTCGAGCACGAAGACGCGGCGGCCCGAGGGCGTGCGCAGCGTTCCCTCCTTGCGCTCGACGGTCACGCCGGCGTAGTTGGCGACCTTCTGGCGGCTGCCCGTCAGCAGGTTGAAGAGCGCGGTCTTGCCGCAGTTCGGGTTGCCGAGCAGCGCGATGCGCCCCGGCTGGGCGGTGGGGGCGAAGCCACCGGGGCCCTGGATGACGGCTTCAGCCATGGTTGGCGGCTCCGGGGATGACGTGGATGAGCGCGGCCTCGTGGCGGCGCAGTGCGAAGGTGGTGTGCCCCAGGCGAACTGCCAGCGGCTCCCGGCCCGGGATGCCGCTCGCGACGATGCGCACGGCCTCGCCCGGCACGAAGCCGATTTCGGTCAGCCGCAGCACGAGTTCGCGATCGTCCGCGCCCTCGGGGCGGGCCACGTCGAGCACGGTGGCCCACTGGTTGTTCGGAAGCTGGTCGAGGCGCAGGGCGGCGGCCGTGGTGTTGGCCGGCGCGGTGCCGAAGTCATTGGTTCGCACGGTGGGGCGGCGCCCTGGAGACCGGGCGCACCTGTAAGCAAAACCCAGATGCTAGCAATTCTCACTCGCGAGAACCTGACCATACCCCTTCAAAAGCGTTCGGGCCCCGCCAAACCGGGGGTTTTCGATCAGTTCAGACCGAGCATGCCGCGCAGCTTGGACAGGTCTTCGGCCAGCGTGTTGACGCGGCCGGCCAGCAGCTTGCGGTCGCGCTCGCTGAGCTTCGAATAGGTTTCAAAGCCGCCATCGGCCGTCTTGTACTTGGCCAGCGTGTCGAACACCACCTTGAAATTGGCGTCGGCCTTGTCCGAGAACGCCTTGTTCTCCTTCACGACCAGCGGGCGCAGCAATTCGACGATCTTGTAGGCGCCCTCGAAGTTGGACTGGAAATCCCACAGGTCGGTGTGGCTGTAGCGGTTTTCCTCGCCGGAGATCTTGGTGGCGGCCACCTCTTCCATCAGCACCGCGGCGCCGCCCACCACCTTCTCGGGCGGGAAGGTCAGCGCGACCAGGCGTTTCTGCAGGTCGAGCACGTCGGCCAGCAGCTTGTCGGCCACGGGGTTCAGGTCCTTGGTGCTCTTCTGCGTCCAGAGGCCGTACTCGATGCGGTGGAAGCCGCCGAAGGCCGGGTCCTTCTCGGCCTTTTCATGGTCGTCCGCGCGTGAGTCGATCGACTTGTCGAGGTCGTTGAAGAGTTCCGCCACCGGCTCGATGCGCTCGTAGCTCGTGCGCGTCGGCGCATACAGCTTCTTTGCCTTTTCGATGTCGCCGGCCTTCACCGCGGCGGTGAAGGCGCGCGTGTCCGTGGTCAGCTTGCGCACGTTCTCGGCCACGTAGATCTTGTAGTCGGAGATCGGTCCGACCAGCTCGAGCGGCGACACGGCGGCCTGCGCGCCGGCGGCGTAGAGCCCGGCGAAGCCTGCAACGAAAGTGGCGAGGAAGTGGCGGCGGAACTGCACGGTCATGGATCTCCTTGGATGGCGAGGTCGTGAAAAAAACTTGAATTCGGCGCGTCAGGCGGCCAGCAGCGTGCGGCCGAGCCAGTCCTGCTCGCCCTGCACGCCCGGCAGGGTGAAGAAGAAACCGCCGCCGATGGGCTTGATGTATTCCTCGAGCGGCTCGCCGTCCAGGCGCGTCTGCACGGCGATGAAGCCCTTCTCGAGGTCGGCCTGGTAACAGATGAACAGCAGGCCCATCTCCAGCTGGCCCGACTTGGTGACGCCGTTCGAATAGTTGAAGGGCCGGCGCAGGATGAGGTTCGCATCCGACGCCCGGGTGCGCGGGTTCGCCAGGCGGATGTGCGCGTCCATCGGCGTGGCCTTGCCCTCGGGGTCCTTGGCGTAGTCGGGCACGTCGTGCTCCGTCTTGCCGCCGTCCATCGGCGCGCCGGTGGGCTTCAGGCGGCCCATGATGGCTTCCTGCTCCTGCAGCGGCGTGCGGTCCCAGCGCTCGACGAAGTTGCGGATGATCCGCACCGCCTGGTAGCTGCCGCCCACGGCCCAGGCCGGCTCGTCGCCGCCGGGCTGGACCCACACGATGCCGTCCATGAGCCTGTCGTCGGCCGAGTCGGGGTTGGCCGAGCCGTCGCGAAAACCGAGGAAGTTGCGCGCGCTCTCCGCCGGTTTGCCGGGCACCGCCTGGATCGGCGGCACGGTGCCCTCCTGCTTCCAGTGCAGCACAAGCAGGTCGGGCGTGTTCTTGATGATGTCGCGCAGCGCGTGGATGTTGGTGTCGGGCGTGTTGGCGCAGAACTGGATCGACAGGTCGCCGTGGCACAGCGCCGCATCGAGCGCATCGTTCGGATGGCGCTGCATCTGGGCCAGGCGCACGGGCTTCTTCTTCGCGAGGCCGAAGCGCTCGTCGAAAAGCGAGGTGCCGACCGACACCGTCACCGTCAACCCATCGGGCTGCACCACCGGCCCGAGGATGCCGGAGCCCGCGGGCGGCAGCCGGGGATCGGGGTCGGTCTGCGCGCCGCCCTGCGTGAGAAAGGCGATGCGCTCGGTGAGCGTGCGGAACAGGCGCTCCAGGTCGGCGCGGTTCTCCGCCAGCACATAGAACGAGGCGATCATGCCGGCCGTCGGCCGCGGCGTGACGATGCCGGCCTGGTGCCTGCCGCGGAAGGGCACGCGGTCTTGCGTGTGGGTGCTCTGCGGCGCATCGGTGACCTGCGCGCCGGCATCGGGACTGTCGGGCGGCCCCGAAGGCGCGGCCTTGGCGTGGGCCGATGCGGCAAGGCCGGCAAAGGCGACGCCGGCCGCGCCGAGCATGCGGCGGCGGTGCGGCGACTCGGGTTGCCCGGGCACAGGCGTGGTGTCGTAGTTCGTCTTGTCCATGGTGGCTCCGCGTCTCGTCCTTGCCTCAGTCCAGGCCCAGCGCGGCATTCACCTTGCCGAGTTCCTCGGCCAGTGCGCGCACGGGTTCTGCAAGGCGCTTTCTTTGTGCCTCGTCGAGCGGCGCGGGCTTGAAGCCCTCGCCTTCGCGGTACGGCGCCAGCGCGGCATCGAAGGCCGCGAAGCGTTCATCCACGCTTTTCTGCAGCGCAGGCGCGGCTTTCACGAGCAGCGGCTGCAGCAGCTCCGAAATCTTCTTCGTGCCTTCGTACGTGCCTTGCAGGTTCACCAGCTCGGCATGGCCATAGTGGTCTTCGCCGCCGGCGGGCAGGTTGTCGGCCACGCGGCGCAGCAGCTTCGATGCGGACCCCGCGAGCCGTTCCGGCGGCATGTCGAGCCCGCGCAACCGGCCCTTGAGCACGCCGATGTCGGCGACCAGCTGATCGGCCACGGGCGCGAGGCCCTGGAGGTCGTTCTGGCCGTACAGCGCGTACTCGATGCGATGGAAGCCGGTGAAGCCCGCATCGGCCTCGCGCTTCTCGAAGTAGTCGGCGCGGGCGTTCAGGCGGGTGTCGAGGTCGGCGAACAGCTCGGCCATCGGCTCGATGCGCTTGTAGGCCTGGTGCGCCGGCGCGTAGAGCGCCCTCGCCTGCGGCAGGTCGCCCGCCTTGATCGCGTCGGCGAGGGCGCGCGCCGCGTCGTCGAGCCCGCCGGCTTCGAGCCGCAGGAACACCTGGTACTCGGCCAGCGCGCCCACGTAGTTGACCAGCGAGGGCCGCGCCGCCTCGGCCATCGATGCCGCCGAAGGCGTGACATGCAGCTTGCCGCGCGGATTGCTCAAAAGGCCGCAGGTGATCGCGAAGTCGCCCGGCGAGAGCTTGACCGTCATCGTCTGCGAGAAGCCCGGCGCGATGTTCTCGCGCTCTTCCACCACCATCACGCCGTCGAGAATTTCCCACTCGAGCGCGCGGTTCGACTTGTTGACGATGGTGAAGGTGGTCCGCCCCGCCGGCACGGTGATCGCGTTGGGCTCGCACACGTTGCCCTGGATCGTGACGGTGACCGCGTTGTCGGCTGCCTTGGCCGGCGCCTTGCGCGCAACGCCCGAGGCATACCAGAAGGCGGCCAGGCCGGCGACGACCAGCAGCGCCGAGGCGGCCACCGCGACGCGCATGAGGCCTGAAGAGGATTTCGGTTCGGGAGAAGAAGAGGAAGAAGACATCGGAAGATTTCAGCGGGCCGCGGCCGCGCGTGGCACCGGCGCGGCGGCCGGACGCAGGAAGAAGAACAGCGCCACCACGAGGAACGCCAGGTAGACGATCACCTCGCCCGTCACCGGCGCGGCCTGGTAGCCCAGGAGGCCCGAGAGCACGGCGCCGGCGGGGCTGTCCATCGGCAGGGTCTCGCTCATGTCGAACACCACCGTCTGCAGGTGATTCCAGACGCCCGCCTCGTGCAGCTTGCGCAGCACGCTCGCGAGCAGGCCGGCGGCCACCAGCAGGATGAACAGGCCCGTGAAGCGGAAGAAGCGCCGGAGGTCGAGCCGCACGCCGCCCGAATAAAGCCCCCAGCCGATCACCACCGACACCGCGATGCCGGCCAGTGCGCCCACGGGCGCTTCCCAGCCGCTGCTCTGCTGGAACACGGCCAGCAGGAAGAAGACCGACTCCAGCCCTTCGCGCGCCACGGCGAGAAACACCATGCCGATAAGCGCCCAGCCCTGCCCGTCCGCGCCCCGGGTGATCGCCTTGTCGATGGAGGCATGCAGCTCGCCCTTGATGGAGCGGGCGGCCTTGCGCATCCAGAACACCATCGAGGTCAGCATGACGACCGCGATCAACCCGACGACGCCCTCGAACAGTTCCTGCTGCTTCTGCGGAAACTCCGCCGCCAGCAATTGCAGGCCGGCCCCCGCGAACAGCGACAGCGCAGTGGCCAGCAGCACGCCGACCCACACCGCGGGCATCAACGCGCCGCGTCCGCTTTGTTTCAGGTAGCTGGCAACGATGCCGACGATCAGCGCGGCTTCGATGCCTTCGCGCAGCATGATGAGAAAGGGGATGAGCATCGGCTTCGGAGATCAGGACAGGAAATCCCTCCCGAAACGATGCCCCGTTGTGGTGCGCGCTCAGGGAGGAACGGCCGAGGATAACCCATCAGATGAGAGCGATTCTCAACTAGGGGTATTGAAGACGCGTACTTAGCCCGTCAGCTCGACGATGCGTGCAGTCACCGCATTGCCATCGACGATCAGCTCGGCAACTGCGAT
Organism: Variovorax sp. RKNM96; assembly: GCF_017161115.1. Lineage (GTDB taxonomy): Bacteria > Pseudomonadota > Gammaproteobacteria > Burkholderiales > Burkholderiaceae_C > Variovorax. The sequence goes on along the minus strand of NZ_CP046508.1, from coordinate 1,785,037 downwards.
CGGCAATTTGAATCGCCGCGGACCGGCGCTACCCGGGTTGACGTAGAGCACGCCGCCCCGCTCCTCGATCTTCGGCTTGTGCGAATGGCCGGAGACCACCACGCGCACGCCGGCGCCGGCGGGATCGATGCCGATCTGCGAAAGGTCGTGGATGGCGTAGATCACCACGCCGCCCACCTTCAGGAGCGCCGTCTCGGCGATGCCATCGGCCCACGGCTCCCCGTCGTTGTTGCCCCGCACGACCGTCAGCGGCGCAATCGCCGAAAGCGCCTCGAGGATGCCGGCGTTGCCGATGTCTCCGCCATGCACGATGAAGTCACTGCCCTGCAAAGCGGCCACGGCCTGCGGGCGCAGCAGGCCGTGGGTGTCGGAGATGAGCCCGACGCGAGTCAAAGGATCAGGCCGCGAGCAGCTGCCGCAGCACGAACGGCAGGATGCCGCCGTGCTTGTAGTAGTCCACCTCGATCGGCGTGTCGATGCGAAGGCGCACCGTCACCTCCTGGTGCGTGCCGTCGGGACGGTGCACGACCAGCTTCACGTCCATCTGCGGCTTGAGTTCGCCGCCGATCACCACGTCGATCTTCTCGTCGCCCGTGAGGCCCAGCGTCTGCCACGAATCGGCGCCGCGGAACTGCAGCGGCAGCACGCCCATGCCGACCAGGTTGGCGCGGTGGATGCGCTCGAAGCTGCGCGCCACCACGGCCTTGATGCCCAGGAGCTGCGTGCCCTTGGCGGCCCAGTCGCGCGAGGAGCCCGTGCCGTATTCCTCGCCGCCGAACACCACCGTGGGGGTGCCCTCTTCCATGTACTTCATGGCGGCGTCGTAGATGAACATCTTCTGGTTGCCCGGCTGAAACAGCGTGACGCCGCCCTCTTCCTGCGTGCCGTTGGCGTCCGGCGGAATCATCAGGTTCTTGATGCGCACGTTGGCGAAGGTGCCGCGCATCATCACGTCGTGGTTGCCGCGGCGGGAACCATAGCTGTTGAAGTCGGCCTTGGGCACGCCGTGCGCCTTGAGCCAGATGCCCGCGGGCGAGCTTTCCTTGATCGAGCCGGCCGGCGAGATGTGGTCGGTGGTGATCGAATCGCCGAAGAGCGCCATGATCCGCGCGCCCTTGAAGCCTGCGTCCGTGGCATGCGGCTTCATCTTGAAGCCCTCGAAGAACGGCGGCTCGGCGATGTAGGTCGACTTGGGCCAGTCGTACACCTGGCCGTCGGTGCCCTTGATGCTGCTCCAGAACTTGCCCGGGTCGGTCTTGACCTTGTCGTAGTTCGCGCGGAACGACTTGGCGTTCATCGCAAAGCGCAGGTTCTGGTCGATTTCCTTCGGCGTGGGCCAGATGTCGCCCAGGTACACGTCCTTGCCGTTCTTGCCCTTGCCCACGGGCTCGGTCATGAGGTCGGTCATCACGTTGCCCGCGATCGCAAAGGCCACCACCAGCGGCGGCGAGGCCAGGAAGTTGGCCTTCAGGTTCGGATGGATGCGCGCCTCGAAGTTGCGGTTGCCCGAGAGCACGGCCGCGCCGATGAGGTCGTTCTTGGTGATGGCTTCGTTGATCTCGGGCGTGAGGTCGCCCGCGTTGCCGATGCAGGTGGTGCAGCCGTAGCCCGCAAGGTAGAAGCCCAGCTTCTCCAGGTACGGCAGGAGGCCCGCCTTCTCCAGGTATTCGGTGACGATGCGCGAGCCCGGGGCGAGCGATGTCTTGATGTGCGGTTTGACCGTGAGGCCCGCCTCCACCGCCTTCTTGGCCAGGAGGCCCGCCGCGAGCATCACGCTCGGGTTCGAGGTGTTGGTGCACGAGGTGATGGCCGCGATCAGCACGTCGCCGTTGCCGATGGTGACCTGACCCTTGGGCGCGGGCGGCGCCGTCGCGCTCGTGTGCGCCGCAGCCTTGGTCGAACGGTTGGCGACCATCTCCACCAGCTCGCGCGGCGACCCGGCCGGCGGCGCGGCGGCCTCGTCGTCATTGCCCTGGCCGGCGGTGATCAGCGGATAGCGCTGCTTGAGCTTCTCGGCCGGCTGGTTGAAGCCGTTGGCGTCGTTGGGCTTGCTGTAGAGCTCGGAGAACTTGGTGGCCAGGTGGCCCAGGTCGATGCGGTCCTGCGGGCGCTTGGGGCCCGCGAGGCTCGGCGACACGGTGCCCAGGTCGAGCTTGACGATCTTGGTGTAGTCGATGTCGCCCGGCGCGGGCATGCCGAACAGGCCCTGCGCCTTGTAGTAGGCCTCGAAGCGCTCGACCTCTTCCTTGGTGCGGCCGGTGCCTTCGAAGTACGCCACCGTCATTTCGTCGACCGGGAAGAAGCCCATGGTCGCGCCGTATTCGGGCGCCATGTTGCCGATGGTCGCGCGGTCGGGCACGGCGATCGACGCGGCGCCGGGGCCGAAGAACTCGACGAACTTGCCGACCACTTTTTCGGTGCGCAGGATGGCGGTGACGTACAGCACGAGGTCGGTGGCGGTGACGCCTTCGCGCAGCTTGCCGGTGAGCTCGAAGCCCACCACGTCGGGCGTGAGCATGTAGACCGGCTGGCCCAGCATCGCGGCCTCGGCCTCGATGCCGCCCACGCCCCAGCCGACCACGCCGATGCCGTTGATCATGGTCGTGTGGCTGTCGGTGCCGACCAGCGAGTCGGGGTAGTAGGTGGGCGTGTCCGCCTTGTCGTGCGGGCTCTTGTAGACGCCGCGCGCGAAGTATTCGAGGTTGACCTGGTGCACGATGCCGAAGCCCGGCGGCACGACGCGGAAGGTGTCGAAGGCCTGCATGCCCCACTTCATGAACTGGTAGCGCTCGTTGTTGCGCTGGAACTCCAGCTTCATGTTGAGGTCGAGCGCCTTGGGGGTGCCGTAGTAGTCGACCATCACCGAGTGGTCGACCACGAGGTCGACGGGCACCAGCGGCTCGATGGTCTTGGGCGACTTGTTCAGCTTGGCGGCCACGCTGCGCATGGCGGCCAGGTCGGCCAGCAGCGGCACGCCGGTGAAATCCTGCAGCACCACGCGGGTGACGACGAAGGGAATCTCGTCGGTGCGCTCCGCATTGGGCGCCCAGTGGGCCAGCTCTTCGACATGCTTGGGCGAGACCTTCTGGCCATCGCAGTTGCGCAGCACCGACTCGAGCACGATGCGGATCGACACGGGCAGCCGGTCGATGGTGGGGTATTGCTTGGCCAGCTCCTTCAGGGACCAGTATTTGCCGGACTTGCCCGATGCGGTCTTGAAGGTCTTGAGGGTGGACGCAAAGGCGTGAGCCGGTGCTTTGGCCATAGAGGAACTCCTGTTGTTTCGTGGAAGCTCCTCAAGGATAGCGGGGAACAATGTCAATCGTTGTAGTCGGTCTTCCCTCCCGCGCTCCCTCCGCGCTATGTTCCTCATAGCGAGAAATGCCGGGTAGACGGGCGCTGCCGGCACCTCTCGCGTCGCCCGCGGTCAGGCCAGCGCCATGCCGGCGCGGCTGCGGGTGCGGCGCAGGCCGGTCCATTGCAGCTCGGCCAGCACGACCACGCACAGGGCCTGCGCCAGCACCCAGGCCACGCCCAGCGCAGTGACCGCAAACATGCCGCTCACCAGCAATGCAATGCAGGCCACGGCCCAGCCGAAGTTGCCGAAGATCACGAGGCCGATCAGTGTGCGCGGCGGCGTGGCGCGGCTGGCCATGAAGGCGGCGAGCGCCGCATAGGCCAGCAGGAACACGCCGGTGCCCATCAGCAGCGCCGAGGGCAGTCCGGTGAGCCCTGCCAGCGCGTCGGTGAATGCCACCTGCAGCGCACCGGTCGCGGCGCAGGAAGCGGCGTCGGCCCACATCACGTTGGGCAGGAAGCGGGGGGAAGCGAAGACGGACATGTGAATCTCCTTGGGGTGATCACTGGGTGGATACGCTGCAAGCCAGTCCTGCCGCGTTGGAGCCAATGATTCCGTGGGGCATGCATCGCGTCGATGACCTGGGAGGTCATGGCGCCGTGCCGGCCCCACGCCAGAATGCGGGCCATGAACACCATCCGCACCACCCATTCGTCCAAGGCCAGTCAGCCCGGCGCGCGCGATCCGTTCGGCGCGCACCTGCGGCACTGGCGCACCCATCGGCGCCTGAGCCAGCTCGACTTGGCGCAGGAGGCCGAGGTCTCGACCCGGCACCTGAGCTACGTGGAAACCGGCCGTGCCGCGCCCAGCCGCGAGATGGTGCTGCGCCTGGCCGAGCGGCTGGAAGTGCCGCTGCGCGAGCGCAATGCGCTGCTGGTGGCCGCCGGCTTCGCGCCGATGTACCGCCAGCGCTCGCTCGACGACCCCGCGTTGGCGTCAGCACGCCGCGCGGTGGACCTGGTGCTCAAGGGGCACGAGCCCTTTCCCGCGCTCGCCGTCGACCGCCACTGGAACCTCGTGGCCTACAACGCGCTGGTGCCGATGCTGATGGCCGGCGCGGCGCCCGAGTTGGTGGCGCCGCCGGTCAACGTGCTGCGCCTGAGCATGCACCCCGGGGGACTCGCCTCGCGCATCGCGAACTTCGCGCAATGGCGCGCCCATCTGCTCGAACGGCTGCAGCAGCAGATCGCCGCGACGGGCGATGCCGTGCTGCAGGCGCTGCACGACGAATTGGAGGCCTTCCCCGCCCCCAACGTGAGCCACGACGCACCGAAGACCGATACCGATCTCTCGGGCGTGGTCGTGCCCTTTCAGCTCGTCACGCCGAACGGGGTGCTGAGCTTCATCAGCACCACGACGATCTTCGGGACGCCCGTCGATGTCACGTTGCAGGAACTGGCGGTGGAGTCGTTCTTTCCGGCCGATGCACAGACGGCGGCGGCGCTGACGGAGATGGCGAAGCAAGCGGCTGGGTGAGCTTCCCGTCATTGGCTTTCTGCGCCGCCGGGCCTTCGAAGTCGTCCACCTGGATGACCTTGTCGGCCGCCCGCAGGTAGGCCAGCGCCAGTTCCGGGTCAGGCGCCGAGCGCGCCGCCTCCTCCAGCGAATTCGTGCGGCGCAGCACCTTGTTGAGCGCGGCCGTCGTGTCGCCCAGTTGCGCGCCCAGTTCCATCGCATGCATCAGGTCGCGCAGCCCTCCGGCCGCCGGTTCGCTGAGGTCGGGCGCCAGGCGCTCGACGATGCGCGGATTCGTGCGCAGCAGGTCCGCCAGTTCGATGAGCTGCACGTCGCGCAGCGGCGCCAGGTGCGCGGTGCGGCGCAGCACCAACGCGCCGATCACGCGACGGCCGGCCGTCGGCAGGTTGGCGTAAAGATCGCGCAGGATCTTGCCGGCCTCGTCGAGCTGCAGCCGGATCGCGGCCTGCGCAAACGGCAGCAGTTCCGGCGCCGCATCGACGCGATAGCGCCAGACGCACGCACTCGCGAGGTACAGGTGTGCGAGCACGTCCCCAAGCCGCGCCGACAGCAACTCCATGCGCTTGAGCTTGCCGCCGAGCATGCCCATCGCGAGGTCGGCGGTGAGCGCGTACTTGGCGCTCATGCGCGCAATGAGCCGCGCCTCGCGCGCCAGCGCTTCGGGCGGCTCGCCGAGCACCGGCGCACCGAACAGGCTGTGCCACAGGTTGACCGCCACATGCTTGCCGTGCGCGATCAGCGCCTCGCCGAGCGCGGTTTCGTCGTTCGCCTGCACGGCCGCCATTTCATCGAGCACATGCGGATGGCAGCGCACCGCGCCCTGCCCGAACACGATCAGCGCGCGCGTGAGGATGTTCGCGCCCTCCACCGTGATCGCGATCGGCGCCTGCCGGTAGGCCACGCCCAGCAGGTTCGACGGGCCCGAGATGATGCCCTTGCCGCCAAGGATGTCCATGCCATGGTTGACCGCGCGGCGCCCCGCCTCGGTGAGCTGCACCTTGAGGATCGCGCTCGCCACGCTGGGCCGCTCGCCCTTGTCGAGCGCGGCGGCCGTGAAGCGCCGTGCCGCATCGCTCGCATAGAGCTCGGCCGACATCTGCGCGACCAGCCCGGCAATCGCATGGAACTTGCCGACCGGCAGGCCGAACTGCTCGCGGATCTGCCCGTAGCCGTTGCTCACGTACAGCGCCGTCTGCTGCATCGACGAGCCGAGCGCCGGCAACGAAATCGCGCGCCCCGCGGCCAGGCATTCCATCAGCATGCGCCAGCCCTGGCCGACCTGTTTTTCGCCGCCGATGATCCAGTCCATCGGCACGAAGACCTGACGGCCGTGGATCGGGCCGTTCATGAAGGCGCTGTCCATCGGCCGATGACGCCGGCCGATCTCCATGCCCTCGTGCGGCACGGGAATCAGCGCGCAGGTGATGCCGAGGTCGCGCTGGCCTTCGGGCCGGCTCTCGTCCACCGCATGGAAGGCCAGGCCCACCACCGTGGCGACGGGCGCGAGCGTGATGTAGCGCTTGTCGAAGTCGACGAGAAAGCCGCGTGTCGGCTTGCCGTTGAATTCGCGCTCGACGATCACGCCGCGGTCGGGAATCGATGCGGCATCGGAGCCCGCATAGGGAGAAGTCAGCCCGAAGCACGGCAGCTCGCGGCCATCGGCCAGGCGCGGCAGGTAGTGCTCTTTCTGTGCGTCTGTGCCATAGCGCAGCAGCAGTTCGGCCGGGCCGAGCGAGTTGGGCACCATCACCGTGACGGCGGTGGCCACGTTGACGGTGGCGATGCGTGCCACGACGGTCGCATGCGCGTAGTGGCCGAAACCGAGGCCGCCGAACTCCTCGGGAATGATCATCCCGAAGAAGCGTTTCTCGCGAAGGAACCGCCACACCTCAGCCGGCAGGTCGTGCGCCTGGTCGATGGCATGGTCGTCGAGCATGTGGCAGAGCGTGCGCACCTCGTTGTGCAGGAAGGCCTGCTCTCGCTCCGTCAACTGGTTGGGGCCCATGGCCGTGAGCGCATCGAAATCCGGGCGCCCCGCGAAGAGCTGGCCTTCGAAGCCGACGGTGCCCGCCTCCAGCGCCGCACGCTCGGTGTCGCCCAGCGGCGGCAGCGCCTTCGAGAAGGGCTGCATGGCCCATCGGCCGATCAATGAAGCCAGAGGCATGGGGTCTCCTTCGCCGCGACGGATGCGCGGATCGGCTTCCATGCTGGGCTTTGCCGGCACCGCGCGGGGCCGGTCAAGGGCGTCCTTGCGTGTCGGATTCGGGCGCGCCCCTGCCGCCCGCGACGTGGTTCAGCGGCGCTTGGGCGCTTGTCCCGCCGGAGCCGCAGGAGTCGGCGCTGCAGCAGCCGTCGAAGGGTCCCGCCAGCCGTATTCGACGTAGCGTCGGATCACGAGGCAGCCCGGCGGCGAATCGATCAGCGAGACCGACGAGGTCGGCTCCTTGGGATCGGTGTAGACCGCGTAGATGGGCAGCAGGCGCGTCATCTGGTAGTCCTTGAGTTCCTGCTCGGCGACGCTCTGGCAGGTGAACGGCGCGACCGAGATGCGCTCGGCCGACACCGTGCAGGTGCCGCCGTCGCCGGGAATCGCGGTGATCGAGGCCGCCACGCCGGCGTTCGGGTACTGGATGCCGACCAGCGAGAACATCGGGCCATCGTCGGGGCGCTTGCGGTCCCAGTCGAGCAGCACGTCGTGGCCGCGGCTGCCCTGCACGGTGAGCGTCGCGAGCCGCGTGATGGCGGGCAGGCAGCGCTTGATGCCCACGCTGGTGGCAGCGCGCGTGAGGGTGTCCTGCGGCGGCGCGGCCGGCGCCTGGGGCACCAGCACGCCTTGCGCGAATGCGGTGCCGGCCAGGGCCCAGGCGGCCACCGTGCTCACGATGGGCAAAAGCCGCCCGAATCGTTGTGTTGCTGTCTTCATCCGGGTTCTCTTCTCACGCGCACTCACGCGTAAAGGCTCTCGATGGCGGCGGTGTAGATGCGCACGTTCTCCTCGCCTTCGGGATCGAGCTTCGCGACGAGCTGGCGTGCGCGCTCGCGATAGGCCGGCAGGTTGGCGTCGTGCGTGGCAAAGGCCTCCTGCAGCGCGCGGCCGCCCTCCTCGCAGTCGAAGCCGTGGTAGCGGTAGCCGCAGTCGCCGATGAGGTGCGAGTTGTGGATCAGCGGGTAGCCGCCGTAGAGCGCCTCGTAGTAGAGGTAGTTCTGCGCGTTTTCCCAGTGGTGCGCGAAGACGGCGTCGACGTTGCCGGGCAGCACCTGGTACAGCGGAAACCGCCCCTCGAAAGTGGCCAGGCCGTGCTGCACGATGTTCAGGCTCTGCGCGAAGCCGACGAACAGCGGCTTCTCCTTCAGGTGGAAGCTGTTGTAGACCCACACCCGCTCGAGCAGGCGCGGCTGCGCACGGTGCGCCGCCTCGCAGCCGAGCATGGGGATGAAGCTGGTCTTCACCATGCAGATGTTGGGCTCGAAGATGGCGACGCGCCAGTGCTTGCGCCCCGGCTCGTAGTCGAAACGCTTGTCGTCCCCGGCGCGCGCCATGGCCTTCTCCAGCACCATCGGGCTCCAGAGGTGCGGCATCAGCCGCACCGGCGCGCGGAAGGTGCTCGCGAAGTACGGCTTGCACGACACCTCGTACTCCGGCAGCGTCCAGACTTCGTCGTAGGGCGCGCCCGAGACAAGCATGCCGTGCGGCTTGTTGAAGATCATGCGTTCGATGTCGATCACGTAGTCGTTGCCCACGCGCATCGAAACGATCTTGCCGCCGCGTTCCTTGAACGGCACCGACCACTCGCGCGCCAGCTGCGCGCTCATCTCGATCATGAGATCGAGCTCCTGCGCGGCGGTGGCCATGTCGATGATCGGCACTGGCGAATCGGCCAGGAAGTTGGTGGCGTCCGCCGGGCCACCGTCGCCGCCGCCCGCCACCAGCACCGTGCTGGCCACGCGCGGCGAGCGCATCAGGAGCATCACGAGGAACAGGCAGTTCTGGTAGACGCCGTTTTCCCAGAGGCTCTGCTCGCCCTTGCGAATGAAGATGGAAACGCCGACCCGGAGTTTTGCGGGCATGGCTGCGGGTGAAGGGGTGCTCTGCATTTCGCTCATGCGGCTTTCCTCACGCCGTCGGCACGGAATGCGGGGTCGCCGCCGACAAGGTGGAGCAGCCGCCGTGCATAGCCATCGATGTTCGCCTGATGCAGCGGATCGATCGCATCGAACATCCGCTGGCTGCGAGCGCGGTAGTCGTCCAGTTGCGCGTCGTGTCCGCGTACCGCCTGCAGCAGCTGGTCGGTACCGGCGGCGATGTCGAAATCGGGGTAGTAGTAACCGGCATCGCGCAGCCAGGGCGAGTTGTGCACGAGCGGGTAGTTGCCGTACAGCGCATCGAGATAGCTGTAGTTCTGGTCGTTCTGCCACTGGTGCGACACCACCGCATCGGCAAACTGCACCATGAACCCCGCGAAGTCGTGCCGCCCATGGAAGATGGCCTTGTGCTGGCGCACGATGTCCAGCGAGTTCGCCATGTAGAGCATCGTCGCGTGGTCCTTCAGGTGCAGGGTGTTGAGCACCTGCATCGAGGTCACGGCGTTCGGGTCGATGCGGTAGGCACCGTCGCAGATCAGCATGGGCACGCTGCTGGACTTCACCACCGAGATGTTGGGCTCGAAGATCGCCACGCGGAAGCCGGGCTGCTCGGCGGTGCGTGGCGTGTAGCCGAAGCGATAGCCCGACGCCGCCACTTCGGTCACGCGCTGGTCCAGGAACTGCGGCGACCAGAGGTACGGGACTTCATGCACCGGGCAACGGTGCAGGGTCCGCATCATCGGTGCGAAGACGCCATCCTTGGGCAGCAGCCAGACCTCGTCGCAGCGGTCGGGCTTGCTGAAGTGGCCCTTGTCGCTGAACACGATCGGCTCGGCCAGCGCCACGAAGGGTTGCCCCACGCAATGGAAGACGGCACGCCCGCCGCAGGCGCGGAAGTACGAGAGCCATTGCACGTCGAGCGCGCCGGCCATCTCGATGACCACGTCCAGCGCATCGGTCAGCTCGCGGGCGCGACCGATGGCAAGGCCCATGGCGGAGAGGTCGACCTGCGGTGGCATGGCCTGCTGGTCGCCCGCATCGACCAGCGTGACGGACTCGACAAAGTCGATGCGTTGCAGCAGCCGGGCGAGAAACAGGACGTTCTGCCCCATCCCGTTTTCCCAGATGTTCTGCCCCGCGTGAGTGAGGACTGAAATACCAATGCGCATGGGGGTGAGTGTGTACCAAAAAAAATGGCTCCCGCACCATCGGCGCGGGAGCCACGTTGCTGCGGCTACTCTAATTCAGTGGCTTATTTCCACTTCCAGCCGATGCCGGCGTTCACGCCCCACTCCTTGCCGGTGGTGGTCAGGCCCGCGCCCCAGGACATCTTGCCGTCGTCCGACAAGGCCTTGAAGGTCAGCGCCACGGCGCTGTAGCCCTTGTAGCTGCCGAAGCCCACGCCCACGGTCTTCTCACCCGGGTAGAGCGTCGGCAGGTAGGTGCCCGACATCGCAAAGGCCATCGCCGAGCCTGAGTAGGCAATGCGCGCCACTTCGCCGACCTGACCCTGAACCTGGTTCAGCTGCTGCACGTTGACCGCGTCGCCCGGCAGGATGCCCGGTGCCACGTTCGAGATGCGCGTGCCGCCCGGCGCCTGGCCGCCACCCAGCGTGATCTGGTTGTAGTTGACCGACCCGTCCGGGTTGGTCGCGTACTGCACGCTGCTGGCCTTGGCTGCGGTCGATGCGGCCTTCAGCTGCGCGACGTTGGTCGCATCGCTGTCGGCCGAGCCTGCCGCCACACCGGTGATCTGGCGGAACTGACCGTTGGCGGCGTCGCCGACGGACACGGCGGCTTGCGTGCTGGTCGTGGCTCTGATGGCTGCTTCCTGCTGCGCGTTCGCACTGCCGGGGATGTAGCCGACGATGCCCGCTGCGGTCGTCGCCTTGGACCCCGCGCCCAGCGCCACGCCACCGCTTTGCGTGACCAGCGAGCCGAAGCCGATGGCCGTGCCCTGGGAGACGTTCTGCGCCTGGCTCAGCACCGTGCCGCCGGCATCGGCCTTGTCGCCCAACGCCACGCCACCGCCACCTGCGCGGGAATCGACGCCGATCGCCTGTGAGCCGGTCGCCAGGGCGCCCGAACCGATCGCGATGGCGTTGGCCCCCGTGGCCTGTGCGCCGAAGCCGATGGCGACTGCGCCGTCGGCCGTTGCCTTCGCTCCGTTGCCGGCAGCGAAGGAGTTGGCGCCGCTGGCGACCGACTGCGGGCCGATCGCCACGGATTCCTGACCGCTGGCCACCGAGTCTGCGGCGGTCGATTTGGCGTGGAAGTACTTGGTGCCGCCGTTGTAGATGCTGCTGACCGACGTGCTCAGGCTGCTGATGCCACTGGTGGCAGTGCTCAGGCCCGTGGAGGTCGAGGTCGACAGGCTGGCAAGGCCACTGGCCGAGCCGCTCACGCTCGTGGACAAGCTGTTGAGGCTGCTGTTGGTCGTGCTCAGGCCCGTCGACAGGCTCGAGATCCCGCTGGTGGCAGTGCTCAGACCCGACGACGTCGAGGTCGACAGACTGTTGACGTTGCTGTTCGTCGTGCTCAGGCCGGTCGAGAGGCTGCTGACGCTGCTGGTCACGGTGCTCAGACCGGTCGACAGACTCGAGATGCTGCTGGTGGCGGTGCTCAGGCCGCTCGACGTGGAAGTCGAGAGGCTGTCGACACTGCTGGTGACAGTGCTCAGGCCAGACGAGGTCGAGGTCGACAGGCTGTTGATGCTGCTTGTGGCAGTGCTCAGGCCCGACGAGGTCGAAGTCGAGAGGCTGTTGATGCTGCTGGTCGCCGTGCTCAGGCCGGACGAGGTCGAAGTCGACAGACTATTGACGCTGCTGTTGGTGGTACTCAGGCCGGTCGACAAGCTCGAGATGCCGCTGGTGGCAACGCTCAGACCTGTCGACAGGCTGCCGATGCCACTGAAGGCCGTGCTCAGACCGCTCGACGTTGAGGTCGACAGACTGCTGACGGTGCTGTTGGTCGTGCTCAGACCGGTCGACAGGCTGCTGATGCCGCTGGTAGCAGTACTCAGGCCCGACGACGTGGAAGTCGAGAGACTGTCGATGCTGCTCGTGGCCGTGCTCAGACCGCTCGACGTGGAAGTCGACAGACTGCTGACGGTGCTGTTGGTCGTGCTCAGGCCGGTAGACAGGCTGCTGATGCCGCTGGTAGCAGTACTCAGACCGGACGACGTGGAAGTCGACAGACTGCTGACGGTGCTGTTGGTCGTGCTCAGGCCGGTAGACAGGCTGCTGATGCCGCTGGTAGCAGTACTCAGACCGGACGACGTGGAAGTCGAGAGACTGTCGATGCTGCTCGTGGCCGTGCTCAGGCCGCTCGACGTGGAAGTCGACAGACTGCTGACGGTGCTGTTGGTCGTGCTCAGGCCGGTAGACAGGCTGCTGATGCCGCTAGTAGCAGTACTCAGGCCCGACGACGTCGAAGTCGACAAGCTGCTGATGCTGCTGGTGGCAGTGCTCAGACCAGAAGACGTCGACGTGGACAGACTGCTGATACTGCTGGTCGCAGTGCTCAGGCCGGACGACGTGGAAGTCGACAGGCTACTGATGCTGCTGGTGGCGGTGCTCAGACCGCTCGAGGTCGAAGTCGACAAGCTGCTGATGCTGCTGGTTGCAGTGCTCAGACCAGAAGACGTCGACGTGGACAGACTGCTGATATTGCTGGTCGCAGTGCTCAGGCCGGACGACGTGGAGGTCGACAGACTGTCGATGCTGCTGGTCGCTGTGCTCAAGCCACTTGACGTGGAGGTCGACAGACTGCTGACGGTACTGTTGGTCGTGCTCAAGCCGGTGGACAGGCTCGAGATACCGCTGGTAGCAGTACTCAGGCCAGACGACGTCGAGGTCGACAAGCTGTCAATGCTGCTTGTGGCAGTGCTCAGACCGGAGGAGGTCGAAGTCGACAGGCTGCTGACGGTGCTGTTGGTCGTGCTCAGACCGGTCGACAGGCTCGAGATACCGCTGGTCGCTGTGCTCAGACCGGACGACGTGGAGGTCGACAGGCTGTCGATGCTGCTCGTCGCCGTGCTCAGGCCGCTCGATGTGGAAGTCGACAGGCTGCTGACGGTGCTGTTGGTCGTGCTCAAACCAGTCGACAGGCTCGAGATACCGCTGGTAGCCGTGCTCAGACCCGACGACGTCGAGGTCGACAGACTGTCGATGCTGCTGGTCGCCGTGCTCAGCCCGGAGGAGGTCGAGGTCGAGAGGCTGTCGATGCTGCTTGTGGCCGTGCTCAGACCGCTCGAGGTCGATGTCGACAGACTGCTGATGCTGCTGGTCGCAGTACTCAAGCCCGACGACGTCGAAGTCGAGAGGCTATCGATGCTGCTGCTGGCAGTGCTCAGACCCGACGACGTGGAAGTCGACAGGCTGCTGATGCTGCTGGTCGCCGTGCTCAGACCGCTCGAGGTCGAGGTCGAGAGGCTGTCGATGCTGCTTGTGGCCGTGCTCAGACCGCTCGAGGTCGAGGTCGACAGGCTGCTGATGCTGCTGGTGGCAGTGCTCAGACCGGACGACGTCGAAGTCGACAGACTGCTGATGCTGCTGGTCGCCGTGCTCAACCCCGACGACGTCGAAGTCGAGAGGCTATCGATGCTGCTTGTGGCAGTGCTCAGACCCGACGACGTGGAAGTCGACAGGCTGCTGATGCTGCTGGTCGCCGTGCTCAGACCGCTCGAGGTCGAGGTCGACAGGCTGCTGATATTGCTGGTGGCAGTGCTTAGACCGCTCGAGGTCGATGTCGACAGGCTGCTGATACTGCTGGTGGCAGTGCTTAGACCCGACGACGTCGAGGTCGACAAGCTATCGATGCTACTGGTGGCAGTGCTCAGACCGGACGACGTCGAAGTCGACAGACTGCTGATGCTGCTGGTCGCAGTGCTCAACCCCGACGACGTCGAAGTCGAGAGGCTATCGATGCTGCTTGTGGCAGTGCTCAGACCCGACGACGTGGAAGTCGACAGGCTGCTGATGCTGCTGGTCGCCGTGCTCAGACCGCTCGAGGTCGATGTCGACAGGCTGCTGATACTGCTGGTGGCAGTGCTCAGACCGGACGACGTCGAAGTCGACAAGCTGCTGATACTGCTGGTTGCGGTGCTCAACCCCGACGACGTCGAAGTCGAGAGGCTATCGATGCTGCTTGTGGCAGTGCTCAGACCCGACGACGTGGAAGTCGACAGGCTGCTGATGCTGCTGGTCGCCGTGCTCAAACCCGACGACGTCGAGGTCGACAGGCTATCGATGCTGCTGGCGGCAGTGCTCAGACCGGACGACGTCGAAGTCGACAAGCTGCTGATACTGCTAGTTGCAGTGCTCAGGCCCGACGACGTCGAGGTCGACAAGCTGCTGATACTGCTGGTTGCAGTGCTCAGGCCCGACGACGTCGAGGTCGACAAGCTGCTGATACTGCTCGTCGCGGTGCTCAGTCCTGACGATGTCGAGGTGGACAGGCTGTCGATGCCGCTCGTCGCAGTGCTCAGGCCACTCGATGCCGAAGTCGACAGACTGCTGACAGTGCTGTTGGTCGTGCTCAGGCCAGTAGACAGGCTCGAGATGCCACTGGTTGCTGTGCTCAGACCGCTCGAGGTTGAAGTCGACAAGCTGCCGATGCTGCTGGTCGCTGTGCTCAGACCGGACGATGTCGAGGTCGACAGACTGCTGATGCTACTTGTGGCCGTGCTCAGACCGCTCGAGGTCGAAGTCGACAGGCTGCCGATGCTGCTGGTCGCTGTGCTCAAACCCGACGACGTCGAGGTCGACAGGCTATCGATGCTGCTTGTGGCAGTGCTCAGACCCGACGACGTGGAAGTCGACAGGCTGCTGATACTGCTGGTTGCCGTGCTCAGACCGCTCGAGGTCGATGTCGACAGGCTGCTGATGCTACTGGTCGCTGTGCTCAGACCGGACGACGTCGAGGTCGACAAGCTGCCAATGCTGCTGGTCGCAGTACTCAGGCCGCTCGAGGTGGAGGTCGACAGGCTGCCGATGCTGCTGGTCGCTGTGCTCAAACCCGACGACGTCGAGGTCGACAGGCTATCGATGCTGCTGGTGGCAGTGCTCAGACCCGACGACGTGGAAGTCGACAGGCTGCTGATGCTGCTGGTTGCCGTACTCAGACCGCTCGAGGTCGATGTCGACAGGCTGCTGATGCTACTGGTCGCAGTGCTCAGACCGGACGACGTCGAGGTCGACAGACTGCTGATGCTGCTTGTGGCCGTGCTCAGACCGCTCGAGGTCGAAGTCGACAGGCTGCCGATGCTGCTGGTCGCCGTGCTCAAACCCGACGACGTCGAGGTCGACAAGCTGTCAATGCTGCTCGTCGCAGTGCTCAGACCGCTCGAGGTCGAAGTCGACAGGCTGCCGATGCTGCTGGTCGCCGTGCTCAAACCCGACGACGTCGAGGTCGACAAGCTGTCAATGCTGCTCGTCGCAGTGCTCAGACCGGACGACGTCGAAGTCGACAAGCTGCTGATACTGCTCGTCGCGGTGCTCAGCCCTGACGATGTCGAGGTGGACAGGCTGTCGATGCCGCTCGTCGCAGTGCTCAGGCCACTCGATGCCGAAGTCGACAGACTGCTGACAGTGCTGTTGGTCGTGCTCAGGCCAGTAGACAGGCTCGAGATGCCACTGGTTGCTGTGCTCAGACCGCTCGAGGTTGAAGTCGACAAGCTGCCGATGCTGCTGGTCGCTGTGCTCAGACCGGACGATGTCGAGGTCGACAGACTGCTGATGCTGCTGGTGGCAGTGCTCAGACCGGACGACGTCGAAGTCGACAAGCTATCGATACTGCTAGTGGCAGTGCTGAGACCTGACGACGCCGAAGTCGACAGGCTGCTGACCGTGCTGTTGGTTGTGCTCAAGCCGGTCGACAGACTGGAGATGCCACTGGTCGCAGTACTCAAGCCCGACGACGTCGAAGTCGAGAGGCTATCGATGCTGCTAGTGGCAGTACTGAGACCTGACGACGTCGAAGTCGACAAGCTACTGATGCTGCTGGCAGCAGTGCTCAGGCCAGACGACGTCGAAGTCGACAGACTGCTGACCGTGCTGTTGGTCGTGCTCAGGCCGGTCGACAAGCTCGAGATGCCGCTGGTAGCCGTGCTCAAGCCAGACGATGTGGAGGTCGACAAGCTGTCGATGCTGCTGGTTGCCGTGCTCAAGCCAGAGGAGGTCGAGGTCGACAGGCTGCCGATGCTGCTCGTGGCGGTGCTCAACCCACTCGACGTCGAAGTCGACAGGCTGCCGATGCTGCTCGTCGCCGTGCTCAAACCAGACGATGCCGAGGTCGACAAGCTGCCAATGCTGCTGGTCGCAGTACTCAGGCCGCTCGAGGTGGAGGTCGACAGGCTGCCGATGCTGCTCGTAGCAGTGCTCAACCCCGACGACGTCGAAGTCGAGAGGCTATCGATGCTGCTTGTGGCAGTGCTCAGACCCGACGACGTGGAAGTCGACAGGCTGCTGATGCTGCTGGTTGCTGTGCTCAGACCGCTCGAGGTCGATGTCGACAGGCTGCTGATGCTACTGGTCGCAGTGCTCAGACCGGACGACGTCGAGGTCGACAAGCTGCCAATGCTGCTGGTCGCAGTACTCAGGCCGCTCGAGGTGGAGGTCGACAGGCTGCCGATGCTGCTCGTAGCAGTGCTCAAACCCGACGACGTCGAGGTAGACAAGCTGTCAATGCTGCTCGTCGCAGTGCTGAGACCAGAGGAGGTCGAAGTCGACAGGCTGCCGATACTGCTGGTTGCAGTGCTCAGGCCGCTTGACGTGGAGGTCGACAAGCTGCTGATGCTGCTGGTAGCGGTGCTCAGCCCGGACGATGTCGAGGTCGACAGGCTGCTGATGCTGCTCGTAGCAGTGCTCAAGCCCGACGACGTCGAAGTCGACAGACTATTGATGCTGCTGGTCGCCGTGCTCAAACCCGACGACGTCGAGGTCGACAAGCTGTCAATGCTGCTCGTCGCAGTGCTGAGACCAGAGGAGGTCGAAGTCGACAGGCTGCTGACGTTGCTGTTCGTCGTGCTCAGGCCCGTCGACAGCGAATTCGCAACCCCCTTCAGCTGTGCAATATTAGGCGCGTCGGTATCTGCACTGCCGGCGCTGACGCCCGTGATCTGCCGATCGCCAATGTTCAGTTCACCCGACGAACTCTGCTTGCTGGTCAGCCCGAAAGCGTCATAGTTGGTCTGGGCCGCCGCAGTCCTGCTTGCCACGGAATTCGCGCCCAGCGCCACGCTGTTGTCGCTGTTGGCAATTGCGCCCTGGCCGATCGCCACGCTGTTGGCGCCGATGGCCTGGCTGTCCGCGCCCGTGCTGTTGGCGTGGAAGTATTTCGTGCCGGTGTTGTAGATCGAACTGACCGACGAGCTCAGCGTACCCAGGTTGCTGTTCGTCGTGCTCAGGCCCGTCGACAAGCTGCCGATGCCGCTCGCGGAGGTACTCAAGCCTGTCGAGAGGCTGCTCACGCTGCTGTTGGTCGTGCTCAAACCAGTGGACAAGCTTGAGATGCCGCTGGTCGCTGTGCTCAGGCCCGACGACGTGGAGGTCGAGAGGCTGCTGATGCCGCTCGTTGCCGTGCTCAAGCCGGACGACGTGGAAGTCGACAGGCTGCCGATGCTGCTCGTAGCGGTGCTCAGGCCACTCGATGTCGAGGTAGACAGGCTGCCGATGCTGCTGGTTGCAGTACTCAGGCCCGACGATGTGGATGTCGAAAGGCTACTGATTCCGCTCGAGGTAGACGTCGACAAGCTACCGATGCTGCTCGTCGCAGTGCTCAGCCCCGACGACGTGGAGGTCGAGAGGCTGCTGATGCCGCTCGTTGCCGTGCTCAAGCCAGACGACGTGGAAGTCGACAGGCTGCCGATGCTGCTGGTTGCAGTACTCAGGCCCGACGATGTGGATGTCGAAAGGCTACTGATTCCGCTCGAGGTAGACGTCGACAAGCTACCGATGCTGCTCGTCGCAGTACTCAGGCCCGACGATGTGGATGTCGAGAGGCTACTGATACCGCTCGAGGTAGACGTCGACAGGCTACCGATGCTGCTCGTCGCAGTACTCAGGCCCGACGATGTGGATGTCGAGAGGCTACTGATGCCGCTCGAGGTAGACGTCGACAGGCTACCGATGCTGCTCGTCGCAGTGCTCAGGCCAGACGATGTGGAGGTCGACAGGCTGCTGATTCCGCTCGTGGCGGTGCTCAAACCAGACGAGGTCGAGGTCGACAAGCTGCCAATGCTGCTCGTTGCCGTGCTCAAGCCAGACGACGTGGAAGTCGACAGGCTGCCGATACTGCTCGTAGCAGTGCTCAGACCGCTCGAGGTCGAGGTCGACAAGCTTCCGATGCTGCTGGTTGCAGTACTCAGGCCAGACGATGTGGAGGTCGACAGGCTGCTGATTCCACTCGAGGTAGACGTCGACAGGCTGCCGATGCTGCTCGTCGCAGTGCTCAGCCCCGACGACGTGGAGGTCGAGAGGCTGCTGATGCCGCTCGTTGCCGTGCTCAAGCCAGACGACGTGGAAGTCGACAGGCTGCTGATGCCACTGGAGGTAGACGTCGACAGGCTGCCGATGCTGCTGGTCGCGGTGCTCAGGCCAGACGACGTGGAAGTCGACAGGCTGCTGATGCCGCTGGAGGTAGACGTCGACAGGCTGCCGATGCTGCTGGTTGCAGTACTCAGGCCCGACGATGTGGATGTCGAGAGGCTACTGATGCCGCTCGAGGTAGACGTCGACAGGCTACCGATGCTGCTCGTCGCAGTGCTCAGGCCAGACGATGTGGAGGTCGACAGGCTGCTGATTCCACTCGAGGTAGACGTCGACAGGCTACCGATGCTGCTCGTCGCAGTGCTCAGACCAGACGACGTGGAAGTCGACAGGCTGCTGATGCCGCTCGTGGCGGTGCTCAGACCAGACGAGGTCGAGGTCGACAAGCTGCCAATGCTGCTCGTCGCAGTGCTCAAGCCCGACGACGTGGAAGTCGACAAGCTTCCGATGCTGCTGGTTGCAGTGCTCAGGCCTGACGATGTGGAGGTCGAGAGACTGCTGATTCCGCTCGAGGTAGAGGTCGACAGACTGCCGATGCTGCTCGTGGCCGTGCTCAGGCCAGAGGAGGTCGATGTCGACAAGCTACCGATGCTGCTGGTGACCGTGCTCAAGCCAGACGACGTCGAGGTCGACAGGCTGCGAATACTGCTGGTCGCAGTGCTCAGGCCAGACGACGTCGAAGTCGACAGGCTGTTGATGCTGCTCGTGGCCGTGCTCAGGCCGCTCGACGTCGAGGTCGAGAGACTCGTGATGCTGGTCGAGAGGCTGGTGTTGCTGGTGCTCAGCTGCGCCACGGTCACCGCGTCCTGCTGTGCCGCGCCATCGGCCAGGTTGGTGATGCGTCGCGTCGGCGTGGCGCCGGATGCACCCACCGAAACTTCCGACGCCGGAGCTGTCGTGCCAGTCATGTAACCGGTACCGCTCGGCGAAGTCGCGGCGGTTGTCGAGCCCGCACCCAGCGCCACCGAGTTGTCGGTCCGCACCAGCGTTCCCGCGCCCAGGGCGACGGCGTTCACTCCCGTGCCTTGAGCTCCCTGCCCCATCGCGATGGCACCCGACTGGGTGGCATTGGCGTTGGTGCCCAAGGCGATCGCACTGCTATTGCTGGCGTTGGCCTGATCGCCCAGCGCAACGCTGCGCAAGCCCGATGCCTTGCTCAGGTTGCCCACCGCCACCGCGGCGAAATTCGACGCGACGTTGCCGACACCCAGTGCCAGGGAATTTTGACCACTGGCATTGGCACCGTTGCCGAATGCGGAGCTCGAACCGCCAGTGGCTCTGGCGGTGACGCCAATCGCCGTGTCCTGTGTTCCCGATGCCAAGGCACCGTTGCCGAGTGCCGTGGCGTCGGTGTTGGCCGCATTGGCGTTGACGCCAATCGCCGTACTGGTTCCGACGCTCGCTTTCGCCCCGTTGCCGATGGCGGTGATGCCGCTGCCGCTGCCGGACGCATTGGCACCATCACCAATTGCCAAGGCAAAGATACCGTTGACGACCGCACCGCGGCCGACCGCGATGCCAGAGGTGGCTGTCGCGGCCACCGAAGACTGCCCGCCGATGGCGATTGAATCT